>DATMDV010000055.1:0-2096 GCA_035557475.1 Ilumatobacteraceae bacterium
TGATCGACGCCGAGGACGACATGGTCGTCACTGGTCAGTGGGGAAGCGCGGTCGGCGCGTTGGACCGGATCGCGGCGAGCGCGCCCGACGTCACCGTGATCGACGTGCGGCTCGGCGACGGTTCCGGCATCGAGGTGTGTCGCGACGTCCGTTCGAGCCTGCCCGAGGTCGGATGCCTGATCCTCACGTCGTTCTCCGACGACCAAGCGCTCGTCGACGCGAGCTTGGCGGGTGCCGCCGGCTACCTGCTCAAGCAGGTGCGCGGCAATCACATCGTGGAGGCGATCCGTTCCGTCGCGGGTGGAGCGCAGCTGCTGGATGCGGCGACTGTCCGGCTCGCGCTTCGGCGGCTGCGCGAGAGCGAGCCGGGGACGATCGCGGAGCTGACGCCCCGCGAGCGCGAGATCCTCGATCTGATCGGCGAGGGCCGGTCGAACCGGCAGATCGCGACCGAGTTGTTCCTCGCCGAGAAGACGGTGAAGAACTACGTGTCGAACCTGCTCGCCAAGCTCGGCATGCAACGTCGTTCCGAGGCCGCGGCCTTCGTCGCCCGCGTCGAGGAACGCGCCCGCCACCGCTTCGAGTAGCCCGCCGAAATCCGACCTGTCTGCTTCAACTGAGCCGATGCGCCGTATGAACCAGACAGAACCGCTGAATGGTGAAGCCGGTTCGTTCACCCGTCGTTCAGAGGTGAACACCCGGTTCGGCGAGCGGCGGCGGAGCCGCTTCGCCCGCCGGTCACATCAACGGCACGGACCAGCGCACTGACGTGCCGCCTTCGGCGCGTTGGCGGACTTCGAACTCGCCCCCGAGTTGGAACGCGCGGTGGGCGAGGTTCGAGAGTCCGCTTCGACGGCCCGGCTCGCCGATGCCACGGCCGTTGTCCAACACCTCGACCGTCACGTGGTCACCGACCGATCGCAAGGTCGGCCTGCGTGCCGCCTGCGTGGCGGGCGACGTTGCTCAGTGCCTCGCGCACCACGTCAATCAACGGTCGACGATCGTGTCGGGGACGGCGCCGTCGATCGGCCCGGCGAAGTGGACGTGCGGTTCGAAGCCGAGCGACGGCGCGACCTCGGCGGCAGCGTCGGCGATGCGCTGGCGCGGTCCGCGCGACGGTTCGGCCTGGCTCAGCTCGTCGACGGTGAACCGGATCGCCCGGATGATCTGGTCGATGTCGTCGACCGCCTTGGAGATCAGCCCAGCAAGCTCAGGTGTGGTGATTCGACTCTGCAAACCCTGCAGGCCGAGGCCGACACCGAAGAGCTCCTGGATGACGGTGTCGTGCAGGTCGCGGGCGATGCGATCGTGGTCCTACGCGAGTGCGCGACGCCGGTTGGCGTCGGCGAGCTGCTCCTCATGTTGCACGTGTGACGTCACGTCTCGCACCGCAGCGAACGTCATCTCACCCTCCTCGGTACCGATGCGCGCCAGACTGATCTGGACCAGAACACCGATCCACCGCGACGTTGGCCGTGCAGGTGCCGACCGACGCCCATATCCCGCCGCCTCGGTTCCGCGACGTACGCCTCGCGCAGCACGACATGGACATCGCGCAGGTCCACGGGCGCGAGCATCTCGATCGTCGCCCCGATCAGTTCGTCGCCCGAGTAGCCGAACTGCCGCTTCAGATCGGAATTGACGGCGACAATTCGGCCGTCGTCGGCGACGATCACCATCCCGTCGGGAGCGGCGGCCTACACGGCACGCGCGTCGAGCCCAAGTTGCGCGACCCCGTCGTCCATGGGGGCCCCAGACTAATGGACGCGGTTCGCCGGGAGCCGCTGCGCTTCTGGCGTAGTGGTCAGGGACGTACAGCGCCGCGACCTCGATTCCCATTCCCCTCGATTCCCAGTTCCCAAAGAGTCCGCGTGGAGAGTGACGGGCCCTTGGTCCCTGGGCACGCAGCGCCGTCGGGGACACGATGACAACGTGCGCAAGATGTTCCTCGCGGCCGGGCTGACAGTCGTCACCGTCGCGCTGCTGGTGTGGTCTCGGCGTGAGTTCGGGGCTCGCGGTGTCTGGTTCGCGTTGCTCGTTGTGTGGCTACCGATGACGTGGCTCGGCATCGTGAGCCGTTTCATGCAGCCTCGAAT
>DATMDV010000056.1:0-5445 GCA_035557475.1 Ilumatobacteraceae bacterium
CCGCGACGGATGGCGAATTCTGATTGCTCGAGGACGTACTTGAACCAAGTTGCTCTGTCGCTCGCGGTTCCGCGGATGTTGGTCTCGCTGATGATGCAAGGCCGTTTGTAGCGCCTGGAGTACTCGACGATCACGTCGGCCAGCGGCACGATGTGGGGGCTTGGGGCCGTCCCGCGAAGCGGCCCGAAGGCCATTGGCAATGCGCGTAGTAGTCAAGTCCGAGAATGTCGATCGGGCAAGGTCCGAGTTTCATGAGGTCGGCGCCTCCATGAGTTACGACGTCTGTCGCGAAGGGGCGGAGGGCGGTTGGGTCGACCGTGCCGAGCAATGCGTCGAGGATGAAGAACCGTCGATCGTTGGCGTATCGAGCGAACCGTCGACCGGCTCGGCCGCTGCCGGTGTGGTGCTCGCAGCTGTCGACCCAGACGCGGCGCGCATTCGGATGTCGTCCTCAGCGGCGGCGTTGGACCCGCGCCTCGATCACGCGTCCGGGCTAGTCGTCATTGATGTCCGAGCGCACCGTGTCTGCCGCGTCGAGCGCGGTGAGTTTGCTCGTTTCGGCGGAGTGCTTTGTCGTTTCGGCGACAGCCTGCGCCGCGTCCGTGGCGGTTTCTTTCACCTGCTCGACCGCGGCAAGCGCCGGTTCCTTCAGATGCTCCAGGGTCTCTTGGCCCATCTGCTTGAACTCCTGCGTGAGCGGTTCCGCCTTGTCCATCAGCTGGCCAGCAACCTGCTTCTCGACTTCGCTCGGCTTGAAGACCGATGCGGTGAGCAGGCCGACCCCGAACGCGATCGCCCCTGCCATGAGCGGGTTGCCCTGGGTCTGGTTGCGGACGACCTCGGGGCTGCTCTTCAGCGTGTCGACCGTTCCGCTCGCGGTGTCGCCGATGGCATGGCCCGCGTCGGCGAGCGCTTGGCTCGTGTCTGACGCTGAACCCATCACCCGGTCGCGGGCGCTCCTGATCATGTTGCTCGCACGATTCTTGCGCCGCTCGATCATGCGTCCGGGACTGACCCGGTCACCGATCGCGTCGAGGGTCTCACCGAGCTCACCGCGGGTTCTCGCGATGTCACGCCTCAGCTCTTCTGTGCTTTGGCCCATTCCACGTCCTCCTTGATCGTCTGTTTGGTGTGTGACAGTCCGCGCAGTGCGGACAGCTTGCTCCGAGCGCTGCGCTGGAGAACGAATGCCGCGATCACCCACAACACGCCCACGATGGCGAACGCCAGGGCGCGGTTGAGAGCGTCGTCGAGTAGCCACGCCACGGCCAGAGAGAGAAGTACGAGGGCGAGCCACGCCGCCAGCGCGGCGCCGCCGAACATGGCACCCGCTTTGCCGGCGACCGTCGCCTGTTCTTGGGCCTCCGTCTTGGCCAGCTCGATCTCCTTGCGGAACAGAGTGCTCAGCTCACTTGTCAGCTCCGAGAGCAGGTCGCCGAGCGAGTCGTCGGAGCGTTTCGGCTCGGTCGCGAGAGCGGACTGCTCTGCCGCGATCCCGGTTGAGTAGGTCGGTCGGGACGGAGCGCTCACGTCGATGCCCCGCCACGATCCGGCGACGTTGCGTGTGCCGAGCCGGTGTCCGTAGAGCCGGCCGCGGGCAGTCCTGCCGGGGTGGGAGCGGTTGAGGTGGAGGCGCCCAATTGGCGGCTGCCCGTCTCGGGGGTCTGTGGGCTGGTGGGATGGCCTTGCCCGGAAGAGGCGCGTACAACTCGACCCACCACGAATCCTGCCCCGACCGCTCCGGCGAGGAACAGGCCGGGGCGGCGACGGGCGAAGCGGGACACGTCGTCGACGATCGCTTGCGGCCCGCCGTGCTCCAGCCTCGACGCGAGACCGCGCACGTGCTCCTGCACTTCCTCCAAGTAGCGGGGGAGCGAGCCGGCGCTCTCGGGCCGACCGTCGACGAGGGCGGCGACCTGCTCCGAAAGCGTCCGCAGACCGCCCGCCGCCTGGGCGCTGCGGTCCTCAGCCTGCTGGCGAACCTCTTCTCGTGTCTGGGTCACGAGGCCATCGACTTGCTGCTTGGCCTGACTGATCACCGCCTTGGTTTGCACGGTTGCTTCACCGGCGACTTCCTTCGCGCCTTCAGCGGCCGTGGTGGCGACGGTGGACATCTCCGCCTTGGCCGTCTCGGCTGCCCGAGCCACACCCAACTTCTCTTCGCTGGCAGGAGCGGCACTTCCTGCGTCGCTGCGGGATTCGACTGTCATGCGGTCCTCCAACTCGGTAAGTGAGGTGCTCTCGTACCCCGACTCACGGATGCTCAGTCCCGTTTCTCGAAATCAGTGCGTCTGTATGACGGCGTTCACCCGATGTGGTTACACGCGTATCGTCGACCTTGACGACGCCGAGTCGACGCGGCTCACCAGCTGGCGTGGCGCTGCCCGCCGCACGGTCGTCCGGCTCGCACATTCGGAACCTCAGCAGGGCCTGACGGCGACACCGATCATGATCACGCGGTCCGAACTCATCATCCGTTCGAATCGGCGACGATCGTCGAGCCAGTGATCGAACGCGGCTTCGCCGCGCCGCCGGTCGGCGATGTCGCGTGCGATGGCCGCGTCCGCCAGCGCCCAGTCGCTGAGGCTCGTCACGCCGATCGCCTGGTCGGCCAGCGCGAAGCCGGCGTCGGCCAGCGAGCCGAGGATTCGCTCCGCCGAGGGGAACACCTTGCCGCCCACACTCGCAGGACGAGATGACGCAGACGCCAGGTCGACGACGACGAAGCATCCCTGCTCCTGGATCACGCGCCGCGCCTCCGACATCATCGCCTTTGGGTCGGTCAACACCGACAGCAATCCGCAGGCGAGGACGGCCGCGACCGAGCCGTCGCGGACCGGCAGCCCTGAAGGATGCGCTCGCGCCAGTTGTACCTCGGGAAACAGTCTGCGAGCGCCGTCGCATGCGTGGCGCGATGCATCGAACGCCAACACGCAGCGACCGGACGCTTGCCGAACCGTTTCGGCGATGCCGGCCAGTCCGGCACCGACATCGATGATCGCCCCCGGCGGTGCCGCGTCGACATTGCGCACCAGGAAGTCCAGGATCTGGGGGAACACCGCACCTGGGCTCGCCGCGGCGACCATTGAGTCGCCATCGAGGCCGAGCCGCACGATCGCCTCGTATCGCCACAGCGCGGCGACGTTGAAGATCTCCACGTCCTCGTCGGCGACACCCTCCGCGAGTGCGCCCTGCTGGTGCGGCACCGCAACCATTTACATCCTCATCGATCGTCGGAAGTTGCCACGCGGCAACCCTCTACCCGGACGTGCCGTTCCATAGACCCCGACGGTTGGGTCACCGCTCGTCCCTACGATTCCTCATCGGTCGAGAGACCGGCCGCGACGTACCAGTGCAACACCAACCGCTAACAGCACGACGGACATCCCCAGAAAGGACAAGTCCCATGCGAGCGCGTCCGTGACATCGTCGCGTACGTGGTGGATGGTCAATAGATGATGATCGACCAGACCCTCCACGACGTTGAACGCGCCCCAGCCCACGAGAAGCCATCCGGTCGTCACACCGCCGGACGGCAGCACCGCGGTCGCGTCCAGTCGTCGGATTCTCATCGTCAGGTAGAGCGCGACCACAACGATCAGGAACGCGAACGCGTGGAACAACCCGTCAGCGAGCGTGTTTGCTTCCAGCCCAGCCACGGTCGTCATCTGTCCCTCGGCGGTATCGGAGATCATGTGGTGCCACTGCAAGATCTGGTGCAGCACGATCCCATCCACGAACCCGCCGAGTCCGATGCCGAACAGAAACAGTGGAAGCTGGAATCGCTCCGGGTTCCGCGGTGCGTCAGCCCGTGCCGCGGGCAGGGTTCTCGTTACAGCCATGTCCCCGTCTACCCGCGGATGTGAGATCCAAGCCTCAATGGAACCTTGTTCGATCCGGCCGGCGTCGACAGGGTGCTGGGCCGTACTTCCAACTCGCACGGTGGCGCGCCCCTCGTGTTGACCGGCTACCGCGGTCAGAGCGAGTTCGGGCCTTCGTACTCCGGCGGCTCGTCGTCGGTCGTCGCGACCGGTTCACCACCCGCCGCGGCCACGGCCCGCTCTTCCGCTGTTGTGGGAACGGTCGTCGCTCGGCCGTGGACGGCCGAATCGTCGGCGTCGGCGTCGCGCACCTTCGAAGTGCGCGTCAACCCGGTCGGTTCGTCCGCCTGACGTCGCTTCACCTGGTCGCTGAGGGCTTGGAGATCGCTTGCCGGGTGCTCGTCCGACTGCCGCCGAAGCGACGCAGCTGTCGCCGATTCGTCCGGGACGATCTCACCATTTGAAGCTGCGGTGGCGATGTCGCCCGGATCATTATCGCGCGTACCAACGGGTTGGGTCATGGCCACTCTCACTCTCTGTTAGTCGACGGTTCGCGGTCGCTGGGACTGAAGGCAAATACCGACGCAGGTCGCGATCGGACAGCGTGGTGGCCATTCCCTGGTTCGCCGGTGACTCAAACGCTGGGCGCCAGGTCACGGTCCATGGGCAAGGATGGGTCGGAGCGCGTGGCCAACCTCAGCCGACCGACTCGAGATGTGAGTCAAGCCGACTCGAGCTGTGAGTCCAAGCCCACGTCTTCGGCGCGACTGCGAAGGGCGCTCAGGGCGGCTCGCAGTAGGCGCGAGACGTGCACTTGGCTGACGCCGAGTTCCTCGGCGATCTCCGACTGGGTCATTTCACGGTAGAAGCGCAGGTACAAGATGTCCCGCTCGCGACGAGGAAGTAGCCAGATCAGTTCGGTGAGGTCGGTCCGCCACTCCGCACGCTCGAACTCGAGGCTGGCGAGATGGTCTCGCTGCCGGCCGTGTCCGCCCCTTCCGCCGTCGATCGCGATCGGTGAGAACGTGGAACCGACCGCAACAGCCTCGATCACCTCGTCGACGTTCAACTTCAGGTTGTGAGCGATATCGGCCGCGGTCGGCGACCGCTGCAGGGATTCGGTGAGCGTCTCGATCGCCCGCATCACCGCCAGATGACGCTCTTGCAGACCGCGAGAAACCTTGACCTTCCACGCGCCACGGTAGTAGCGGCGCAATTCTCCGCTGATCGTCGCCGACGCGAACGTCCTGAATTGCACCCCGAACGCGGGATCGAACCGGTCGAGCGCCTTGAGCAGTCCGATCCTCCCGACCTGCACGAGGTCATCGAGGGGCTCGCCGCGACGTGCGTTCTGGCGAGCACAGATGCCAACGAGCCAGTCGAAGTGCTCGACGATCCGGTCCCGCAGGGTCCGGTCGCGGCTCTCGCTGTACTCACAGCACCAACGGTCCAGCGTCGCCATGTCGACCCGACGTTCGTCGCGACACGAAACCACTACCGAATTGGCGCTCCACATTGAAGTCTCCTTTCTCATCGTCGGATCCGCCCACTGTTTGGAGCGGCGTCGAGCTACCCGGCGCCTCGAGGCGCCAAACGACCCGTTCGGGTGAACCCCAGCGGCCGA
>DATMDV010000057.1:0-2587 GCA_035557475.1 Ilumatobacteraceae bacterium
GTTCCCACATCTCGGGGCGGGTGGCGAAATCGCTCACCCACCGCTTGAGTTCCTGCGTGTCCAGCACGCGACCGGGCAGTGGACCCGATGGCGGAAGCAGCCTCCAGACACTTTCCCTGGTGGGAGAGGTTCAGGATTCCATCGCGCTGCCTGGCGGCGTGGCAGGCACCGCAGACCTCGCCTATGACTCGACGCGCGATCGCCTGATCACGGCGCCCGACGGCGGTTCGATCCTTGCGGTCCCTGCCGCGGTGGGGCGTGTCGCTGACGGGGCCGTCGGGGCGACGACCTCGGTCACGGGGGAGGACGCCGGGACTGCGCCGGCAGGCGTTGATGCGAATCTCGCCGGCGAGATCCTCATTCTTGGCACTGACGGCGCGCTGCGGGTCACGCGCGCGGCTTCTCCGACGACCGCGAGTGTCAATCGGACGGTCGCGCTTGCCGCCGGGGAGAGCCTTGACGGGCTCGCGGTTGCCGCGGACGGGCACCTCTTCAGCATCGGAACGAACAGCGGAACGCTCTACGAGTTCGACGCCCAGGGCGCGGTGCTCGCGGCGCGCGACCTGGCCGGGCTCGGCATCGAGGCGCCGACCGACCTCGCGGTGGCGCCGAGTGGCGACACCAGCGACGCATCAACCGACATGAGCGTCTACATCGCCGACGCGGGCACCGCCCGCGGGACCGGGGGGGCGATCGTCGAGCTGGCCCTTGCCGAGGCGCCGCTCGCGCCACAAGCGTTAGCCGCCGCCGCGACGGCATCCGTCTCCCTCGTGCGGACGACGAACACCGGCTCGGGGAGCACGTGGAATCCCGACAGCCCCGATCCATCCGGCCTGGCCTACATCCCCGCCAGCGAGACCGAAGTGCCGACGGCCCGCCGGGACCGGCTCGTCTCCGGCGATGGCGAGGTGGACGAGAACACCGGCGCCGGGTTCCACAACGTCAACGTCTGGTTCGCGCCACGCAACGGCGCTGCGCAGACGGCCACGTTCAACACGAACGCTGCCCCGACCAATCCGACCAACAACGAGCCAGTCGGCGTCGCCTACGATCCGGTGCGCAACGAGCTCTACATCTGCAACGACGGCAACGGCGCCCGGGTCTGGGTCTACAACGCCGCGACGATGGCCCAGGTGCGCGTCTTCACCGTGAACAACGCCCCGTACAACAACGCCGACTCCGAGGGCCTCGCCTTCGGGAACAACACGCTCTACATGGTCGACGCCCTCGACAACGACCTCGTCAAGGTCCAGCCGGGCCCGAACGGCGTGGTCGGCACGGGCGGCGACGACGTCGTCTCGAACTACGATCTCGAGCAGTATGGCCAGCGTGAGCCCGAGGGCCTCGACGTCCATCCTGAAACCGGCAACATCTGGGTCGTCAGCAACCGCGTGAGCCAGGCCAATGGACCGGACCCGATGATCGAGGTGACTCCGACCGGCGGCCTGGTGTCGAGCGTCTCGATCGCCGCCGCAAACCCGAACTCGGCCGGTGGTCTTGCAATCGCTCCGCCATCCAACGGGTCGGCCGGCCACAGCATCTACGTCGCCGACCGCGGAGTCGACAACAACGACGTCCCGAGCGAGAACGACGGAAAGATCTACGAGTTCAGCCTCGATGGTGGTGGCGGCCCGACCCAGCCGGTCGCCGGGTTCAGCTCGAGCCAGACGCCGGGAACGCTGACGGTGAACTTCACCGACGACTCGACCGGCTCGCCGACGAGCTGGAGCTGGGACTTCGGCAACGGGGGGAGCACGATCGACTCGGCCGCGCAGAACCCGTCCTTCACCTACGCGGCTCCCGGGCCCTACACGGTCACCCTGACCGCGACGAACGGGGAGGGCTCCGACGGAGAGACGAAGACGATCACCGTCAGCGATCCATCAGCCGCACCGAACCTGCTCCTCAACCCGAGCTTCGAGCTCGACACCAATGGCAACTCAATTCCCGATGACTGGGGCATTGTCACGGCGTTCACTCGCTCAAACGTGACGCCGGCGCAGGATGGCTCCTTCGTAGGTCGCCACCTGGCGAACAACGCGAAGATCTTCCAGCAGGTCAACGTGACCGCCGGCACGTCGTACGACTTCAGCGGCATGGTCAATCTGCCGGCAACCTCGGATGCCTTCTCCTTCGCGCTGAACGTCCAGTGGCGGGCAGGCAACACCAACCTCGGTGCGCCGGTCGTCATTCACACGTTCAACGACGACACGAATGGCGCCTGGCAGTCGCGCACGGCGACGCTGACCGCCCCGGCCGGTGCGACCAGCGCACGGATCCAGATGGACGGCAATAGCATGAACGCGACCGGCACCGCCTACGTTGACGCGTTCTCGTTCAAGGTCGCCGGTCCGCCGCCGCCCCCGGTCCTCGACACTACGATCACCGGCGGCCCGTCGGGCAGCACCACGGCGACGAACGCGACGTTCACCTTCGCCGGGACCGCGCCTGCCGTCTCGTTCGAGTGCCGCCTCGACACCCCGACGTGGACCGCGTGCACGTCGCCGCAAAGCTACCCCGGCCCGCTCGCCCTCGGACCGCACACCTTCGACGTGCGCGCCATCGACGCGTCCAGCAACCCCGATCC
>DATMDV010000058.1:0-5251 GCA_035557475.1 Ilumatobacteraceae bacterium
CGTCCGCGACTATCTCCGATCGACAGCTGTCGAGTCCGCTGCCATCACCTTCGAGGACGATCGAGGTTTGCGGGCGCACATCCGGACGGTATCGATGTCGAGCGGCGGCTCGGCGGCGTTCACGAGGTTCTCGAGCAGCGATTCAGCGATCGTCGACATGGGTGTCACGGTCAACGAGCCCGTACCAGGACTCGATCTCGTGTGCATCCTCAGTAATGCGACGGGCGCCGTACTGCTCGAGGAACACATGAGCGACGGACCGTCCCAGACGATCTCCGCACCCGGTCGCTACACGGTGCGATGCACGATCCCACCAGTCCTACCGCCGGGTGACTACATCGTCGGCATCCTCCTGGGGACCCACTATGAGCTGATCGATGCGCGCGAGAACGTCGTGACGTTCTCCGTCGACGGTGATGATCTCGGCAGACCGCGGCGAATGTTCAAGCTGGGGTTGCAGTGGCGCGCCGAACGAACCGACGACAGCCTCGACCCACCCTGATCGCCTCCCGAAGGGCCCGACTGCGTCAGTCGGCGGGCGGCTTCACCGCTCGCGTCGTATGGATGAGGCTGTACTCGGGCTGGTGATCGTCGAGCTCGGCGGTCGTCAGCTCGTCCTGAGAGAGGCCATGGAGGAACGCAATCGCCGCAAGCACGTTCCCGTACGACGAGACGTCGAGCGCGAACCCGGGCAAGCACTCTGCGGACATTCGCTCGACGGAACGCTGCGTGAACGAGTAGTACCACGTCGCACCCCAGTCGGACGGGTCCACGTTGGAGATCCCCGGCACGGTCATCAGCAGGACACCGCCCGGCGCGAGGGCGCGCGCTACTGCACGTAGAGCTGCCGGGAAGTCGTAGACGAGGTGCAGCGTTTGGGTCAGGACGACGCAGTCGAAGGCGTCGGCGGGTAGGAACGAGCCATCGGCCAGGTCTCCCACGAAGGTTGCCCCGGGTGCATGTGGGTCGACGTGGAGCACATCGGCACGCTCGACTCGATCCGTTCCGAATCGATGGGTGTACGTCGAGTCACCGATCTCCAGGACCCGGCCGCGCACATCCTCGGAGTGCCGTTCGAGGAACGACTCGATGTAGTAGCGATCGACGGGGTTGCCGCGCTGATACCCGAAGTCAGGGGAGATCGGCGTGGTTCGACGCAGATCGCCGAACCGCACCCGGCCAGGCGGCGGCGTGACAGGTAAACGCAACACGCGCCCGATCGCCAGCCGAACGGTCGGCGGAACGAAGCGGCGGACGAAGGCCCGCGCCCGAGCCGCCGGCGAGCGGACGAAACGTTGCATCGCGCCGTTCATCCGTCAGCGCTCGATCCGTATCCGAGCGACGGAGTGCAACAAGGGGAGATCGTCAGCGCAAGCATGACCTCCGTCCGCCCGTCATGGTGATCGATGAGGACACCCGGTACCTCGAGGGCGGGGATGCCCGCCGCCACAGCGGCAGCGGTTGCGGGGTTCCCGAAGGTCTCGACGGAGACCTCTGACCCGGCGAACCGTTGCCGGCAGTGCTCCTCCATCTCGGATGACGACAAGCAGCTTTCGGCGCGGCCGAGTGGCGACACCAGATCGCGTCCGGCAGCGAAGACGATCGCCGTGCCGTCCGGGCGGAGATGGCGCTCGACGAACGCCAGCGGGTCGGAGCCAGCTCGTTCGCCTCCGCTGCCAGCCCCGACCACCACGACCCAGGCGTACCGGACCGAGGCGACGTGGTCCTCGAGCCCGCAGACGACGACGTTCGCAGCCGATGGGAAGCAGGCGGGAGAGAGGGCGCCGACGAAGGCGTTCTCGTGTGTCGGGGAGGGCGTCGCGACGAGCACGTCGCCCGTTGCCGGCAGCATCGCTACCGACAGGACTTGCCCTACCCACTCGCCGATCACCGAAGTACCTGGCGCACGGCGCGCCGCACGACGGTGTCGTATCGAGCGCGCGAGCCGCAACACGGGTGTTGGTGCGTGCCGCAGTGCAACGGCGCGCAGGTTGCGCTCACGTCGTGCCGGTGCCTCCGGCCAACTCACGTGTCGCTCCACATTCCGTCGTACGACCGCCTTCACGTCTTCGCCGAACGCGCCCGAGCGCACGTGCTCCTCCATCCACGTCAGGAAGCCGGCCTCGGGGGCACTGGGAGCGTTCGGGTTCCATGTACCGTCGGCGACGGATCTCGCGCACATCGAATCGGGGTGCTGCCGGTACAGCGAGAGAGGCCGGGGGTCGATCACGGCACGCAGTCCGAGACTGACCTTGGTGTACAGCACCTGATCCTCGTGCAGGTCGCGGAACTCCGGTGCGCTCCCACCGACGGCGAGGAACGACTCGCGCCGGATGAGCAGGCTGCACATCGCCGGCACGTGCCATGCGCCAGGTGTTCCGTAGATCGCGGCAAACAGAGCAGGAGGTTCCAGCGTCGTCAGTGTCGTCGCTGCTGGGAGATCCATCCGATGATCCGCTGCGAGATCTCCAGGGTTTCCGGTCCAGCTGTACCAGCGCCACGTTCCTCCGACGATGACGTCCGCGTCGGGGTTCGCAAGCGCGACCTTCATTCGCTGCGCGAGCAGCGACGGAAGCCAGATGTCGTCGCTGTCGAGGAAGCCGATGTACGTACCGGATGCCATGCTCACGCCGAGATTGCGAGCGGCGCTCATGCCGAGGTTCGCATGCCCCGGATGCTCGACGTACTTGATGCGTTGGGGGTCGGAGGCTGCCAAACCTCGGGCGATTTCGGTGCTGTCGTCGGTGGAACCATCGTCGACGAGGATCAGCTCCCAGCTGACGAAGTTCTTCTGGCCGATGACGCTGGCGATCGCCTCGTCGAGGAACCGGGCGCCGTTCAGGAAGATCATCACGCACGAGACGAGGGGCGGTCGGCCCTCCGCCATGCTCATCTCGATCCCACGATCAGCGCTCGGCGGCGGCACGACGACACCGCTGCTCGTTGTTCATCAGCTCGCTCACAATTGAATCCCACCAACGTCGACCCGCCGATCCGAGGGTCGAGCGACGATGAACTCTATCGGTGCGCTTCCGCGTACGAGTACGTACCAGAACAACGATCGCAGCGCTGGCCCGGACGAATTCCGCGCATCAGATCAAGCCGGCGCCATCAACCGGCGCTGTACTGAACTTGACGTGCCGGGGCAATCATCGACTGATCGTGATCGACATCCGTTGACGGATTACGGCATCGCGTATCGGGTGCCGCCTGCCGGCACTTCCGGGACGCCGCCGACGGATACAGATCGATGCTCCTGTGTTGTCAATGGGCTGTGGCGCGGTTGGTCGGACACGACAGAGATGGCCACTCGAGTTGAGGGCGCGCCCGGCCTACGGGCACGACGAGCAAACCATGTCCCACGTCGTTACCCAGGTCGTAGCTGGACCCTGTTGGTTGGTGAACGTGCCCTGCGCGTGGGTCGGGCTCAGTTTGGGGATCGGCTCGCCATTGGCGAAGACGATGAGATCCGGGAAGAGGAACTGCGCGTCGGTCGCAGTGCCGGTGAACTCTGCGTGCGGTTCCGAGACTCCACACCCGGTGACGTCGTAGGTCCCTGTGACTGTTCCATCTCCGGCTACAACGAACCGAGCCGCTCCTTCGATCGCAATCGAGTTGCCGCACGGCCCTCCGGGACCGTCGAAGGTCACCACACTCTTGACTGTTCCGTCCCACACCTCGCCGGTGTAGAGATCGATGCATGTCGACTGCTCGTTCTCGGAGAAGTCCGCCGCGATCCCGCAGATCTCGATGAGAGGTGGTGCGTCCGCCGGAACGGTGTACGTCGCCAGCGAGCGCAAGTCCCACTGCTTGTCGGCGCAGGGCTGAGCCGATCCCGAGGCGGACGTCTGCTCGTCGCCGATCAGGCCGCCGGGATTGGCGACGAGCCTGAAGGACTTCACTCCCGTTTGCCAGGTCGGCCCATCTCGGGACTCTTGGGCGATCGCATCGAATTCGATCTCGTCCCCGGGCGAGACTTGTCGCGCGTTCGGCGGCGGGGCGTTCAGGTTGATCTCGGGAGCCGACTGGTCATCGCCCAGTTCGGTGTTGTTCGTGACCGTGTCAACCACAGGAACGTCGGAGCCGTCGTCGAACAGGTTCGTCGTGAATCGCGCGCTGGCGCCGGGGAGGTCCGAACCTCCGGGATGGACGCAAGGGTCGAAGCGGAGATACGTGACCACCAAGCCGCTCGAATTGGTCGGGATGTTGAGGGAGCGGGCACTACCTCCCATCTCCACGTAGGCTTCAACACTCCCTCCGCCACCCTGAAGTCCCGCGTTGACCTCGAGGACGATGTCGTGAACACCCGGGTCAACCGGCTCCTGCGAGAGCCAGGCAGCCAGGAAGGTATCTGCACTGAACACCGTGTCAGGATCGATCGCTGGACCCACGGCGCCGCTGTCACCCGAATCCGGCGGACCGGGGGTTGCACCCTCGCCCGGGGCGCGTGCTGTGGCCAACAAGCCCTGCGCTTGCGGAGCGAGATCTCGTACCTCGAATTGTGTGCTCAGGCTCTCGCCAGCGACGGCGGCCTCGACTCGGTAGGTGCCTGCCGCAAGCATCCCGGGGTTGGTGCCGACCGAGTAGGCCGTCTGGAAGCTCATGACTTCGACACTGTGGGCAAAGAGCTCGTGTTCGCGGTCGTCAACCACCTGGAACCAGGTGATGTCCACAGTGGTGTCGGCAACCTCGCCGGTCTGGACGACGATCGTGATCTGCGGCGTCTCGGCGGAAAAGGTGAACCCAGGGCCGGCTGGCTGGCCCTCCTCGTCGACATCGGCCGCCGGGATGATGTCGACGATTGAGCCGGACACCTCTGCGAACGACGATGCGGGCTGCGCGGTGGCCGGTGGGGACACGGACGGGGTCGCCTCCGCGGTGGTCGCTGCGGACACGGACGGCGCCGTCTCCGCGGTAGCCGACGTGTGCGTTTCCTGTGCCCCTCCGTCGCACCCCATCACGACCATCAGGAGAACGAGCGTGCCCGTTCGGCCGCGGTTGATCACCGTCGGTCGAGCATATACGCGCCGACGGGTGACAGGCCTTGCTCGCCGCGGCCACTTCTACCGCATCGACTCGCGCTCACGACGAAAGCGTGCCGACCACTCGGCGTTCAACGTGGTCGCGAGTTTCGATGTTCGCGTCTCGGTTGGGGTGGTGGCGCAGCCGCCGACGTGCTCGATCACCCTGACCAGTGTGTCGCTGGTATTCGCTGCCAGTTCCTCATAGGTAATTGCCAGTGGGGCGATTT
>DATMDV010000059.1:0-10667 GCA_035557475.1 Ilumatobacteraceae bacterium
GAGTACTCGGCGTAGAGCCGGTCGTAGACCGCACCCCGGCGCGCGTCGGGGACGTACACGGCATGCTCGACGCGTCCCATCGCCGAGGCCGCGGCCCGGACGTCGGGATAGGCGCCGGCCGCGACCGCGGCGTGGATCGCCGATCCGAGCGCCGGACCCTGATCCGAGCCGATGACCCCGATCGACCGGCCGATGACGTCCGAGTAGAGCTGCATCAGGAACCGGTTCTGGATGAGGCCACCGGCGACGATGAAGTCGGCGACGGGGACACCGCGCTCCTCGAACGACTCGACGATCTTGCGTGTTCCGAATGCCGTGGCCTCGAGCAGGGCGAGATAGACCTCCTCTGGCGTGGTCGCCAGCGTCAGCCCCACCACGACGCCGGACAGCTCGTGGTCGACCAGCACGGAGCGGTTGCCGCTGTGCCAGTCGAGGGCAACCAGCCCGTGCCCGCCGGCCGGGATCGCGGCGGCCAGGTTCGTGAGGTGCTCGTGGATGGTCTCGCCCGCCTCGGCGGCCGCTCGCGCGTAGCTCGCCGGCACCTGGCGTTCGATGTACCAGGCGAAGATGTCGCCGACCCCGCTCTGGCCCGCTTCGTACCCCCACAGCCCGGGGACGATGCCTCCGTCGACCACACCGCACATTCCCGGTACTTCGCGCAGCGTGTCGGAGCTCATCACGTGGCACGTCGACGTGCCCATGATCGCCACCATCTGGCCGGGGTCGATCGCCCGCGCCGCCGGCGCCGTCACGTGCGCGTCGACGTTCCCGGTGCACACCGCGATGCCGGCGGGAAGCCCCGTCCAGCTCGCCGCCGTTGGCGTCAGCGAGCCGATCCGTTCGCCGAGCTGGGCGATCGGTCGCTCGATCTTGTCGGCGACGAAGTCGGCGAAGTCGGGGTTGAGGGCGGCGAGGAACTCACGCGAGGGATACGCGCCGTCCTGCCGGATCGCCTTGTAGCCGGCGGTGCACGCGTTGCGGACGTACACGCCGCTGAGCTGCCACACGATCCAGTCGGCAGCCTCGATCCAGTGCGCGGTCTGGTGGTAGACGTCAGGGTCTTCCTCGAGCAGCTGCAGACCTTTGGCGAACTCCCATTCCGACGAGATCCTGCCGCCGTAGCGGGCGAGCCACGCCTCGCCGCGTTCGGCGGCGAGGGCGTTGATCCGGTCGGCGTGTGCTTGCGCCGCGTGGTGCTTCCACAACTTGACGTAGGCGTGCGGTCGGTCGGCGAGCTCGGGCACCTCGCACAGTGGCGTGCCGTCGTCGAGGACGGGCAACACGGTGCACGCCGTGAAGTCGGTGCCGATGCCGATCACGTCGGCGGCGTCGATGCCGCTCTCGCGGACCGCTGCCGGCACCGCCTGCTGCAGCACCTCGACGTAGTCGTGCGGAACCTGCAGGGCCCAGTCCGGCGCCAGTGCCACGCCCGTCGTCTCGCCCACATCGAGGCTGCGCTCGAGCACGCCGTGGCGGTACTCGTGCACTGCGTTCGCCAGCTCCTCGCCGTCGCGCACCCGAACCACGACGGCCCGCCCCGACAGCGTGCCGTAGTCGACGCCGATCACGTAGTGCTCGGCCGAGCTCATCGTGGCGACATCCTCTCTAGCTGTTCGTGACCGGGATCCACACCCGCATGGTCGACGGCCCGCGGTTGGCCCAGCTGTGATACGGCGTCAGGGGGATATCGACGGGGCCCGAATCAGCCTCGCCGGTTCCGGTGCCCGACTCCTCACCATACGGCCAGGGCTGATCAGGCGGCTCGACGAGGCGAGCGTTGACCAGCACCGCTCCGTCTTCGTCGCGTGGTGGCACCGACGGATCGACGCGGAGCACGTCGACGTGCCGACCGTCGGCCAGGTCGACTGACTCGGCGCACATGACGATCGGTCCCCGCTCGACCGCCACGCACCCACGAATCGCGTCGATCCGGGGATCGGGTCGCGTCCAGCGGGGACCGATCGGCACGGTGAGCGTTACCTCGTCGCCGACGCCGAACGGCCACTCGACGACGACGTTGCCTGGTCCGGCGGCGCGCCGATCACCACTCGGGTCGGTCAACGTCGCCCCGGTGGCCCAGTTCGGGATCCGCAGCGTCAGCGCCCACGGGCGCTGGTCCGACTCCGTGATCCGCACGGTCACCGCCCCACCGCTCGGATAGTCGGTGCTCACCTCGACGCCGACCCGTCGCCCGTCGTCGAGCGTCGTCCCGATGCGGCTCTCGACGAACTGGTGGATCTGGATGCCGCCGGTGTCGACCGTGGCGAGGTAGGCCGCCAGGCTGGCCAGCGTGCGCGCCACGTTGGTCGGGCAGCACGCCACGAGGAACCACGGTTCGCGCAGGCTCGACGACGCCCGCTTGCTCTCGACGTCGGGGTCGGGGTACTTGCCGGGGACGCGTTGATGGAGCGGGTTGGCGTAGAAGAACGACCGGCCATCAGGCGCCGGCGACGTCGCGATCACGTTGTACAGCGTGCGCTCGATGAGGTCGGCGAAGCGGGGCTCGCCGGTGGCGAGCAGCAGCCGCCACGCCAGCATCACCGACGCGATGCCGGCACAGGTCTCCGAATACGCACGGTCGGGCGGCAGCACGAAGTCATCGCCGAACGCCTCGCCGGTGTGATGTGATCCCATCCCGCCGGTGAGGTACGTGCGGCGGGCGATGGTCGCCTCCCACTGCGAGATGACCGACGCGAGGAGGTCGTCGTCGCCGGTCTCGACAGCGACGTCGACGACACCCGCGGCCAGGTAGAGGGCACGCACCGCGTGACCGCGGAACACCGTCGCCTCGCGCACAGGCATGTCGTCTTGGAAGTACGCCTGACCGAACCCGATCTCACCGAGCGTGCCCCGGCCGCGCCGTTCGACGAACAGCTCGGCCTGATCGAGGTACCGCTGCTCGCCCGTGACGCGGGCCATCTCCACCAGACCCAACTCGATCTCCGGGTGCCCACCGACACGCTCGATGCCGCCGGGACCGAACGTCGCGCAGACGTGGTCGGCGGCGCGGCGCGTGATCTCCACGAACCGGTCGTCCCCCGTCGTCCGCGATCGCGCGACGCCGGCTTGCAGCAGGTGGCCGAAGTTGTAGAGCTCGTGCCCCCACTCGAGGTTGCTGTAGCGGGGCTCCTGGCCCGGTCGCCCGAACACCGTGTTGAGGTAGCCGTCGGACTCTTGGGCGGCGCCGATGATCTCGGTCAGGCCACGAATGCGACCATCGGCGTCCTCCGAGCCAGACCGCCCGACCTCCCAGGCCATGGCCTCCATCAGCTTGTAGACATCGGAGTCGGCGAACATCATCCCGTGGTGGTTGCCGGCGATCGTGCCATCGGTGGCGCGCTCGAAGTTGGCGACCCACTCGAGCCGTTCCATCCAGCCCTGGCAATGGGCCAACGTCGCGGCGGAGTTGACGTGTTGTCGTTGCGCCCAACTCCCACCGACGATCTCGACCTCACCGAGGCTGAGTGGCCGGAGGCGACCGGCGCGGGGCACCACCGGTCGGGCGTCGGCGCTCATTTCACCGCTCCGGTCAGGAAGCCTGCGACGAAGTACTTCTGCAGGAGCAGGTAGACGCCGACGCAGGGGATGATCGAGATCGTGATCCCGGCCTGCAGCATGCCCCAGTCGGTACCACCGAGGCTGGTCTCAGTGCGCGACGACGCGAGGATCAGCGGCAGCGTGAACTTCGAGTCCTTGTTCATCATCACCAGCGCGCCGAGGTACTCGTTCCACGACGTGATGAACGCGAACAGGGCCACGGTGATGATGGCGGGCACGACGGCGGGGAGAAAGACTCGGCGGAGGATCTGCACCGAGTTGGCGCCGTCAATCATCGCCGCCTCCTCCAACTCGCGCGGCACCGCCTCGAAGCTGTTGCGCATGATGTAGAGACTGAACGGCAGCTGGATGGCCGTGTGGATGATGGCCAGACCGATCAGCGAGTTGGTGAGGCCGAAGTCGGCGAACGTCAGGAAGATCGGTGTGAGCAGCGCCTGGTACGGGATGATCAACGCGAGGAGCAACACGACGAAGAGCGGCTCCTTGAACGGCACCGGGAAACGAGCGAGCCCGTACCCGGCCAGGATCGTCAGCACGAGCGTGAACACCACGGTCAACATCGCGGTGCCGAAGCTGTTCAGGACGTACGTCGGCAACCCCGCCTGGTACTCCCAGAGACGACGGTAGGCGTCGAAGCTCAGGCCGTGCGGCACGTAGGTCGGAGGCGTCTGGGCAGCCTCCTCCGTCGGCTTCACCGACGCCAGCACCGATGCCACGATCGGCAACACCATGATCGTGCAGATCGCGACACAGAGCGCCCCGAGGAGGTACCTCGTCGGCCGCGGCGGGCGCGGCGCGCGGTACGTCCGATGTTGGTCACCGGATTGAGGCGTGTCGACCCCTTCGATGTCGACGGCGGTCGCGCCTGGTACGACGACGCTGGTCACGCCTGGCTCCGTCGCGTCAGGATCATCTGCGTGACCGTGAAGATCAAGATGATGAAGGCGAGGATCAGCGACAGTGCCGCGCCGTAACCGAGCTTCAGGAACGGGAACGAGTTGAGGTAGACGTAGAACACCGACGTCGCCGTTTCGTTGAACGGCTGGCCGGCGGTCATCAAGTAGAACTGGTCGAACGCCAGCAGTGAGCCGATCACGCTCACGAGTGTCACGAGCAGCACCGTTCGCATCGTCAGCGGCAGCGTCACCCGCGTCGTGCGCTGCCAGCCGTTGGCACCGTCGACCGTCGCCGCTTCGTTGACCTCGGTGGGGATCGACTGAATCGCGGCGACGAACAGGATCATGCCGAAACCGAGCACCTTCCAAACCACGGAGATGATCACTGCCCAGTTGCCGAGGTTGGCGTCGGTGCCGAGCCACAGGATCGGCTCACCGATGAGGCCGAGATCCTGCAGAACCCGATTGACCAGCCCGTACCGGGCGCTGAACAGCCAATACCACAACAGGCTCGACGCGCCGAGGCCGATGACGACCGGCACGAACAGCACGGTGCGTGTGAACCGGCGAAGTTTCGTGTTGCTGGCGGTCAACAGGGCGACCAAGTAGCCGCCGATGATGAGGATCGGCGTGATCATGATCGTGTACTTCAGCGTGAAGCGCAGTGATGTCCAGAACTGGTCGTCGTCGAGGATTCTCGAGAAGTTGTCGAGGCCGACGTACTCGGGCGGTGTGATGAGCGACCAGTCGTTGAGCGAGATCCAGAACATGCGGGCGAACGGGTACACGGTGAAGGCGAGCACGAACAGCAGTGCCGGCATCACGTAGATGGTTCCGATCAGCTTCCTTCGTCTGGTCCTACGCATCCCGTTCCCCAGGTTGTCGTTCCGATTGGTCCGAGAGCGAGCGAAGGGCCGCGGCGTTGCGTGCAACGCCGCGGCCGATCGGCTCGGTGGTGAGGGTTTCGCCTACTCGCAGGCGATGCGGTCCATCTCGGCCTTGGTGTCCGTGATGATCTGATCGATCGGGTCATCGGTGTAATAGACACGCTGGAGCATCTGCAGCCACGGGCCCTGCGGCGAGTTGATCAGCTCGAAGAACTTCAACGTGTACGGCGTCTGGGCGACCGGGATCGCCTGTGCGGTGTCGGCGACGTCCTCGTCCTGGTTGGAGAACTCGTTGTCGGCCATGTCGGCGCGAGTGGTCATGTTGCCGAGCTGCGCGTACTGGTCGACCTGGATTTCGTCGGACAGGATGAACTTCATGAAGTCGACGGCGTCGTCGATGCGATCGGAGCCCTTCGGGATGGTGACGATGTCACCGCCCGCGAACGACGCGGTCTGTCCCGTCTCGAGGCCGGGGAGCAGCGTGACCCCCAGGTCGATGTCGGGGTTCTGCTCCTTGGCGAGCACGACGTTGAAGTTGCCGGTGCCCATGATGCCGACCTTGCCCGACCCGAAGACCTCGGCGAACGTCTCACCGTTCTCCGCCTGGGCGGCCGGGTCGATGTGGCCCTCCTGGTGCATCATCCGAGCCCATTCGAGCACGTCGGGGATGGTGTCGCCGACGAGCGCCTCGTCACCGCACTCGGCGGGCTCGATGGTGCCGCCGGACGCCCAGATCATGGGGGCGAACGTGAAGATGTTGCAGCCGGCGCAGTTGCCCGCCAGGTAGTAGCCGTAGTTGCCGTCGCCGAGGGCGGTGATCGCGGCAGCCATGTCGTGGAGCTCGGTGAGGTTCGTCGGCGGCGTCTCGGGATCGAGCCCCGCCTGCTCGAACAGGCCCTTGTTCCAGAACAGCACCGAGACGTCTTGGTAGAGCGGCACGCCGTACAAGCGGTCGTCCCACGTTGCCACCGCACGATGGCCTTCGGAGATCGTCTCGAGCGTCGGGTCGGAGCCGATCAGGTCGGTGATGTCTTCGAGCTGACCGGCACTGGCGAACTGCGGACCGTAGATCAGGTCGAGCCCCATCAGGTCGGGCACTTCGCCGGACGCGATCGCCTGGGCGAGCTTGGGGACCATCTCCGCGTGGGGGATGTACGTCAGGTTGATCTGACGGTCGGGGTTGGCCTCGTTCCAGGCCGCGACCAAGGCGTCGACCATCGGCGCGTTGCCGCCCGACCGCTCCCACATCTCGAGGTCTCCGCCGCCGCCGCCGCCTTCGTCCTCCGCTGCGGCGGTGGTTTCACTCCCACCGGTCGTCCCAGCGCCAGAGTCAGATGTGGTGTCGTCAGATGGCGCGGCGTCCGTGTCGCCGGTCGTGGCGTCGGCGGCCGTGTCGACCGTGCTCGCAGCCTCGTCGGTGGATGACGTCTCGGCGTCGTCATCTCCGCAGGCGGCGAGTATCAAGCCCGCGACCACGAGTGCGGACAGCTTGCGATGTGTCTTCACCTGATTACCCCCCATGCCTGATGACCCCCATGTCGGACCGGCCGCCAGGAACGGCGGCCACGTCAGCGAATGAAATCGTATGCAGACAATCCAATTTCGTCAAGCGTATGCAGAGAGGTTTCCATGCACTAATGTCGCCCTCGTGGCGACCGAGCTCAACCGCGACGATCGCCCGCGGACCGTCACCATGCAGGACATCGCCCAGGCCGCCGGCGTGTCCCAGTCGACGGTCTCGCGGGTGCTCAACGACACCATCACGTCGGTGCCGATCGCGGCCCATACGCGCGAACGCGTGCTCGAGGTCGCCGAGCGCCTCGGTTACCGGCCCAACCCGCTCGCCCGCGGCTTGCGGGGCGCCAAGACGATGTTGCTCGGAGTCATCGTCCGTGAGATCTCCGACGCGTTCTTCACCACCGCCGTCGAGGCCGTATCGATCGCGGCCATTCAGCGCAACTACAACGTCGTGCTCGGGAGCGCCCACAGCCGGGCCGACGAGGCGATCGCGCTGCGCGCCGTTCTCGAGACCCGGCACTGCGACGGCATCTTGTTGCTCGGCGACATGCGCGATCAGCCCCGCCTCCTCGATGATCTCGCGGCGTCGCACGTGCCGGTCGTTGCCATGTGGCAGGGCACCGCGCTGGCCGGCGTCGTGACGATCAACATCGACAACCGCGGCGGCATGGCGTCGGCGGTCGACCATCTCGCCGAGCTCGGCCATCGACGTTTCGGCTTCATCGGTGGCTATCCGCACGGCGACATCCGCGAACGACGGGCCGGCTTCGTCGACCGCCTGACGGAGTTGGGCATGCCGCCCCTCGATGCACACCTCCACGCCGCGAGCAACGACGCGGCGTCGGGATCCGACGCGTTTCGCAACCTGATCGGCCTGCCCGACCCACCCACGGCGATCGTCACAGCAACCGATCAAGTGGCGATCGGCGCGCTCCACGCCGCGCACGCCTTGGGTGTCAACGTTCCGGGCGAGGTGTCGATCGTCGGCTTCGACGACATCCCGCTCACCCGCTACACCGCCCCGCCGCTCACAACGGTTCATCAGCCGATCGGCGACATGTGTGAGTTGGCGGTCAGCTTGATCGTCGACACACCGGCACCGGAGAGCGCACACCGCGTGTTCCCGACGAGTTTGGAACTGCGCTCGACAACAGGCCCGGTTCCGTCATGAGTGGTTGATCCCGAATCACGCGGTCGGCGGCGCACGAAGACAACTGGTGGGACGAAGGTCGAACGACACGACAAGGAGCGGTCGATGAGCACATGGCAGCCGTCCCCGGAGCACAAGTTCGCGTTCGGTCTGTGGACCATCGGGTTCTCGGGACGGGATCCGTTCGGCGACGTCACCAGAGCACCCATCGACCCGTGGGAGTTCGTGTACCGGCTGGCCGACCTCGGCGGCTGGGGCGTGAGCTTCCACGACGACGACCTCATCCCGCCGGGCACCTCGCCCAGTGAACGCGATGACATCCTCGACAAGTTCCGCAAGGCGCTCGACTCGACCGGGATGGTCGTGTCGATGGCAACCACGAACCTGTTCTGGCACCCGGCGTTCAAAGATGGTGCGTTCACGTCGGCCGACCGCGAGGTGCGTCGCTACGCGATCCAAAAGACGATGCGGGCGATCGACCTCGGCGTCGATCTCGGTGCCGAGACCCACGTGTTCTGGGGCGGCCGAGAAGGTGTCGAGGCAGTTGCCGCCAAGCCACCGCTCGACGCGCTCGCGCGGTATCGCGAGGCGTTGAACTTCCTGTGCGACTACGTCCGCGATCAGGGCTACCCGACACGGTTCGCGCTCGAGCCGAAGCCGAATGAACCGCGCGGCGACACGTTCCTTCCCACGATCGGTCACGCGTTGGCGTTCATCCAGACGCTCGACCACCCCGACATGGTCGGCCTCAACCCGGAGGTCGCCCACGAGACGATGGCCGGGCTCAGCGTGTACCACGGGGTGGCCCAGGCGATCGATGCCGGGAAGTTGTTCCACATCGACCTCAACGCGCAGCAGATCGGTCGCTACGACCAGGATCTCCGCTTCGGCTCGGAAGGCATCAAGGCCGCCTTCTTCCTCGTCAAGCTGCTCGAGGAGTCCGAATACGACGGACCTCGGCACTTCGACGCCCGGCCTTACCGGGTCGAAGACGCCGAGGGCGCGTGGGACTTCGCCGCCGGCTGCATGCGCACGTACCTCGCGCTCGCGGCGAAGGCCAAGCGGTTCGCCGACGATCCCGACATTCGCGAAGCGCTCGAGGAATGCGGAGCGACCGAGCTGACGGAGCCGACGGTTGGTCCGTACTCGAGCGATGTCGCTCAGAAGCTCGCTTCCGAAGACTTCGAACCAGACGCGTTGGCCGAGCGCGGCTATCGCAACGAACGCCTCGACCAGCTCGTGGTCGACCTCATCCTCGGGCTCCGCTAGGTCACGCCGCGCGACCGCTCGAATCCGGCCACTCCCTGGCCGGTTTTCCTTCGTACAGTCGGTGAGTCAGAGACACCCGAATCGAGAGTGGAGAGAGACGACCATGTCGGAGCGTGACAGCTACATCCCCGGCGTCCCATGTTGGGTCGACACCAGCCAGCCTGATCCCGAGAAGGCAGTGCCGTTCTACGGGGACCTGTTCGGGTGGGAGTTCGAGAACGTGTTGCCGGGTGGCGCGGACGACGGCTACTTCATCGGCCGTATTCGCGGTGGTGATGTGGCGGCAGTCGGAGCAATCCCCGACGGCGCGCCGCAGATTGCGTCGTGGAACACGTACATCTGGGTCGACAGCGCCGACGAGACGATGGCCAAGGCCCGCGCCGCCGGTGGTGGGGTGGCAACCGAGCCCTTCGATGTCATGGACTTCGGGCGGATGGCGGTCCTGACCGATCCCGAAGGCGCCGCGTTCTGCGTCTGGCAGGCCAACCAACACAGGGGCGCGAAGGTCGTCAACGAGCACGGCTCGCTGAACTTCAACGGCCTTGTGACGCGAGACCCCGAAGGCGCCCAGGCGTTCTATGGCGCCGTGTTCGGTTGGCAGGTCCTGACGTTGCCGGCGGGCGCGATGTGGACACTGCCCGGCTACGGCGATCACCTCGAGGAGTCCACCCCGGGCCTCCGCCAGCAGATGACGCAGATGGGCGCACCCGACGGATTCATCGACGTCGTCGCCGCCCTCAATCCGATCGCCGGCGACGACTCCACGACGCCGGCGCACTGGAGTGTCACGTTCGCCGTCGACGACGCCGACGCCACCGCGGCCAAGGCGCAAGAGCTCGGCGGCGAGGTCGTCGCCGGTCCGTTCGACGCGCCGTGGACCAAGCTGGCAGTGATCAAGGACCCGCAAGGGGCGACCTTCATCGCCGGCCAGTTCGTCCCCGAGAACAAGGACCTCGAGGCGTAGAACCCACCGCTCCTGGGTCGGCTTGGGGTTCGCGCTCTGCGCACCGGACTACGGTGCCGGTCTGGTGCGGTTCCGTCTGCTGCCGACCGACGATCGGTTCTTCTCGCTGTTCAACGACTCGGCGGCCAACGTGGCCGAGTGCGCTCGCCGGCTGCGCGATCTGCTCGACGGTGCGGAAGGTGGACTCGAGGCCGTCGTCGCCTGTGAAAAGCGCGGCGATGAGCTGATCCGAGAGATCCTGAGGCGCCTCAACACGTCGTTCGTCACACCGTTCGACCGCGAAGACATCCACGCTCTCGCCGAGCAGCTCGACGACGTCGTCGACGACGTCATGGAAGTCGGCTACCGACTCGAGCTGGGGATCCGCGACGTGGAGGCGATGCCAGAGCTGAAGCTGCAAGCCGACATCCTCATTCAGATGGCGG
>DATMDV010000060.1:0-9907 GCA_035557475.1 Ilumatobacteraceae bacterium
GAGACCGAACAGGATCACAGTAGGGATCACCGGCCCGCCTCTCGTCGTCGCGTCGCCGTCGTTCGCCACGGTACCGCCGTGTTCGTGTGTGCTCCTCAGCAGGTCGCCGGGGCGACGTCCGTCGGTGGCCTGCCGTCGGTGTACTGTCGGCGCGCGCAATGACGGTTCTGGGCGCCGTCGTCACTCGGGGAGGGGGCGATTCGGGTGGTTCATTCCCGACGAATTGAGGCAGGTTCGGGGTGAATGTTGACCTCGTGCTTCCAGGCGCCGACGCGCAGGGGCGGGTCTTCCTGACCTGGACACCGGTCCGGGCGCAGGCGCGGCTCGTCAACCCGACGGGCACGGCGAACGTGACCGTCAGGCTGCGGAGTGTCGGGACCGGCGGTCGGCTCAGGTTCGCGACCACGCGGACACATCTCGGCACGCCCACGCTCTCGCTCAGCCTGCCCGCGAGCGGGTCGCCAGTTTCCTTCTTCGTGGCTGGGGAGTTCGGCCGGCCGAGCGTCGCGCTCGGCGATGCGGTGATCGAAGCGCGCGGCACCCCGAGCCAAGGTGTGCTCGGGACCAAGCCTG
Organism: Ilumatobacteraceae bacterium; assembly: GCA_035557475.1. Classification (GTDB taxonomy): domain Bacteria; phylum Actinomycetota; class Acidimicrobiia; order Acidimicrobiales; family Ilumatobacteraceae; genus JALOLG01. Next base: position 574 of record DATMDV010000060.1, read on the forward strand.
TGACGGTCCGCATCCGCAAGGACGCCCAGACACTCACCGGGCCAGAACGCGACCGCTTCCTCGCCGCACTCGCGACGCTGAACGGTGGCGGGACCGGGCGCTTCCGCGATTTCCGCGACATGCACGTGCAGGCGGCGGACTTCGAGGAGCACGGCAACGTCGGTTTCCTGCCGTGGCATCGCGCCTACATCCTCGATCTCGAGCGGGAGCTGCAAGCGATCGACCCGAGTGTGACCCTGCCCTATTGGCGGTTCGATCGGCCGGCACCGGGCGTCTTCACGCGTCAGTTCATGGGTGTGCCGAACGCTGCCGGTCTCCTGCAGTTCACCGCCGGGCACCCGTTCGGCACGTGGCGTACGGACGGTGCGCTCGGCATCAACCGGACACCGTCGTTCGCTTCAACCACCGCTCCGGCGGGGCTGAGCAACGAGCTGCAGACGATCGCCCTCGGCGGCGCCGCACCGAACGCGACGTATGCGAACTTCGACGCGATGGAAATCGATCCGCACGGCTTCGCGCACATGAGCTTCAGCTTCGGTTTCATCCGCTCGAAGCAGACCGCGGCCCGCGATCCACTGTTCTTCATGCTCCACGCCAACGTCGATCGTCTGTGGGCCAAATGGCAATGGATCCACAAGCGCACGAGCGCAGCCGAGCCGCGTGCGTTCGCGCCCGCCACTCCGAATCGGATCGGCCATCGACTTGCCGACACGATGTGGCCGTGGAACGGCGTCACGGGCAATCCACGGCCGGCGACCGCACCGGGCGGGCCACTCGCGTCCTCGCCGTCGACGACCGCGCCGGGCAACACGCCCAGGGTCCGATCGATGCTCGACTACCAGGCGGTGGCGGGTGGCGCACCGCTCGGCTTTGCCTATGACGACGTGCCGTTCGAGGTGTAACCACATGGGTGAGGATGATCGCGATGGACGTTGATCAATACCGCAAGCGCTACGAACGCGAGCTGGCAAAGGTCGTCAAGCCGAAGGCGCAGAAACGATCGGCCGCACGACGACCAGCCGCGGGTGGGCGTGCCAGTGCCGCCGCACGTGCCGACGCGATCATGACTGCACCACACGACGAGGACAACCTCGCCGATCGCGTCGCGGAGCTGCTCGCGACGCTGCGCGATCGCAAGGAACCGGTGGCCGTGCGCTCGGCCGCGCTCAAGGCGCTCGGCGCGCTCGACTTCCTCGGTCCCCCGTTCCTGCCGTTCCGAGCCGACTACAAGCAGGCGCTTCGCGAACTCGCGACCGATCCGCGCAAGACGCTCCGCGAGAGCGCGCTCGAACTGCTGTCGATCGAGAAGGATCGGTACGCCCAGGGTCTCCTCGTGCAGGGCCTGGAGAGGCCGGAGGATGCGGTCGTCTCCGACGCCAAGGCGATGCAGTTCCTCGGCTACGACGATCACGCCGACATCGCTCCACTGGTGCGACGCGTCTACCGGCGGGCGACCGGAGCGGCCCGCGAAGAGGCGGTTCGCATCCTCGCCACCGATCCGCAATCGGAGAAGCTGCTCACGCGACTGCTCAAGGACAAGTCAGAGCCGTCGAGCATCCGTCGCATCAGCGCGTCGGGCCTGCAGAACCTCAACCCTGAGGCGTTCGCGCGAGCCGCACGCAGGATCGTGGCCGACGACAGTGACTACAACGAGATCCGCGCGACCAGTCTCGCCGCGCTCGCCTATGGCCGCGAAGCGGGCGAGAAGCCCGCCGACAAGAAGTTCGTCGACACGGTGCAGAACCTGACAGAGACGACACGCTCGTCCGCATTGCGTGCGTCCAGCAAGCGCTTTCTTCGTTCGACTGACTCATGACGGGCCGTGCGGCGGCCCGCGGCAGCGACGGCCTGCATGCCGAAGCGTCGGCGCTCGTCGACATGCTCGTCGAGCAGTCGCCTCGCTACGCCGGGCGGGGGAGCAACGAGGTGGAGCGCCTGCGCGGCGATGTACTGGCGTGCTTCGAGACAACGGGACTGCCGGCTGCGGCGATCCCCTTCGTGCTCGAGGAGCTCGAGACCGGCCGCGACCCGTACACGGTCGCGGCGGCCGGTCGGGCGCTGCGGGGTGCAGCCACGATTCCGACCGAAGCTCCCGAGCTGCTCGTTACGGCGATCGCGCGTTTGCGCGGGACCGACGACCTCGTGTCGTTCGAGACACCCGCGTCTGCATCAGGCGACCCACATCCGACCACGGCGCTCGTCGACTTGGCCACGACGCTGGCGCTGCTGGGGCCGCGAGCGAAGGTCGCGATCCCTGCGTTGAACGCGCTCGTCGACAGCGAAGGCGAGAGCTTCTCAGCCGCTGTTCGCACCGAGCTCGTCCGGGCACGGAAGGTTTTGGCCCGAACCGATGACCCGGTGGACGGTTGCTGCTGTCGGGAATCCGACGCCGACGTCGCAGCACCGCGGAACGGCGCGGCGCCCGCCGGCGCCGTACGGACCGAGCTCGGGAGCGTCGAGCTCGAGGATCAGGACGGCACGCGCGTCACGTTCTCGGACGCGTTCTCCGGCCGTCCGACCGCGCTCGCGTTCTTCTACACACGCTGCATGAACCCCGAGAAGTGCTCGCTCACCGTGACACAGCTGGCTCGGCTCGCACGTCGCCTCGTCGACGACGGGGTGGACGCGAACGTCGCCGGCATCTCCTATGACCCGCGCTTCGACCGACCGGCACGGCTGCGGACCTACGGCGCCGATCGCGGGATGGTCTTCTCGCCGCGCTGCTCGCTGCTACGCACCATCGGCCCGTTCGATCCGCTCAGGGAGGCGTTCGCGCTCGGCGTCGGATTCGGGCCGGTCACCGTCAACCGGCACCGGCTCGACCTCGTCGTGCTCGATGCCTCGCTCGACATCGTCGACACGTTCGAGCGCCGCCTGTGGCACGAGGACACCGTGTACGAGGCCCTCCGCGTCGCGGCCGCACCTGGCGCCTACGACGACGGCGAGGCGGTGCCTGCGGGGATGTCCCAGTTGTAGGTCTTCGCGGCACCGAGTGCGCCGGTCGCGTTGTCACGCGGCTTGTAGTCGATCTTCACCGTCTTGAAGACCATCGCGACCCGCTGCGTCACGTTGCCTTCTTCCGTCCCGCTGTTGCTGACCTTGGTGATGTACGCACTTTCCATCGTCATCGTGAAGTACGTCGGGCAGCCGGTTGTCCGGATCGAGTGGCGACGCCTGCGGCGGGTGTCAACCCGTGCGGCGGCGGAGGATCCGGCGGCCTCGGTGTGTCTCGGCTGCCGGTGCGTCCTCGATCTGCGATCCGACCAGTTCCCGCACACGGCTCGCCTCGGCGTCGCCCAGCTCGCGCTGGATCACGAGGTAGGCGGCCTCGAACGCGGTCGACGACCCGGTGGCCGTGATCACCCGCTCCGCGTCGACGTTGAGTCGTTGGTTGGCGATGTCACTCCCGAACTCGGCGAGCAGATCGCCCGCCAGCCAATGGGTGGCGGCCGGGTGTCCGTTCAACAAGCCGGCGGCGGCGAGCACCACCGAGCCCGTCGAGCTGGCGGCGATCCAGCGGCACCGTGGCGCCACGTCGTGCAACCACCGACGGAGTGCCGGATCGCGGGCCATCTGACGCGTGCCGAGTGCGCCCGGCACCACCACGATGTCGGGATCGGTGACCTGATCGAACGTGGCCTCGACGTCTCTCGCCCCGCCGGGCCCGGCGACGGGACCGAGGCGGTGCCCGACGTTCAGTGGCTCGATGCCCGGGAGGTGCCCGAGAATGGTGCGGAAGATGTCGTGCTCCTCGGTGATGAGCCCCGGCAACGTCACGAACGCGACCACCCGGCGATCGGTCCGCGGTGGCGGCTCGACGTACACGACCGGCTCGCCCAGACGCGGCGCGTCATCGGGTCCGCCTTCGGCCTCATCCGGCGGCGGTCGCCACAACGCGTCGGGGTCTGGGACCGGGGCGTCGGAGTCGTCGGTCATCGACCACCATGATTGACCGCTCGGATCACGGCCGTCCAGCCGCTCGTGGACCTGGTCCGCAGCGGCTCTCCAGTCGGCCCGCATCGCGGGATCAGCTGACGGACCAGAACTGTTGGAGTCGTTCGGCCATCGCCCTCGGGTTCTGGGCCATCATCAGGTGTCCGGTGCCTGGCAGCACGTACTGGATCGAATCCGGGAGCCACTCGCGGATCAGCTCCGATCCGTGCACGAATCGCGGGGCGCTCGCTTCGCCGACCACGTTGAGAACCGGCCGGGCGATGCGACTCGCGTCGTCCGGACCGAAGCTCCACGCGGCCACTGCCGCCAGCTCGACACGGAAGAACTGGTCGGCGTGCTCGTTCGCTTCGGCGAACGCCCCGGGCACGAGACGATCGAGGAGATCCCGGTAGTCGTCACCGCACACCGCGCGGAGGAACAGATCCATCGCGACGTCTGCGCCCTGGGACCGAGACGCTTCCACGAGCGGGGCCACGCCGGCCGTCGCCTCCGCAGGCGCGAGCAGGCCGCTTGACGCCGGCTCGAGCAGGGCGACCGATCGCAACGATGTGGCGTCGCCGGACGCCAGCGCCAAGGCCACCAGCCCGCCGTACGAGTGGCCGACCAGGTGAGCGTGATCGAACCCGACGTGTCGCATCAACCGCGCACACAACTCGGCATCGTCATCGATTCCGAAGCTCGAGCCGTCGCTGGGCAATGTCCGTCGGTAGCGAAGCACGGAGTAGCTCGACAGGCGCTCGACGAGTGGCGAATACCAACACTCGAACGGTCGGGCATGCACGAACGCGACCTGCTCGCCCGTGCCGATCACCTCGTAGTCGACCGTGACGCCGTCGAGCTCGACCTGCATCGCCATCGCGTCATCTTGGCCGATCCGGCGTCCAGTGGCGTGTGACGAACCGCCCTCAGGCACGAACCCCGACCGGGAAACGTGCTACGACCGAGGCGTGAGGTCGGATCGGGTGTGCTGCCAGCGCGATGGATGACTGGATCCTGCACGTCGACCTCGATCAGTTCCTCGCCGCGGTCGAGATCTTGCGGCGCCCAGAGCTGGCCGGTCGCCCGGTCGTGGTGGGCGGGGACGGGAACCCGGACCGACCTCGACAGGTGGTGGCGACGGCCTCCTACGAAGCGCGTGCCTTCGGGGTGCGGTCGGGGATGCCATTGGGCCTCGCCGCCCGCAAGTGCCCGGGCGCGGTGTTCCTGCCATCGGACCGTCCGGCATACGACGCCGCGTCGTCCCGGGTGATGGCGACGCTGCGGTCGTTCCCGGTGACCGTGGAGGTCTGGGGCTGGGACGAAGCGGTCGTGGGAGTCCGCACCGACGACCCCGAGGCGTTCGCCCATGAGTTGAAGGCGCGGGTGCTCGCCGAGACCGGGCTGACGTGCGCCGTTGGAATCGGCGAGACGAAGCTGCAGGCGAAGACGGCGACCGGGTTCGCCAAGCCGGGCGGCGTGGCCCGCCTGACCCGACGGACGTGGATCGAGACGATGGGCGATCGGCCTGTCACCGCCCTGTCGGGGATCGGCACGCGCATCGCGAGCCGGCTCGCGGACAGGGGCATCCACACCGTCGTGGAGTTGGCCAGGTCGGACCACCGCGCGCTGGCGCAGCAGTTCGGCCCGACGATCGGTCCGTACCTCAAGATGCTCGGTCTCGGTGGTGACGATTCACCTGTCGTCGACGAACCGTACGTGCCGCGGGGGCGCAGCCGGGAGGTGACGTTCGAGCACGACCTCACGATCCGGTCGGAGATCGACGAACACGTCGCTCGTCTGGCTGCCGAGGTGACCGAGTCGGTGACCGCCGAAGGGCGGCGCGTGACCCACGTGGCGGTCAAGGTCCGCACGGCGACGTTCTTCACGCGCACCAAGATCCACAAGCTCCCACAGCCGACCACCGATTCGGAGGAGGTGGCACGAGCCGCGCTCGTCGTGCTCGACCGATTCGAGCTCACCCGACCCGTGCGTCTACTCGGCGTTCGCGTGGTGCTCGAACTCCCGGCATGAGTGCCCGGCGTCCTGTTTTGGCGCGTCCGAGGCCGGGTAGGCCCGCGCCGCATGCCGAGCACCACCTTCAACGACGGCAACGACGGCAACGGCGGCTCCACGACGTTGCCGAAAGGCGAGCAGCGACGGGGCCGCGACGCCGATCAGCCGACCGAGATCCCGCCGGCCGGGTGGAAGGACGTTCTGGCGCGCGTGCGAGTCGAAGCGAAGGACGACGGCGTCACGTTGATGTCGGCGGGCGTCGCGTTCTACGCGCTCATGGCGCTCGTTCCCGGGTTGGTGGCACTCATCTCGATCTATGGACTGCTCGCCGAGCCCAGCGACGTCCAGGAGCAAGTCACGTCGACGTTGTCCGCGGCTCCGGTCGAGGTGCGCGAGTTGGTGACAGCCCAACTCGAGGCGATCGTCTCGTCGGCCGGTGGTGACGCCGTCGTCGGCGCGATCATCGGACTCGTGCTGGCCCTGTGGTCAGCTTCGAGCGGCGTCGGCCATCTCGTCGAGGCCATCAACCGGACCTACGACGAGAAGGAGACGCGCGGCTTTCTCCGGCTCAAGGCCATCTCGCTGATACTCACGGTCGGGTCGGTGCTCTTCATCGTCGTCGCGTTCGCGATCGTGGCGTTGCTGCCGGCGCTGCTCGCCAAGACCGGTCTCGGCGCGAGCGGGCGGATCGCGGTCGGGCTCCTGCGATGGGTGCTGCTGCTCGGTGGGATGACACTTGGACTGGCGGTGCTCTACCGATACGGGCCCGACCGTGACGAGGCGCGATGGAAATGGGTGTCACCGGGGGCGGTCGTGGCAGCCGTGATGTGGGTCCTCGGATCGGTGATCTTCTCCATCTACACCGCCAACTTCGCGAGCTACAACGAGACCTACGGTTCGCTCGGAGCCGTCGTCGTGTTGCTGCTGTGGCTGTTCCTCACCGCGCTCGCGGTGATCATCGGCGCCGAGATCAATTGCGAGCTCGAACGGCAGACGGCGAGGGACAGCACCGTGGGACCTGATCGACCGATGGGTCTTCGAAACGCGACCGCCGCCGACACGCTCGGCGAGACCGCCGCCGAAGTGAAGCAGGAGGAGCACCGCGTCCGTGACGCCAAGCGATCGGACGGCATGACGTAGCGCGGTGTGTCTCGCGCGCCGGCGCACGGGACGTCGCGCGACGGAACCGCGTCAGGCACGCCAAGGATGGCGGCCGGCTTCACAGAACGCGTCGTCGAGGGGGTTGGTCTGCGCAGCCTCCCAGTCGGCGAGCGCTCCCCGGTACGTCAGCACGATCCGCCAGTCATCTACGAACAACCACTCGAAGCTGCCGAGCGACCGCGTCGCCGGTTCGCCGCCCTCGCGCAACGCTGCCGTCCACGCGAGGTGGTAGGTGCGGCGGCCCGGCACGTCCGGCCCGCATGTCCCCACACCGACGACACGAACCGCACCGTCGCCGTGCTCGTCGGAGAAGGACGGATCGACACTTGCGGTGATCGCCTCGAGCTCCTCGGCGAACGCGTCGCGAGCGACGAGCTCGACGAGAAGGTCCGGGCCACTGAGCCCGTACCCGTTGAGCACTTCCTGCGACTCGCACCCCGGGAAGTACTCGCGCGAGACATCGACGCAGTTGATCGTGTCCGAACGGCTCAGTTCCACGAGCTGATCGGCGTTCCCTGCGGCGAGTGCGGTCGCGGCCTCCGCCGCCACTACGCAGAACACCTCGTCACGGACCGAGCAGCCCGCCGGTTCGAAGGCGACGCTCGGCGCCACCGTGGTCGTTGTCGCCGGGGTCGACGCCGTTCGCGCGGTCGAAGCCGTTCGCGCGGTCGCATCGGATTCGTCTGCGTCGGATGAGCACGCTGCCGACGCCAGCAGCAACGCGACGACGACCGTGCTACGCATCGGACCATGATGCCCGAGATGGTCGAGCGGAGCGGTCCGTGACCTACTCTCCACATCCCGACGTTGAGTTGAGGACGGCCGGCGCATCATCGTGAGAGAAACCCAACTGACCCAGGCCGGCACGGCGAAACCCCCCGGCGGGGTGGTCTCATGGCGGACCTGATCCTCGGACCGATGCTGCGCGACGTCGGGCCGACGTGGGCGACGATCTGGGTCGAGACCGACGCGCCGTGCACCGTGGAAGTGCTCGGTCACCGCGCGGGCACGTTCACCGTGGCCGGTCACCACTACGCGCTCGTGATCGTCGAAGGGCTCACCGCCGGTTCGTGCATCGAGTACGAGGTCCACGTCGACGGCGAGCGGCGGTGGCCGTTGGTCGACAGCGAGTTCCCGCCGAGCGTGATCCGCACCGTCGACTCGGGCCACGTGCGGGTGCTGTTCGGCTCGTGCCGCACGGCTGCCCCGCACGAGCCGCCGTGGACTCTCGAGATGGCGATCGATCCGACCGGTCGCGGGGTCGACGCGCTCCGCGCCCATGCCCTGCGCATGCTCGGTCAGACGGTCGACGAGTGGCCGCACCTCGCCGTCATGCTCGGCGATCAGATCTACGCCGACGATTCGTCACCAACCACTCACGCGCGGATCAAGGAGCGGCGTGACCGTGAACCGATCGAGGGCTTGCCACCCGAGCTCGTCGGCGGGTTCGAGGAGTTCTGCTGGCTGTACCACGAGTCGTGGTCGCCCGATGTCGAGCGCTGGTTCTTCTCGGTGGTGCCGACGGCGATGATCTTCGACGACCACGACATGATCGACGACTGGAACATCTCGAACTCGTGGGTGCGCGAGATCCGGCAGGAACCGTGGTGGGACGACCATGTCATCGGCGGTCTCGCCTCCTACTGGATCTACCAACATCTCGGCAACTTGAGCCCCGCCGAGATCCGTGCCGAAGGCATGCTGGCCAAGCTCGGCGAGCTCGACGACGGCGCCGAGTACCTGCGCGAGTGGGCACGGGCGTCGGAGGAGTTCACGCCGGTGCCGGGCGGCTACCGGTTCTCGTTCGCACGCCGGCTGGGAGACGTCACGCTCGTCGTGATCGACGCTCGCAACGGCCGGGTGCTCACGCCCGGGAACCGCTCGATGGTCGACGACGACGAGTGGGCATGGATCGTCGAGCAATGCGCGAGCGACACCCGACACCTCCTCATCGGCTCGTCACTGCCGGCGTTCGTCCCGGGTGGAATCCATGACCTTCAACGATGGAACGAGCGGGTGTGCGACGGCGCGTGGGGCCGGCTGGGGATCCGACTCGGTGAACGGGTCCGGCGCGCGCTCGATCTGGAGGACTGGCCCGCGTTCGGACGATCGTTCGACGCGCTCGTGGCGCTGCTGGCGGAGCTCGGCAGCGCCGACCGTCCATCCGCACCCGCGACGATCTCGGTCCTGTCAGGCGACATCCACTTCAGCTACCACTCGGTCCTCC
>DATMDV010000061.1:0-18574 GCA_035557475.1 Ilumatobacteraceae bacterium
GCAACCCGTCCCGTCCATGGAGGACCACATGCCCATCGAGCTTCCCCCTCTCCCGTACGACACGACCGCCCTCGAGCCGTACCTGTCGGCGGAGACGTTCGAGTACCACTACGGCAAACACCACAAGACCTACGTCGACAACCTCAACAAGCTGATCGAGGGCACGGACGAGGAATCGAAGCCGCTCGAGGACATCATCCTGTCGGCCGAAGGTGGCAAGTTCAACAACGCCGCCCAGGTCTGGAACCACACCTGCTACTGGAACTCGATGGCACCGGGTGGCGGCGGTGACCCGACGGCGGCCGCCGGGGACGCGATCAACGAGGCGTTCGGCAGCGCCGACGCGTTCCGCGAGGAGTTCAAGAAGGCTGCCGTCGGTCAGTTCGGGTCGGGGTGGGCGTGGCTGGTGCTCGACGGCGGCAAGCTGGCCGTGATGGCGACCGCCAACGCCGACCTGCCGATGAAGCACGGCAAGACCGCGCTCGTCACGTGCGACGTGTGGGAGCACGCCTACTACATCGACTACCGCAACAAGCGTCCCGACTACGTCGACACGTTCCTCGAGCACCTCATCAACTGGGACGCCGTCTCCGCCGGACTCTCGTAGCGCGGCTACGCGGCACGGGCCGACTTGGCCTGGTGCGTCAGTCGCAACTCGGCGAGGCGGACCTTGGCGAGGTGCAGCCACGTCAGGGGCTTGATCACCAACCAGCCGGGATCGATCTCGTACCAGCGATGGGCGAGCTTCGCCGACGTCGGCGCGGCGTGGTGGTTGTTGTGGAGCCCTTCGCCGGCGGTGAGCAGCGCCAGCCACTGCAGATTGGTGGCCGAGTTGTCGTAGCGGCGGCGGCCGAAGTGATGGCCGACCGCGTTCACGGCGGCTGATCCGCCGAGGTAGTAGTTGACGTGGACGAACGCCGCCAACAACCCGACCTGCCACCCGAACGCCACGACCAGGATGGTCACGCCGACGCCGAGACCGAGGACCGCGTGGTCGTAGAGCACGCGGTCGAGCGGCGTGCGCGGGAGGTCCTTGGCGTACCGCGCGACGGTTTCGGGGTTGCGGGCCTCGCGGCGGTACATCACGAGGTTCTTCATCTGCACCTGCCACCAGCCGTGCAGCACCGGTGAGTGGGGGTCGCCCTCGACGTCGGTGAACGCGTGGTGCTTGCGGTGGACCGCGACCCACTGCCGAACGCGGATGCCGGTGGTGATCCACACCAGGAAGCGAAACACGTGCTCCACCGGCCGGCGCAGCGTCAAGGCGCGGTGCGACAAGGCGCGGTGCAGGTACACGGTGGTGCAGACGTAGGCGAGCTGGGTGAGGCCGACGCCGACGACAATGGCGAGCAGGATGGTGCGCACGGCACCACTCTACCCACGACTACCTACTGGTCGGTAGGGAAGTCTTCCCGGGTAGCGTCAGACGTGCGATGGCAGACCCCTCGATGGCAATCCTGGTCAACGATCAGCGCTCGACGCGTGATCAGATCCTCGACGAGGCGCTGATCTGCTTCGCCCATGCGGGCTACGACGGTACCTCGCTCAACGACATCGCCGCCGGCGTCGGGATCCGGCGGCCGAGCTTGTTGCACCACTTCCACTCGAAGGAAGCGCTCTACGGAGAGGTCTTCGAACGGGCCCTGTCCGACTGGTTCGACCGGCTCGGCGAGGCGATCGATTCGCCCGAGACCGGGTGGGTGAAGGTCGAGCTGGTGCTCGACGCCGGATTCCGGTTCTTCGCCGAGAACGACGACTTCGTCCGACTGATGCGGCGCGAGGCGATCGACGGGGGGGCGCACCTCGGCATCGATCTGGTGGCCGTGCTCAAGCCCGGGTTCGACCGGGCGGTGACGTACTTCGAGCGCGAGATGGACGCCGGCACGTTCCGGCGTCACGATCCGCGCCAGCTACTGCTCACCGGCTACGGAGCCCTGCTGAGCTACTTCTCGGACGCCCCGTTCATCGACGGCCTGCTCGACGCGCCGACACTCGCGCCCGAGACCCTCGCCGTGCGCCGCGACCACGTGCTGGCGTTCTTCCGGGCCGCGCTGACACCCTGACCCCCTGATCCGCTGACCAACGGTGCCGGTCCGCGGTGACCGCGGCTCACTACCGTTGCCTGCGATGACGACCCCCTCGACGGCTCCGACGACAACCCTGTCGGAGGCCGCCTCGAAGCGGTTGCTCGCCGGATACGGGCTGCCGCTCACCGACGAGCGTGACGTGGCGAGCCCCGATGAGGCCGCCTCGGCGGCGGTCGCGATCGGGTTTCCGGTGGTGGTCAAACTGTGCGGCGACGCGATCGCCCACAAGACCGAACGTGGCCTCGTGCGCCTGCGGCTCGGTGACGAGGCCGCTGTGCGGGCGGCGGCAGCGGAGTTGTTCGACAGTGCACTGCCGTCCGACGGCGACGTGTCGTTGCTCGTCGCCCCGATGGTCACCGGGAACCGTGAGCTGATCGTCGGCATGCTCCGCGACCGACAGTTCGGCCCGACGGTGATGCTGGGCGTCGGCGGGATCCTCGCCGAGGCGGTGGCCGACGTCGTGTTCCGTCCGGCGCCGCTCGACCGCCCGACGGCGGCGGAGATGATCGACGACCTCGCCGCCCAGAAGCTGCTCGGCGCGTTCCGCGGTGAAGCCGAGGTGCAACGTGACCGTCTCGTCGACCTGCTCGTCGGGCTCGGGAGACTGGCGGTCGAACGCCCCGACGTTGCGAGTGTCGACGTCAACCCGCTCATCGTCGGCGACGACGGGGTGCCGGTCGCGGTCGACGCGCTCGTCGAGCTCGGCCACGGGACCGAGCCCCGGCCCACGTCGCGCCCGCGCCCGACCGTCGAGCAGTTCGATGCCCTGTTCTCGCCCCGCGGTGTGCTCGTGACGGGTGCCTCCTCGCATCCCGGCAAGTTCGGTTTCGTGTCGCTGCACAACCTGCTCGCGGGTGGGTACGAGGGCCGGGTCTTCGGCACCAACCTGCAGGGTGAGGAGGTCCTCGGCGTGCGCACGGTGGCCGACATCACCGATCTCCCCGACGGGGCGGTCGACCTCGTGTTCGTGTGCACCCCGGCCGCCGCCAACCCCGAGATCTTGCGCTCCTGCGCCGCCAAGGGAGTGCGGGCGGCGTTCCTCACGTCGGCCGGGTACGGCGAGGCGGGCGAAGCGGGTCGCGCCGCCGAGCGCGAGCTCGTCGCGCTGGCCGACGACCTCGGGATCCTGCTCGCCGGACCGAACGGTCAGGGCGTGGTGTCGACGCCAGCCCGCCTGTGCGCCCAGATCGTCGCCCCGTACCCGCCGCCCGGCCGGATCGCGGTGGCGAGCCAGAGCGGGAACTTCGTCTCGAGCTTCATGAACCTGGCGCGCGCCACGGGAGTCGGCATCAGCCGTGCCGTGTCGGCCGGCAACGCGGCAGCCGTCTCGGTCGCCGACTATCTCGACTTCTACGCCGACGATCCGGCGACGTCGGTCGGTCTCGCGTACATCGAGGGGATCACCGACGGGTACGACCTGATGTCGAGGCTCGCCGGCGCGGCCCGTCGCAAGCCGCTCGTCGTGCTCAAGGGGGGCGCCACCGAGGGCGGTGCGCGGGCGGCTGCGAGTCACACGGGAGCGCTGGCCGCCGACGACAAGGTCTTCGACGGGGCGTGCCGGGCGGCGGGCATCACCAGGGCAACCACGGTCGAGGCTGCGTTCGAGGCGGCTGCCACGTTCGCCACTCAGCCGCTGCCGGTCGGGCCGAACGTCGTGGTGCTCACCACGGCCGGTGGATGGGGCGTCGTGACGGCCGACGCGATCACCAAGGAGAACGGGCTCGTGCTGATGCCGTTGCCCGACGAGCTGCGCGACGCGGTCGACGCCAAGTTGCCGCCGCGCTGGAGCCGGAGCAACCCGGTCGACTGTGCGGGCGGAGAGACGCGCGACACCATCCCCGAGGTGATGGAGCTGATCGCGATGCACCCCGACGTGCACGCCGTCGTGTACCTCGGACTCGGCATCCAGTCGAACCAGGCGCGGATGATGCGCGAGGGCGGGTTCTACCCCGACCACGGGCTCGAGCGGATCGTCGCCTACCACGAGCGCCAGGACGTGCGCTTCGCCGAGGCGGCCGAGGAGCTGATCCGGCGCACCGGCAAGCCGATCCTCGTGGCGACCGAGCTGGCCGTGGCCGACCCGGCGAACGCCGGCCCCGCAGCCGTGCGCGCGTCCGGCCGGCTGTGCTACCCGAGCGGCGAGCGGGCCGCCGCCGCGCTCGGCCATCTTCGCCGCTACGCCGCGTACCGGGAGCGACGCCCGTCGTGAGCCCGCGTCGCCGTCCGGCGATCGACCCGGTGGCCGTGATCGTCGTGCTCGCCGCGATCCCGGCTTTCATGTTGTGGTCGCTGTGGAGCTGGGCGGGCGACAAGTCGGACGCAGCCGACGCCGCACCGCCGACCTCGACCACGATCGTGCCGCCACCCGCACCGTTGCCGGCGCTCAACACACCACTTGGGTCATTGCGGCGAGCCTCGCCAGCACTCGCCCGCGACCTCAACCTCGAGCAGTTCAGCGCCGCCGCCCAGCCGCTGCTCGGCGCGGTGAACGACCGCTCGTGTGTGGCGCTGTCGGTCGACGGCTACGACACCGGTTCCGCCAACGCCGAGGCCGTCGTGCTCCCGGCGAGCACCGAGAAGCTCGTCGTCGCCGCGGTCGCTCTCGAGGTACTCGGCGAGACGTACACGTTCACGACGCGCGTCGTCGGACCGGCGCCCGTCGGCGGTGTGGTGACCGGCGACGTCTACGTGGTCGGCGGCGGTGATCCGGTGCTCTCGGGCGACTGGTACGCGACGTCGAACCTCGAGCGCTACCCCGTGTTCAATGCGACATCGTTCGATGCGCTCGCCGACACACTTGTCGCGGCCGGTGTCACTCGAATCGACGGACAGGTGCTCGGCGACGGGACGCGGTACGACGACGAGTTCTTCGCGCCGGGCTGGGGCGCCGGCGTCGCCGGGTTGGAAGGCGGGCCGTACGACGCGTTGATGGCGAACGACGCGCGTGTGCTCGGCGACGAGCTCCGGTCGGACGACCCGAGTGCCGCCGCGGCGCGCGAGTTCGTGCGCCTCCTCGCCGAGCGCGGCGTCGACGTGTCAGGCGGCGCGGGCGTCGGCCAAGCTCCTGCCGGTGTCGCCGATCTGGCGTCGATCCAGTCGTTGCCGCTCAGCGATGTCGTGCACGAGATGCTCACCAACAGCGACAACAACACGGCCGAGCTGATGGTCAAGGAGATCGGGCTGTCGGCAGCCGGCGCCGGGACGCGCGAGGCCGGCCTGGCGGTGATGACGTCGACGCTCGCGTCGTGGGGGCTCGACGTGAGTGGTGTCGTGCTCGCCGACGGCAGCGGGCTGAGCCTCGACAACCGGATCACCTGTGCGGTCCTGCTGGAGGTCCTACAGCGCAGCGGGTACGACAGCCCGATCGGCCACGGCCTCGCCGTCGCCGGCCAGACCGGCACGTTGGTCGACATCTTCACCGAGTCCGACATCACCGGCCGCTTGCGCGGCAAGACCGGCACGCTCAACAACCCACCGTTCAACGAGGACCCCCCGGCGGTCAAGGCGCTCGCCGGCTACCTCCCCGTCGACGGGGGAGGGGCGGTCGAGTACGTCCTGATCCTCAACGGGCCGACGATCTCGGACCAGAGCGAGTACCGCCCGTTGTGGGACCTGTTGGTGGAGGTGCTGGCGACCTACCCGTCGGCGGCCGGGCCCGATCAACTCGGTCCGCGATGAGGCGTCGTTCAAGGATGAGGCGACGACGGCGACGCGGGTCGCTCATCGTGCTCCTGGTGCTGCTCGTCACGACGATGGCGGTCCCGGCGTTGGGGTTGGCCTGGTTGTGGCAGTGGGCGGAGGTCGAGGCCGAGCCGCCCCCGACCACCACCACGACACTGCCCGAGGGCTACGACGACCCGGCACCGGAGCTCGACACCGAGTTGCTGTCGATGCGCCGCGGTGGTGCGGAGGAACTCGCCGCCCGCGCCCGCGACGACGCGTACCGGGCCGTCCTCCAACCGTTCTTCGACGCCGTGCCGGAGGGCTCGTGCGCGGCGATCGACATCGACGGTGTCCGTTTCGCCGACGTGCGAGCCGGTCTGGCGGTGGTCCCGGCCAGCAATCAGAAGCTGCTCGTCGCTGCCGTTGCACTCGAGGTGCTCGGCGAGGATCACCGCTTCCGTACCGAGCTGCGCGGGCCGCAACCGGTCGATGGTGTGATCACGGGTGACGTGTACCTCGTCGGCGGGGGCGATCCGCTGCTCGTGACCGCCGACTACGTCGACCCGTCGCCGCTCCCGGCGATCAACACGACGTCGATCGAACCGATCGCCGACGCCCTCCAAGCCGCCGGTGTCACCCAGATCGTCGGTGATGTCATCGGTGACGGCAGCCGCTACGACGACGAGTTCGCTGTCCCGTCATGGGGCCCCGACTTCGTCCTCGGCGCCGAGGCCGGCCCGTACGACGCGCTGATGATCAACGATGGGCGGACGTTCGCCGACAGCACGATCGGCTTCAACCCGAACCAGTCGGCGGCGCGGCAGTTCATCCGCGTGCTGCAGGCCCGCAACATCACGGTGACCGGTCGCAGCCGCAACGGCACCGCACCAGCCGACGGGTCGGTGGCGGTGCTGGCCGGTGTCGATTCCGTCCCGCTGTCGGATGTTGTCGACGAACTGTTGCAGACCAGCGACAACAACACCGCCGAGCTGCTCGTGAAGGAGATCGGGTTCGCCGTGCGCGGCGAGGGCACTCGCGTCGCCGGGTTGCAGGAGATCTGGAACACGCTCGCCGAGTGGCAGGTCCCACTCGACGGCGTCGCGCTCGACGACGGTTCGGGGCTCAGCCGCAACGATCGGCTCACGTGCAACGCGATCGTGGCGATCCTCGAGCACCTGGGCGTCGACAGCGAGTTGACGCGGTCGCTGCCCGTTGCCGGCGAATCCGGGACGCTCGCGGCCGAGCTGATCGGCGGTCCGGGCGAGGGGAGCCTGGCCGCCAAGACGGGCACGCTGACCGGCGTTCGGGCGCTCAGCGGGTTCCTGCCGACCGACGACAGCGTGATGACGTTCTCACTCGTGCTCAACGGCGCTGGTGTCGACGAGCCGGGGTACTACCAGCCGTTGTGGACCCGTCTCGTCACCTTGCTCGACGGCTACCCGATCGGTCCGCACGCCGACGAGTTCGCACCCCCCTGACGCGCCCCCTGACGACATGCTGGTGACCTGCTGAGGGTGACATGCTGGCCGGGTGGCCGTGATGCCCATGTTCCCGCTCGGCACCGTGTTGCTGCCCGGTGGACTCCTGCCGCTGCACATCTTCGAGCCTCGCTACCGCCAACTCGTCGGCGACCTCCTCGCCGACGATGTGAACGAGCCCGAGTTCGGCATCACGATGATCGAGCGGGGCAAGGAGACGGGCGGGGGTGAAGTCCGCTCGTCCGTCGGAACAGTCGCCCGGGTCGTCCACATCGAGGCACTCGACGGTGGCCGCTACCGCCTCGTCGTGGTCGGAACCCGACGGTTTCGGGTGAGGTCGTGGCTCCCCGACGATCCGTACCCGCTCGCCGATGTCGACGAGTGGCCGGACGCGGATCGCGACGACCCGCGCCTGCGCGAACTGATCGCCGTCGCCCGTGCTCGCATCCGCGACATCAACGTGCGCACGGCCGAGCTGGGGGATCGGCGACCGCCGGTGACCGGCGGAGGCGAAGCGGGCGGCGACCGGGCCCCGGCAGCCGCAGACCCCGAGATCAGCGACGATCCGTTGCTGGCCACGTATCACCTGGCCGGCATCGCGCCGCTGGGTCCGGCCGATCGATACCGATTGCTCTGCGCCGACTCGCCGATGCATCGCCTCCAGCTGCTCGATGAAGCCCTCGACGACGTGATCGCCATGATCGAGTTCCGGCGTACGTGATAGAAACGCGCCCCATGGCGGATGAACCGCAGTCAAGCAACAGCTCCGCCCGAGCCGACGAGCGCAGCGTGTCGATCGGCGAGCTCATCGAGTTCGTCAAGACCTACGCGCGTCAGGAGACGCTGGGTCCGCTCAGGGGCGCCGGACGCTGGCTGGCGCTCGGCACCGCCGCGGCGGTGGTGCTCGGACTCGGGCTCACGCTGTTGATGCTGGGCCTGTTGCGGCTGCTCCAGACCGAGTGGGAGCGCTCGGCGACCGGGCGGCTGTCGTGGTTGTCGTACCTGATCGTCCTCGTGGTCGTCGTGGGGCTGCTCGTGCTCACCATCTCGCGGATCAGCAAGAAGTCGCTCAACAAGGAGTCGTACTGATGGCCAGGGCACAACCGGCCCAGCAGACCAAGATCACCCGCGGCGATCTCGAATCGAAGTTCCGGGCGTTCCAGGGCGACATCCAGGGCAAGGTCGACGACAAGAAGCAGACGCTCCTCGCGGCAGGTGCGGGAGTCGGGATGTTCTTGATGCTCGTGTTCTTCCTCCTCGGACGCCGCAGCGGCAAGAAGAAGACGACGCTGGTCGAGATCCGCCGGGTCTGATCGATGGCACGCCGCCGCCGCGCGCTGTCGCTGTCCGCGCTCATCCGGAGCCGGGCGCTCCAACGGGGCATCCTCGGTTCCAGCCCGCTGTGGCGCGCCATCGCGATCGTCGTGTTCGGCCGCCGGTTCCTGAAGCGGATCTTCGGCAAGACCCCGGAGGATCTCGGCACCGAGAAGCTCACGGCCGGTCAGCTCGTGCAGGTCGCTGCCATCGCTCCGCCGACCCGGCAGGAGCGACGCGAGGCTCGCCGGCGCCGCGCGTGAGCCCGATGTTCGAACTCGGTGATCGGGCACTGCTGCTCGACACCAAGCGCCGCCGGTACCTCGTCGAGCTCAAAGCGGGTGGCGAGTTCCACAGCCACGCCGGCTTCGTGGCGCACAGCGACATCGTGGGCGCTCCCGAAGGGGTGGTGGTGCGTTCCACCAAGGGCGCGGAGTACACCGTGCTGCGTCCGACCCTCGAGGACTTCGTCGTCGAGATGCCGCGGGGCGCGCAGGTCATCTATCCCAAGGACCTGGCGCCGATCTGCATGCTCGCCGACATCGGCCCTGGCACCCGGGTGTTCGAGAGCGGGGTCGGGTCGGGGGCGCTGTCGATGACGATGCTGCGCTGGGGGGCCGAGATCGTCGGCTACGAGATCCGGGAGGACTTCGCCAACCGGGCCCGTTCGAACGTCCGCTCCTTCCTCGGTGCCGACGCGCTGACCCGCTACGACGTCCGCGCCGCGAGCAGCTACGACGGGATCGACCCGGCCGATGGCCCGTTCGACCGTGTCGTGCTCGACCTGCCCGAACCGTGGCAGGTCGTGCCGCACACCGAGCGCGTGTTACGAGCGGGCGGGATCCTCGTGGCCTACACGCCCTCGATCACCCAGGCGGCCCAGACCCGCGAGCAGCTCAAGGGGCGCTGGATCGACGCCAGGACGATCGAGGTGCTGCACCGTGGCTGGCACATCGACGGCCAAGCAGTACGTCCCGACCACCGCATGGTGGCCCACACCGGCTTCCTGTCGGTCGCCCGCTTCTTGGGCCCAGGCTCGAGGAACCGTGAGCAAGCCGGCTCAATAATTTACGGTTCGATGTAGATGCACTCGCCGGGGCATTCCTCGGCGCTTTCGATGACCGCGTCGAGTTGGCCGTCGGGGATCTCGGCGAGGCCCTCGGCACCCTGCAGGTTGCCCTTGGCGGTGGCGTAGATCTTGTCGCCTTCCCTGACATAGGCGAGTCCGTCGTCGAGCAGCGTGAACACGTCGGGGGCGATCTCTTCGCACAACCCGTCGCCGGTGCACAGATCCTGGTCGATCCAGACCTTCATCGTCGTGTCTCCTTCGGAGCGGACTAGTGCGATCACTTTACACGGTGAAACGCGTAAAAACACGAATATCGGCGTCGTGTGTGCCGCTGATCACGCACGCGAACAATGCGGTGGTGTCGGGTGGGGTCGGGTGTATGTTCGCTCGCAAGCGGATCATCGGCCCCTAGATCTCATCGGGAGGTACGAACATGGCGGAACCCGAAGACGAAACGACCGGGGTGCTCGAAGGGCAAGTCGCCGTACTGAACGAGGAGATCGCGCAGCTGCGGGCACGCCTCGCCGACTCGCCGAACCGCGTGCGCGCGCTCGAGGAGCGGCTGCTCGAGACCAAGGGCCAGCTGGCCCAAGCGGTCGGCCAGAACGAGAAGCTGAGCTACACGCTTCGTGAAGCGCGGGAACACATCGCCGCGTTGCGCGACGAGGTCGACAAGCTCACCCAGCCACCGTCTGCGTACGGCGTGATCGTCGGCAAGAACGACGACGGCACGATCGACATCCTGACGAGCGGGCGCAAGATGAAGGTTCAGCTGCATCCCGAGATCGACCACGACCTGCTCGAGCGTGGCTTCGAGGTCGTGCTCAACGAGAGCTTCAACGTGATCCTCGCCCGCAACCCCGAGAACACGGGTGAGGTCGTGACGATCAAGGACATCATGGACGACGGCGTCCGAGCGCTCGTCGTCGGGCGCGCCGACGAGGAGCGGGTGTGCGAGCTGGCCGACGCGTTGCGCGGCGTCCGTTTGCGCAGCGGCGACCAGATGCGACTCGATCCGCGTTCGAACCTGCTCCTCGAGAAGCTGCCGCGCCCCGAGGTCGAGGACCTGCTGCTCGAGGAGGTGCCCGACATCTCCTACGCCGACATCGGCGGGCTCGACGACCAGATCGAGCAGATCGCCGATGCCGTCGAGCTGCCGTTCCTCTATCAGGAGCTGTTCGCCGAGCATCGGCTCCCGGCGCCCAAGGGGATCCTGCTGTACGGCCCGCCCGGCTGTGGCAAGACGCTCATCGCCAAGGCGGTCGCCAACAGCCTCGCCAAGAAGGTCGCCGACACGATCGGCGAGGGCAAGGGCCGCAGCTACTTCATCAACATCAAGGGCCCCGAGCTGCTCAACAAGTACGTCGGCGAGACCGAGCGTCAGATCCGTCTGGTGTTCCAGCGCGCCCGGGAGAAGAGCGAGGAGGGCTGGCCGGTCATCGTGTTCTTCGACGAGATGGACTCGATGTTCCGCACCCGCGGATCCGGGATCTCGTCCGACATGGAGTCGACGATCGTGCCCCAGTTGCTCGCCGAGATCGACGGCGTCGAGGGGTTGCGCAACGTCATCGTGATCGGCGCCACCAACCGCGAGGACCTCATCGACCCGGCGATCCTGCGGCCCGGACGGCTCGACGTGAAGATCAAGATCGAGCGGCCGAACGCGCTCGCCGCGACGCAGATCTTCGCCCAGTACCTCACCGACGAGATCCCGATCGCCGAGGGCTCGGTGGTGTCCGACATGATCGCCGACACCGTTGCCGAGATGTACCGAGAGGACGACTCCAACCGCTTCCTCGAGGTGACGTACCAGAACGGCGACAAGGAGATCCTCTATTACAAGGACTTCGCTTCCGGCGCGATGATCGAGAACATCGTGCGGCGGGCGAAGAAGCTGGCCATCAAGCGCGTCATCGCGGGCGGCGCCAAGGGCGTCGGTACCAACGACCTGCTGGCGTCGATCAAGCAGGAGTACAAGGAGCACGAGGACCTGCCCAACACCACCAACCCCGACGACTGGGCGAAGATCTCGGGCAAGAAGGGCGAGCGGATCGTGTTCATCCGCACCCTCGTCTCGGAGGCCAAGCAGGACGGCCCGATGGGCGGCCGGGCGATCGAACGAGTGCAAACGGGCCAGTACCTGTAGCGCTCAGCGTTCTGGGTGGCCATTCCTTGCGACTGCCGCAAGGATCAGCCACCCAGAATGCCGAGCAACGGCCATCCCGAGGGATGTCGGTCGTCAGCGGCTGAAGTGGCGGGGGGCGTAGTAGGACGGGTTGGGGTCGCGGCGGCCGCGCCTGGACGTCCAGCGCCATTGGGCCGAGACCCGGCTGCGGACCCGGTGGCGGAGCTTGGGGACCGCATGGAGCCACGCCGCCTGGCAACCGCCGCCCATCACCATCAGGTCGCCGCTGGCGGGGGAGAGGTCGATGGCGTCGGCGAGGTGGTCGTCGTCGCCGGCGTCGGTGCGTCGACCGGTGAGGGGCTTCATCAGCCACGGCCGCTGGGCGCCGAGCGTGAGCACGCCGATGAGGGTGTCGTCGAGCCAGCGCAGCTCGCGGTCGCGATGGAACGCGACGCTGTCGCGCTCGTCGCGGTAGTGGGCGAGGGCCACGGACTCGAACCGCACCTTGTAACGCGACGTGATCCACGTTTCGACGTCGACGAGCGCCGGGTGTCGGTTGGCGCCCGACTGGAACGCGCCGAGCCGGGGCTCGTCGATCCAACGCTCGTAGCGGAAGACGCGACCCTGCTCCCAGGGAACAGCCGCAACGAGCTCGTCGTGCACTGCGTCGGACTCGAGGAGCATCCCCCGGACGACGTCGACCCACGATGCCTCGTCGAGTTGCACACGCTCGACGGTGGGCGCCGGCGCGAGCCATGGCCGGTCGACGAGATCTCGCTGACGGGCCGTCGTCATGGTTCCGACGCTAGTGGCCCACCGGCCCCGCGACCGGTCGAACGGCAGGTGAACGGGGGATGACAACGCAATGACCCACGACCCACGCGTTGGCACCGACAAGCGGCAACGGTGCGGATAGGGTGCGCCCATGGCCCTGCCGAAGGTCTGCGGGATCGAGACCGAGTACGGCATCGTGGTGCGCGGGGCGGAGAACAACCCGGTCTCCGCGTCGTCGCTGTTGATCAACGCGTACGTCTCGGCCACGTCGCGCAAGGTCGGCTGGGACTTCGACGACGAGCACCCGGCCAACGACGCGCGGGGCTTCTCGCTCGACGACGTGCTCGCCCCGGAGGTCGAGACGACGCTCGTCAACGCGGTGCTCACCAACGGTGCCCGGTACTACGTCGACCACGCCCATCCCGAGATCTCGACGCCCGAGGTGTCGACGGCCCGCGAAGCCGTCGTCTGGGACCGTGCCGCGGAAGAGATCGTGCGGGCATCGATGGAGTACGCGCGGCCGTTGTTGGCTGCGGGTGGCGAGCTCGTCGTCTACAAGAACAACTCCGATGGCAAGGGCAACAGCTACGGCTGTCACGAGAACTACTTGCTCGCCCGCGAGCTCCCGTTCGGACGGCTGGCGGCGCAGATCACGCCCCACTTCGTCACCCGACAGATCTTTTGCGGCGCTGGCAAGGTTGGCTGCGAGCTGCCGGGGCGGGCGCCCGACGAGGTCGCCTACCAGTTGAGTCAGCGGGCCGACTTCTTCGAGGAGGAGATCGGGCTCGAGACCACTCTCAAGCGCCCGATCGTCAACACGCGCGACGAACCGCACTGCGATCCGCAGAAGTACCGGCGCCTCCACGTGATCGTCGGCGACGCCAACATGAGTGAGGTCGCCACGTATTTGAAGGTCGGCACGACGGCAATCGTGCTGGCGATGATCGAAGACGACGAGCTGGGCGACGACTGGCTGCTCGGTAACCCGGTCGGCGCGATCCGCCAGGTGAGTCACGACCCGTCGCTGACGCGCACGGTGATGCTGCGCGACGGGCGCCGTGCCACGGCGGTCGAGGTCCAGTGGGGCCTGCTCGAGCGGGCCCGCAAGTACGAACGCCTGCACGGGCTGTCGGCGGTCGGCGAGACGGTGGGGGCCGACGTCCTCGACCGTTGGGAGCGCGTCCTCGCCGGACTCGAGCGCGACCCCGACTCCGTCGCCCACTGGGTCGACTGGGTGGCCAAGCGGCGTCTCGTCGACGGGTATGCCGATCGTCACGGTCTCGAACCGTCGAGCGCCAAGTTGAAAGCGATCGACTTGCAGTATCACGACTTGCGCGACGAGCGGTCGCTGGCCCGGCGCGCCGGCCTGGAGATCCTCGTCGCGCCGGCCGAGGCATTGGCGGCGATGACCGCTCCGCCCACCACCACACGGGCCTACTTTCGCGGTCGGTGCCTCGAGAAGTATGCGAACGACATCGTCGCCGCCAACTGGGACTCGCTCGTGTTCGATGTCGGGCGCGACCCACTACGGCGCGTGCCGATGATGGAACCATTGCGTGGGACAGCCGATCACGTGGGTAGCTTGATCGACACGAGCGAAACGGCGGCCGAGCTCCTCGAACGACTCGGCGCCTGACGATCGACGGAAGGAGATCACGAGCGGCATGGCCGAACGGACCCAGAAACACAAGCAGGCACCAGGACGCACCGATGAGGTCGTCGAGACAGAAGCACCACCAGTGTCGGAGACCGGCGAGAAGTTGAAGGCCGAGCTCGACGACTTGCTCGACGAGATCGACGACGTGCTCGAGACCAACGCCGAGGACTTCGTCAAGTCCTACGTGCAAAAGGGCGGTCAGTAGCCCGTGTCGATGCCGATTTTCGATCCGGTCCATGACCCCGGATCGAACTTCCCGGAACTGCTCCGCCGCGTCGGTCTCGGGACATCTGCCATCGCGGCGGGTGGGGAGCTCATCGTGCCGCACGCCACGACATGCGTCGCGCTCACGTACGCCGACGGCGTCGTGATGGCGGGCGACCGGCGAGCGACCGCCGGAAACCTGATCTCGCACCGCTCGATGGAGAAGGTCGTGCAGGCCGACCACTACAGCGGGGTGGCAATCGCCGGCGCCGCCGGGCCGGCGATGGAGATGATCAAGTTGTTCCAGCTGCAACTGGAGCACTACGAGAAGGTCGAGGGCTCGGCGCTCAGCCTCGAGGGCAAGGCCAACCAGCTGTCGATGATGGTTCGCGGCAACCTGCCCGCCGCGATGCAGGGAATGGTCGTCGTCCCCCTGTTCGCCGGGTTCGACGTCAGGCGCGACGTCGGGCGGCTGTTCGCCTACGACGTGACCGGTGGGCGGTACGAGGAGCGCGACTACATCGCCACCGGCTCGGGCAGCCTGCACGCCGGCACCGTCATCAAGGTCGGGTTCCGGCCCGGCATGTCGCGCGACGACGCCATCCTCCTCGCCTGTCAGGCGCTCTGGGAGGCGGCCGACGCCGACTCGGCGACGGGCGGCCCGGATCTGCTGCGCGGCATCTACCCGACGGTCGCCACAGTGACAGCTGCCGGCTGGGAGCAAGTGGGCGACGACGAGTTGGCCGCGCGGTACGAGACGATCGCCAGCGAGGTGCGCTCGCGATGAGCATGCCGTTCTACGTCGCCCCCGAGCAGGTGATGAAGGACCGTGCCGACTACGCCCGCAAGGGCATCGCCCGGGGCCGGGCGCTCGTCGCCGTGCGCTACGTCGACGGAATCGCGATCGTGGCCGAGAACCCCTCCGAGACGCTCCGCAAGATCAGCGAGATCTACGACCGCATCGCGTTCGCTGGTGTCGGCAAGTACAACGAGTTCGACCAGCTCCGCGTCGCGGGTGTCCGGGCGGCCGATCTGAAGGGCTTCCAGTACTCGCGTGACGACGTCGACGCGCGGAGCCTCGCCAACCAGTACGCCCAGATCCTCGGCCAGATCTTCACCCATGAGATGAAACCGATGGAGGTCGAGATCCTCGTCGCCGAAGTCGGTCAGGTTCCGGCCGACGACCAGATGTTCCAGATCCTGTACGACGGCACGGTCATGGACGAGCGCAACCACAGCGCCCTCGGCGGGGATTCGGAGGCGATCAACGCCCGCCTGGCCGAGTCGTTCGCGGACGACCTCGACCTGGCTACCGCGGTGCGCCTCGGGTCATCCGCGCTCTCCGGTCCCGACCGTGTGATCCCCACGCGCGAGCTCGAGGTGGCGACGCTCGCACGCGGCAACGGCCGGCGCTGCTTCCGTCGCCTGGACGACGCCGGCGTCGACGCGCTCACCGCCACCTGAAGCAGCCGGCCATGGCCGTCATCGATCTCAACAGCGACCTCGGCGAGTCGTACGGCGCATGGACGCTCGGCGACGACGACGCGATGTTGCGCCTCGTGACCAGCGCCAATGTGGCGTGTGGCTTCCACGCCGGTGACCCGTCGACACTTCGACGGGTCTGCGCGGCGGCGGCCCAGAACGGGGTGCGGATCGGCGCCCAGGTCGCATACCCCGACCTCGCCGGCTTCGGGCGCCGCCACATGGACATCGATCCCGACGAACTGCGCGACCTGGTGCTCTACCAACTCGGTGCGCTCGACGGGTTCGCGCAGATCGCCGGCGCGGGCGTGCGCTACGTGAAGCCGCACGGAGCGCTCTACCACGCCACGGTCGCCGACGCGGCCCAGGCCCAGGCCGTTGTCGACGCGTCCCGCGAGTACGACCCGTCGTCGGCCGTGCTCGGGCTGCCCGGCTCGGAGCTGTTGCGGGCCGCCGAGGCGGCCGGACTCGAAGCCGTTCCCGAGGCGTTCGCCGACCGGGCGTACCTGGCAAATGGTCGCCTCGTTCCGCGCGGCGAACCCGACAGCGTGCTCACCGACCCGGCCGTCGTGGCCGCCCGCGCCGTGCGCCTGGCGACCGATCACGAGGTCGTCGCGGTCGACGGCACGGTTGTCGCGGTGCGCGCCCGTTCGATCTGCATCCACGGCGATACTCCCGGCGCGGTGCAGCTCGCCCAGGCCGTGCGGGCGGGTCTCGAGGTCGCCGGCGTCGACATCGCTCCGTTCACGTCGTGAGCTGACGATGAGCCCGGTGACGGTCCGCGATGTCGGTCCGCTGGCGCGGCTCGTGGAGGTCGCGCCCGGTACGGCAGCGGCCTGGGCGACGGCGCTGCGCGCCGCCGATCTCCCCGGGATCGTCGACATCGTGCCTGCCGCGCGGACGGTGCTGGTGTGCTGTGGCGACCGATCGACCGCGGCCGCGGTGACGTCAGCGGCGGCGCAGATCGACGCGTCCACGACCGGCTGGGCCGTTGACCGCGAGCACGACCGGGCCGTCGTCGAGATCCCCGTCGTCTACGACGGCAAGGACCTCGACGACGTCGCGCGGGCGACCGGTCTGGACCGCGGCGAGGTCATCGCCCGCCACACCGGCTCGTCGTTCCGGGTCGACTTCTGCGGGTTCGCGCCGGGCTTCGGCTATCTCGGCGGCCTCGACGAGGCGTTGTGGTTGCCGCGGCGATCGACGCCGCGGACACGGGTTCCCGCCGGCTCGGTCGCGATCGCCAGCGAGTACTCGGCCGTCTATCCGAGCGTCTCACCGGGTGGGTGGCACCTGCTCGGCACCACGGCGACCCGGGTGTGGGACGTCGACCGAGACCCACCGGCACTGCTGGTGCCCGGGACCGAAGTCAGGTTCGTCGTCGCATGACGGGCGGCGCGGCGCTCGAGATCGTCGAAACGGGGTGGTCGACGACGATCCAGGATCGCGGTCGACCCGGCTTCGCCCACCTCGGTGTCCCGACCGCGGGGGCAGTGGACCAACCGCTCGCCGCCCTGGTCAATCGCCTCGTCGGCAACGACGAGGCGGCAGCCGTGCTCGAGACAGCCGGGGGACTGGTCGTGCGCGCGAGCGGCCCGGTCCTCGTCGCCACGAGTGCCGAGCTGGCGCCCCGCACGCTCGCGGCCGGCGGCGAGTTGACGATCGCCGTCGACGGTGAACGGACGTGGTCGTACCTGGCGGTGCGCGGCGGGATCGCGGTCGAGACGGTGCTCGAATCTCGCTCGCACGACACGCTGTCAGGCATCGGCCCGCCGCCGCTCGCCCCCGGCGTCCGGCTGCTCGTCGGGATCGATCCGGCGACGGCGGTCACGGTCGACGTCGCCCAGCAGCGCCGGCCACCCGAACGGGTCCGGGTGTGGCCGGGCCCTCGCGTCGACTGGTTCGACATCGACGCGATGGCGCACCTCACGACCGGTGCGTGGACCGTCGGGACCGTGAGCCGAGTCGGGCTGCGCTTGACCGGAGTCGCCGTGCGGCGCCAAGCCGACGACGAGCTGGCGAGCGAAGGCCTGGTCGCGGGCGCGATCCAGGTGCCACCCGACGGCCAGCCGGTCGTGATGCTGGCTGACCATCCGACCACCGGTGGCTACCCGGTCGTCGCCGTCGTCGACCCGGATGACCTCCCGGCCCTGGCGCAACGCCGGGTCGGGTCGACCGTGCGGTTCAGCCACGCACAGTGATTCGCCGGCGGGACGCGAATGAAAGTCCAGCACGGCCCGGAACGTGCCGATACATTGCGGCCATGGAGCGCCGCATCTACGGACTCGAGAACGAGTACGGCGTCACCTGCACCTTGCGCGGGCAGCGGCGGCTGAGTCCCGACGAGGTCGCGCGGTACCTGTTCCGCCGCGTCGTGTCGTGGGGCCGTTCGTCGAACGTGTTCCTGCAGAACGGCGCGCGTCTCTACCTCGACGTCGGGTCGCATCCCGAGTACGCCACGCCAGAGTGCGACTCGCTCTACGACCTCGTCGTCCACGACAAGGCAGGGGAGCGGATCCTCGAGTCGCTCGTCGAGTCGGCCGAGCAACGCCTCGCCGAGGAGTCGATCCGCGGAACGATCTACCTGTTCAAGAACAACACCGACTCGGCCGGCAACTCCTACGGCAGCCACGAGAACTACTGCGTCAGCCGCGTCGGTGAGTTCCAGAAGCTCGCGGACACGCTGATTACCTTCCTCGTCTCACGCCAGATCTACGCCGG
>DATMDV010000062.1:0-24238 GCA_035557475.1 Ilumatobacteraceae bacterium
TCTTCCTCGGCGGCGTGTTGGTCATCCTGTTCACGGTCAAGCTGCGCTGGTTCCAGACGGGGGTGGGTCCGTGGCACACGAACCTCGTGCTTCCGGCCGTTTGCCTCGCGCTTCCGGCGATCGGCCGCTTGGCGATGGTCATCCGCTCGTCGATGATCGACGAGCTCAACACCCAATACGTGAAGGTGCTGAAGGCGAAGGGGATGCCGACCCGCCGGATCCTGGGAGTGCACGCGTTGCGCAACGCCGGCATCCCGTACGTCACGCTGCTCGGCTGGGAGATCATCCGCGCCCTGGCCGGCTACACGGTCGTCGTCGAGAGCGTCTTCGCCTGGCCGGGCATCGGCTTCATGGCCCGTGAGGCCATCGCCCAGCAGGACTTCTATCTGATCCAGGCGATCGTGTTCGTGGTCGCCGTGATGGTCGTGATCATCAGCATCGCGATCGACGTCGTGTACAAGTTCCTCGACCCGCGCGTGACGCTCACGTGAGGACGCCTAGGCGATGACGTACACGCAGCCCGACGAGTACAGCGCTCAGCAACAAGACGTCGAGGCGGCCGAGGACGCCGCGGATGAGCTTCACGGGCGCCCGTTCGAGCTCGCTTCGGCGCGCCAGGGAGGGCTGTTCCGTGAACTGGTGCGAGACAAGCTGGGCCTGGTCTCGCTCGTCTTCCTGGTCGTGCTGCTCGTGTGCTCGGTGCTCGCGCCGTGGATCGCGCCGCGTGACCCGAACGAGATCAACCTCAGCGCGCGGATGCTGCCACCCGTGTGGCACGGCGGCTCGTGGGCGAACCCGTTCGGCACCGACTGGCAGGGCTACGACATCCTCAGCCGCCTGATCTATGGAGCGCGGACATCGTTGTTCATCGGCACGATGGTCGTGCTGCTCGCCGGCACGTTCGGCGTGCTGGTCGGCCTGTACGCGGGCTACAAGGGGGGCCGCGCCGACCGCTGGCTGATGGGCTGGGTCGACGTGCAGGTGTCGTTCCCCGGCCTGCTGCTCGCGATGCTGCTGATCGCCCTCGTCGGCGGCAGCGTCACATCGGTCACGGTGATCCTCGCCATCAACGGATGGATGGTCTACGGCAGGATGACGCGCGGCGTGGTCCTCGCGGCGAAGGAGCGACCGTTCGTCGAGGCCGCCGAACTGGTCGGCTGCAAACCGAAACGGGTCGTGTTCAAACACATCCTGCCCAACCTCATCAGCCCGCTCTCGACGCTCGCCGTGCTCGAGTTCGCCCGCATCATCCTCGCCGAAGCGGCGCTCAGCTACCTCGGCCTCGGCATCCAGTACCCCGGTGTCTCGTGGGGTCTCGACGTCGCCCGCGCCCAGGATCACGAGCTGTTCGGCAACCAGTGGCTGATCATC
Organism: Ilumatobacteraceae bacterium; assembly: GCA_035557475.1. Taxonomy (GTDB): domain Bacteria; phylum Actinomycetota; class Acidimicrobiia; order Acidimicrobiales; family Ilumatobacteraceae; genus JALOLG01. The sequence goes on from DATMDV010000062.1 coordinate 1,372, forward strand.
TACCCGGGCATCCTGCTCAGCCTGACCGTGTTGTCGGCCAACTTGTTGAGCAGCTGGTTGCGTGTCGCCCTCGATCCACAAGAGCGCGAGAAGCGGTTCGCGGCCACGGCGATCGGGTCGGGCGCCAAGACGTCCGGTGGCGGCCTGTGACCGACGGCGCCGTGACGGCCGACGCGCCCGATGACGACACGACGCGCGACGAGGCGCCGCACGCGGACGAACCGTCAGGGCTGCTCGAGGTCGACCACCTGTACGTCAAGTTCTTCACCCGTCGCGGGGTTGTCCACGCGGTGCGCGACGTCAGCTTCACGGTCGGCCGTGGCGAGACGGTCGGACTCGTCGGCGAGAGCGGGTCCGGCAAGAGCGTCACGGCACAGGCGTTGTTGGGGCTCATCGACCTGCCGGGACGGATCACGAGCGGCGATGTTCGCTGGAAGGGCGAGTCGCTCGTGTACGACGCCGAGGCGACACTGCGGCGGGTCCGCGGCAAGGAGATCGCGATGATCTTCCAGGATCCGATGACGTCGCTGGATCCACTGTTCACCGTCGGCAGCCAAATCGTCGAGGTCCTGCGCCGCCACATGGGCATGCGCAAGCGCGCCGCCCACGCGCGGGCCACCGAGCTGCTCGACCTGGTGGGAATCGCCAACCCGACGGAGCGCGTCGACCAGCACCCGCACGAGATGTCGGGCGGGATGCGCCAACGGGTGTTGATCGCGATGGCGCTGGCGTGCGAGCCCGAGCTGCTGATCGCCGACGAGCCGACGACCGCCCTCGACGTCACGATCCAGGCCCAGATCCTCGAGCTGATCGCCGACCTGCAGCAACGACTCGGCCTGTCGGTCCTGCTGATCACCCACGACCTCGGCGTCGTCGCCGGCCTGTGCGACCGGGTCGCGGTGATGTACTCGGGCAAGATCGTCGAGCTCGCTTCGGCCGAGGACCTCTACCACCGGCCCGGCCACCCGTACTCGGCAGGCCTCCTGCGCAGCACACCCCGCCTCGACATCGTGATCCCCCGACTCGTCTCGATCGAGGGGTCACCGCCCGACCTGGTGAACCCACCAACCGGGTGTGCATTCGCGGCCCGCTGCGCGCTGGCCGTCGAGCAGTGCCTCGACGCCACGCCGGGCCTTCGCATCCACTCGCCGTCGCGCCGGGTTGCATGCTGGCGGCCGTTCGAGGCACCGTTCGAGAACATCGCCGTGGGCGCCGTCGCCACTCCCGATGGATCGCCGTCCGACGGCCCGGTCGGGGCCTCGTCGTGATCGTCAACATCGAGGAGCAGAACGCGCACCCGCATCACGCCGCGCCGCCGCTCGTCGAGGTCGACCACTTGTCGATCAGGTTCCCGATCGGGCGGTCGGGCTTCTGGGGCGGCAACGTGCGCCACGTTCACGCAATCGACGACGTCAGCGTCACGATCGGCAAGGGCGAGACGTTGGGACTCGTCGGCGAGAGCGGTTCGGGGAAGACCACGTTCGGCCGCGCCCTGCTCCGCCGGATCCAACCATCCGAGGGAACGATCCGCTTCAACGGGGCGGACATCACCAACGTGACCGGCGAGGAGCTGCGGATGTTGCGCCGCAACATGCAGCTCGTCTTCCAAGATCCGTACGCGAGCCTCAACCCGCGGATGACCGTGCTCGAGCTCGTCGCCGAACCACTCGTGGTCCACGGGCTCGCGAAGAACCCGAACGCAGCACGCACTCAGGTCGTCGATCTGCTCGATCGGTGCGGCCTGCCCGAAGACGCCGTCGATCGGTACCCGCACGCGTTCAGCGGTGGCCAGCGCCAGCGGGTGGGCATCGCCCGTGCGCTGGCGTTGCACCCGGCGTTCATCGTCGCCGACGAGCCGGTCTCGGCCCTCGACGTGTCGGTGCGGGCGCAGGTCGTCAACCTGCTCCAAGACCTCCAGCACGAGTTCGACCTGACCTATCTCTTCATCGCCCACGACCTGTCGGTCGTGCGCCACATCAGCCATCGGATCGCGATCCTGTACTGCGGTCGGCTGGTCGAGCTGGCGAGCACCGCCGACATCTACGAGCGCACGTTGCACCCGTACACCGAGGCCTTGCTGTCGAGCGTGCCGATCCCCGACCCGCCGATCCAACGCGCCCGGCAACGCATCGTGCTGTCGGGCGAGATCCCGAGCCCCGTCGATCCGCCGCCCGGCTGCCGGTTCCAGACCCGGTGCCCGCTCGTCGAGCCGCGCTGCCGGGTCGAGTCGCCTCCGCTCGAGGAGAAGGCTCCTGGCCATTGGGCCGCCTGCTTCGTGCGCTGATCCTCCACGACCCCTCCTGTTTGTGTCACCGACATCGGCGAGGATCGCCGGTTGCGGTGACACAAACAGGAGAGATTCGACGAGGGGCGGTCAGCGGAACCGGCGCGGTGTCAGCTGTTGGGACAACACACCGGCGTCGTCGACGCCGGTGTCCGAACCGGTCAGCTGGGCAGTCAGGAGCGCGGCCAGCGCCGGGGACGTCTTGATGCCGGCGCCACCCTGCCCGACCAGCCACCAGAACCCGGCGGCATCCGGATCCTCGCCGAGGACGGGGACGCGGTCGGGCGCGAACGTCCGCAGCCCCGCCCACGCGCGGCGCACCGACCTGACCGGGACCTCGGTCGCCGCCGCCAACTGGTCGAGGGCGATGGCGACGTCGATCTCCTCGGCCCGCGCATCGCACGGGACCGACGCGGTCTCGTCGGCCGGCGACACGAGCAGCCCACCGGCCTCTGGCTCGACGTAGTAACGCCCGGCGATGTCCATGACCAGCGGCCACGCGCTGACCCATTCGGGCGCCGGCACGATCGCGGCCGTCCTGCGCATCGGCTGCAAACCGATCGGCGCCACCCCGCAGCGCTGGGCCACGACATCCCCCCACGCGCCACCGGCGTTCACGACATGAGTGCTCGTCAGCTCGCGCTCGCCGACCGTGACGACCCAGCGCGACCCGCCGGTGTGGACGGCCGTGATCGCCTCGCTCGTCGTCAGGACGATGCTCCCCCGCCGGCGGGTGCCGCCGACGAAGCTCTGCAGCAGCGCCGCCGTGTCGATCGACATCGCGTCCGGCTCGTGCACCGCACCACCGGCGACGGCGACAGGACGGAACCCTGGCAACAGGTCGAGCGTCGCGGCCGGTGTCAGGCGGCGGACGGTCGGCGCCAACTGGCGCGCCACCTCGGCGAACGAGTCGAGCAGCGCTGCGTCGCCGAGCTGGCCGACCCAGGCCAGCCCCCGCGGCGCGAGCAACGGCGTCTCGCACACGCCGTCGGGTGGGCGTTCGAAGAACGGCCGGCTTGCACGGGCGAGCATGCACACGACCGGATGCCCCGATGTCTCCGACAGCACCGACGCTGATCGCCCAGTTGCGTGCATGCCGGGCGCGGCCTCACGTTCGACGAGGACGACGCGCAGGTGCCCGGCGAGTGACCACGCCGCGGCCGCGCCCGCGATGCCGGCCCCGATGACGACGACGTCGAAGGCGTCGTCGGGTGAAGCGTCCGACGACGGCTCAGGCGGGACCGTTGGATGCACCGGGTGGAGTCCGTAGCACCATGCCCATGATCACGTTGTCCATGTGCTGGGCGGTCGCCGTCCGCGCCTTGTCGGCGTCGCCGGACTGCAGGGCGTCGTGGATCGCTTGATGTTCGTCCCAGCTCAACAGGCCTCGCGTGTCGGTGAGCATCGTGAACACGAGCTCGGTCTGGTGACGCAACGGCGCCACCACGGTATCGAGGTAGGAGTTGCCGGACGCGCGCTCCACGATCATGTGGAACTCGCGGTGGCACTGGGCGGCGGTGACGAGGTCGCTCGAGGCAGCCGCGGCGCGCCCGACGTCGATGCAGCGCTGGAGCGCGACGAGGTCGGCGTCGGTGCGGCGGATCGCGGCGCGCTCGGCTGCGTAGGCCTCGATCACACACCGCAGTTCGAGGAGCTGCACGATCTGGTCGGGCTCGATCTTCGAGACGTAGGCGCCGCGACGCGGCAGCACCTCGACGAGCCCCGTACCCTCGAGAGCGCGGATCGCCTCACGGACGGGGTTGCGCGACACACCGAGTTGCAGGGCGAGGCGGTCCTCGTAGAGCCGCTCGCCGGGCTCGAGCTCGCCCCGCATGATCATCCCGTGGATCTCGTCGGCGACGACCTCGCGCAGGGTGCGATGGCTCTGACCGAGGCTCACGTATACAGAATACCTACGGGCGTCGCGATTGTCCGTGTCACCGGGCTCGCGCACCGCCGTCACACCGCCATCACACCGCGGCGCCCGACGATGCCGCCGGCGTCGGACCGGCGGCATCGCCGCGCGTCTCCTCTCGTGGTCGCTCGGGTGGCCTCGTCCACTCAGTGGCCGGCGTGCGTCACTCCGGGTTCGCCCGTGTACTCCTCGCACGACACGGCTGGGTTCCAGTCGACGAACATCCCGTTGGGGTTGTTCTTCCAGGCCCACACGTGCAACTCGTAGAAAGGCCCGAGCCCATATCGGTTCGGGCTGTTGACGAACTGGAAGTGCTGCCCGACGAGCACAGGAGGCGCAGTGTTGCCCGCGGCAGTCCATGCGTCGACCGGCACCAGGTACTCCACGCCGAGGAGTCTGAGCCGGCCACCGCGCTGCTCGTACACCAGCAGCTCGGGTTGGTCGACCTGCAGCACACCGTCGATCAGCTCGCCGTTCGCATAGTGAACGCCCATGGCACCCACTTCAGGTCCGCTGACGCAGCCGCTCGCCGGTCCATAGCCAGCGGCGATGGCGTTCGCGACATCGCGGAAGTCGCGGGTCGCGTCACGCACTTGGTCCGGGAGTCCTGGCGTGTGCTCACCCTGCGCACTCGCCAGCCCCACTGCCGCCGGCACGGCGCACAGGGTCGCCACGATTCCGATGATGACCAGTCGTTTGGGCTTCATCCACCCCTCCATTCGTCACGTCGTCGGTGGGGGGCGGAGGAATGGTAGACCCGCTCGTCACTGCTCGAGGACGGCGACCGCCTCCTCCGCCGTGGCGAGCTTCTCGGCCACGGCCAGACGGTGCGCGTTGGCCTCCGCCTGCTGTCGCTCGGCGTCGGCCAGCTTCTCGCGGGCGATGGCGACCGCCACCGTCGCCTTCTCGACGTCGTCGTCGGCCCGCGCGAGCTCGCGCACCGCGGTGCGATGGGCGCGCTCGGCTTGTTCCCGCTCGCGCCTGATCCGCTGGCGCTCGGCGGCGCTCACTCGCGGCTCCGACTCCGCCGCCCGCTTGTCGGCCTTGCCGGCGACCGCGACCGCTGGCTTGCTCGCAGCTCCTGGCGCCCGTTTGGCTGGCGCGTCGCGGCGCTGGCGAGGGCCGGCCGCCGGCTCGAGCCCGGCGAACGGGTTGCTCACGTCGGGATCGCCCGATCCGAGCACACCCGTGCGCAGTTGCTCGCACGCCGCCGCATTGCCGGCGATCTCCGACAGCCGGGCGGTCAGCTCGGCGGTGCCGGGCGGCCGCCCGGCGCCTTCGAGGGCCGCGACAGCAGCCCGAATCACCTCGGTCGTCCGTTCCCGGAGGGTTCGCAACGCGGTGCGGACATCGGGCCCGTCGCGGCCCTCGATGGCCGCGGTCTGCGCGTCACGGACGTCGCTCGCGGCGCGGGCGAACTCGTCGACGGCCTCGGACTTCTCGGCGGCCGCGACGTTCAATGCCCAGTCCGTCCAGTCCGGGCGGCGCAGCGCGGCGACGAGCGCCGCCTCGTCGCGCTCCTTGGCGCGCCGCATTTCCTTGACCACCGCGTTCCGGGCCGCCACGAAGTCGGTCGGCACCGTCGCATAGAGCCGCTGCAGCGTCGCCTCGTCCACATCTCCGACCGTACTCCCCGTTCTGTCTGCTCCATCCGGCCCCGTGGCTGAGTCTGAAGCAGACAGTTCGGGGTGGGGTCGGCGTGGCGTGGGATGATGCGGCGATGACCGAACTGCCGGCACGGGCGCGGGTCGTCGTGATCGGTGGGGGCGTCATCGGTTGTTCCGTCGCCTACCACCTGGCGCACATGGGCTGGCACGACATCGTGCTCGTCGAGCGCGACCAGCTCACGGCGGGCACGACGTGGCACTCGGCCGGGCTGATGGTGACGTTCGGGTCGACGTCGGAGACCTCGACCGAGATGCGCAAGTACACGCGCGACCTGTACTCGCGGCTCGAGGCCGAGACCGGGCTGGCGACCGGGCTCAAACAGGTCGGCTTCATCGAGCTGGCGGCCGACCGCGATCGGCTCGAGGAGTACCGGCGGGTCTCGGCGTTCAACCGCTATTGCGGCGTCGACGTGCAGGAGATCTCGGCGCGCGAGGTCGCCGAGATGTTCCCACTGGCGCGCACCGACGACATCCTCGCCGGCTTCTACGTGGCCGACGACGGTCGCGTCAACCCGGTCGACGTGACGATGGCCCTCGCCAGGGGTGCCCGCCAGCAGGGCGTGTCGATCGTGCAGGGGGTCACCGTCACCGGCGTGACGGCGCGCCATGGCGCAGTGGCCGGGGTCGAGACCGATCGAGGCTCGATCGAGGCCGAGTACGTGGTCAACTGCGCGGGGATGTGGGCCCGCCAGCTCGGCGCCCGGTCGGGCGTCAACATCCCGCTGCAGGCGGCCGAGCACTACTACCTCATCACCGAGCAGGTCGACGGCCTCGACCCGTCGTGGCCGGTGATCGAGGATCCCGGCTCGTACGGCTACTACCGCGAAGAGGTGGGCGGGCTGATGATCGGGCTCTTCGAGCCGGAATGCGCGCCGTGGCACGTCGACGGCGTGCCCGACGGGTTCTCGTTCGGCGAGATCAGCCCCGACTGGGATCGCATGGGACCGTACGTCGAGCGCGCCATGAGCCGGGTTCCGATCTCGTTCGACATCGGCATCCGCAAGTTCTTCTGCGGCCCGGAGAGCTTCACCCCCGACCTCCAGCCCGTCGTCGGCGAGGCACCGGAGTTGCGCAACTACTTCGTGGCCGCCGGCCTGAACTCGATCGGCATCCTCACCGGCGGTGGCATGGGGCGCGTCGTCGCCCACTGGATCGTCAACGGCCGGCCCGACGTCGACGTCACCGGCTTCAACATCGACCGCCTCCACACGTACCAGGCGAACCCCGAGTACCGCCGAACGCGCACCGTCGAGTCGCTCGGGATGGTGTATCAATGCCACTACCCCACCCGGTCGATGCAGACGGCACGCGGCGTGAAGTTGTCACCCGTCCACCATCGCCTCGCCGCGGCCGGTGCCTACTTCCGCGACGTGAGTGGCTGGGAGGGCGCCGATTGGTACGCCGGGGCCGGCAACGAGCCCGATCCCGGACCGCTGACGTGGGGACGGCCGGCGTGGTGGGAGCACTGGCGCGCCGAGCACGTCGCGGCGCGCACCGGTGTGATCGTGATGGACATGTCGTTCATGTCGAAGTTCCGCGTCCAGGGCGCCCATGCCGGCCGGCTGCTCGACCACCTCTCGGCCAACGAGGTCGACGGCCTCCCCGGCCGCATCACCTACACCCAGTGGCTCAACGAGGCGGGCCGTCTCGAGGCCGACCTCACCGTGACCAAGCTCGGCGACGACGACTTCTGGGTGGTCGCCACCGACACCGCCCACCGCCATGTCGAGACGTGGATGCGGCGCCACATCGGTGAGCAGCACGCGTTCGTCACCGACGTGACGTCGGGCTACGCGCAGCTCAATGTGCAAGGTCCACGCTCGCGTGAGCTGCTCCACGCCGTGACGTCGAGCGACATGTCGAACGAGGCCTTCGCGTTCCGCGACGCGCACGAGATCGACATCGGGTTCGCACGCGTGCTGTGCGTTCGCATCACCTACCTCGGCGAGCTCGGCTACGAGCTGTACGTCCCGGCGGAACAGGCCGCCCACGTGTACGACCGGCTCGTCGAGGCAGGCGCCCAGTTCGGCTTGCGTCACGCCGGTCTGAAGGCGCTGGCGAGCCTGCGCATGGAGAAGGGCTACCGCGACTACGGCCACGACATCGACAACACCGACACGGTGCTCGAGGCCGGTCTCGGGTTCGCGGTCGCGATCGACAAGCCGGGCGGTTTCATCGGGCGTGACGCTGTCGCCGCCGCCCGCGCGGCCGGCCCGCCGACCCGGCGCGTCGTGCAGATCCTCGTCACCGACCCCGATCCGCTGATGTTCCACGCCGAGGTGGTGCGCCGCGACGGGCACGCGGTGGGGTACATCCGCGCGGCGTCGTACGGTCACACGCTCGGCGGCGCGGTAGGCCTCGCGATGGTCGAGGCCGGCGAGGCCGTCACCCGGTCGTATCTCGACGCCGGCGCGTGGACCGTCGAGATCAACGGCCGCGAGTACCCCGCCCGGGCGTCGTCCGCGCCGTTGTACGACCCGACCAACGAACGCATCAGGAGCTGACCATGTGGCGCGCGACGGATGGCCAGCCGCCGGTGCTGCCGAAGATCGCCTACGGGCGCGGCAGCCGGCTCTACGACGTCACGGGCAAGGAGTACATCGACGGCTCGGGCGGCCCTGCGGTGTACTGCCTCGGCCACGCCCACCCCGAGGTCAACGACGCCATCAAGCGCCAACTCGACGCCGTCGCCCACGCCTACCGCTACAACTTCGCCAGCGATCCGATGGACGACCTGACCGAGCTCGTCGCCCGCCGCAGCGGGCCGGGGTTCAACAGGATGATCTTCACCACCGGCGGATCCGAGGCCGTTGAATCGGCGTTGAAGGTCGCCCTCCACTACCACTACGCCGCGGGTGCGCCGACCCGCCAGCGCTTCATCGCTCGCGAACGCGCGTGGCATGGCAACACACTCGGGGCGCTGTCGGTGTCGCACTTCAAGGAGCGGCGCGCGCCGTACGAGGGCGCGCTCATCCCCGCATCGCATCTCTCGGCGGTCAACCGGTATCGCCCACCGCGTGGCGTGGTCGCCGACGACGTCGCCGCCGCGTGTGCCGACGAGCTCGAACGCGAGATCGTCCGCCTCGGAGCGGAGAACGTGGCGGGTTTCGTGTTCGAACCCGTGGTCGGCGCCGCCGGCGGCGCGGTGCCGGCTCCACCCGGTTACGCGCGGATGGTGCGCGACATCTGCGACCGCCATGGCGTGCTGATGATCGCCGACGAGGTGATGTGTGGCACCGGGCGATGTGGCACGTGGCGCGCCCTCGAGCACGACGGCGTCACGCCCGATGTGATGGCGGTCGCCAAGGGCCTCGGCGGCGGGTACGTGCCCCTCGGCGCGACGCTGTACCACGACAAGGTGGCGGCCGTGCTCGACGGCGTCGGCGGACCGCAGACCGGGCACACGTTCACCGGGCACACGCTCGCCTGCGCGGCTGGTCTCGCCGTCCAGCGAATCGTCGAGCGCGACCAGCTCGTCGAGCGGGTGCGAGCCGACGGGCCGGGCCTGATGAAGATGATCGAGGAGCGCTTCGCCGACGTCGATCGTGTCGGCGACATCCGCGGCCGCGGCTTCTTCGTCGGTCTCGAGCTCGTCGCCGACCCGGCGACGAAGCAGCCGTTCCCGGCCGCCGACGGCGTCCACCTGCGCGTTCGGCGGCAGGCACTCGACAACGGGCTGATCTGCTACCCGTCGGGCGGCAACGTCGATGGGGTCAACGGCGACACGGTGATCATCGCCCCGCCGTTCAACGCGACCGACGCCGAGATCGACGAGATCGTCGACAAGCTCGACCGATCGGTCCGGGCCGCATTGGCGGACGTTGACGTGACATGACGTGACATGACGTGACGTGACGATCGCCGCCGCGCGTTGAACGGGCCGGATCGAACGGGCCGGCGGCGCTCGCCTATCGTCGGCCCGTGCTCGAACCCCTCTTCGACTTCTCGCAGTTCTTCCACGTCGGGATCCGCGTGCCCGACATCGACAAGGCAATGGCCGAGATCGGGCCGGCGATGGGCGTGACGTGGGCATCCGTGCAGGACCGCCAGATGTCGGTGTGGCTCCCCGACGAGGGCCAGGTCACCAAGCACGTCATCCTCACCTACTCAGCCGAAGGGCCGGTGCACCTCGAGCTGCTCCAAGGTGAGCCGGGCTCGATCTGGGATGCCGACGACTTTCCCGGCGCGCACCATTTCGGTGTGTGGTCCGACGACCCCGGCGGCGACGTGCAGCGGATGCTCGACGCCGGCTGGACATTGGAGCTGGCTGCCAACTCGCCCGACGAGGGCTACGGCCGCCTCGCCTACGTGCGCTCCCCGAGCGGCTTTCTGGTCGAACCGGTCACGTCCGCCAACAAGCCCCGCTTCGAGCGGTGGTGGGCCGGCGGCGAACTCGTGTGACCGAGCGGCGCGCTGGACGCTCGGCGACGCCTCGACGCGGTATCCGATCGGGGCGTCGCCGAGACGTGCCGGCCAGCTGAGGAAGCGGTTCATGCTCGCAGGGGCGGCTTCGTGTGCCCCTCGACACGGCGCCAGAACGCGTCCACCCGCTCGTTGAAGTCGATCGGGCTCTCCTGGAACGGCTGATGGGCCTCGCCCGCCAGCACGTCGAACGTGGCGTTCGGGATCCGCTCGGCGACGATCCGGCCGAAGCGCGGTGGCGTGGCGATGTCGATCTCGCCGGCCATCACGAGCGTGGGCACGGTGATCTCGGGCAGGCGATCGAACGTGTCGTGGGTGATGAAGGTCTCGAGTTGGCGTACGAAGTCCTCGGGCGACTGCGGATGCGGGAAGGCAAGTGCCTCCTCGATGATCTGCGCGACCACGCCGTTTTCGTGCGCCCGCGGGGTGTAGATCCACAGGAAGAAGGCCTCGAGCATGGCTTGCTCGCTCGGCGCGGCTGCGGCGAGCCAGCGCCACGCGTCGGTCATCGTGCGGACGTAGGCATCGAAACGGGCCCAGGTGCTGACGAGGACGAGGCTGCGCACCAGTTCTGGGTGGCGCAGTGCCAGCTCCTGTGCGATCGCGCTGCCTCCGGAGAACCCGGCGACGTGGGCGGCACCGACGTCGGCGGTGCGCAGTACGTCGGCCGCGTCGTCAGCCATCGCCGCCACCGAATAGGTGTCGGGCATGCTCGGCGACCGGCCGGCGCCACGATTGTCGAACGCGAGGAGCCGATAGCGGTCGGCGAGCCCATCGAGCTGCGCAGTCCACGCCTCGATCGGATCACTGAGTCCGGCGATGAGCAGCACGTCGGGCCCCGTGCCCCGCTGTTCGAACCACAAGCCGCCCGATGTGGCGGCGCCGGGGGTCACCATCTGCGCGTTGGACTGTGTCATGACGATCTCATTCCTCTGTGTGGGTCGGACCGCTCTTCCGTCGAGCGGCCATCACACGATCGGCGTGAGATTCGTCATCACGTTGGGAGGTGGCCCTGAGGGCAGGACCTCACGCGGTGGTTGCCGACCAGGTCTCCCTCCCACCCATGCCGTAGGCGATCAGGTACAGCGCCCGATCGGGCTTCACGGCGACGAACGCGGTTTCAGGCGAATCCTCGGCCCCGCCAGGGGCGAACAGGTTGAGGTCGTAGTCGAACACGCCGGTCCACAGGCGCTTCTTCGTCTCGACGTCGGTGTGAACGGTCGCGGTCCCCCACACCTCGACCCCGTCGCCAGCCTCCGTCACCTGCCAATGCATGGCAACGCGAGGCTGGTGGGCGATGTTGCGGGCCTTGACGCTCGACGTTCCCGTCATGATCCAGATCGTGTCGCCTTCCCACGCCGGGTGCACCGGAACGACGTCAGGGTCGCCGTCTGGACCAACCGTCGCCATGTGCGCCAACGGGCTGAGCCGGGCCGACTCGCGCTTGACTTGTTCGAGATCCATGTCGGGGTCCCCTCCGGGTTTCGTCGTGTGCCGATCGGTGTGATCGCTCATCCATCCTCACACCCATCGTCGGAGGGGCCGTCACTCCGACGGCCCCTCGGGACAAATCGAGCTGGGCTGAGTGGGCCGACAATCGCTCATCGGACGAGGATGGCCGCCCCGACAGGCCGAGATCATCCGAGCGGGATCGTGGATCCCCAGACGCGACACGGGTCTGATACCGACATGTGCACTTCGAGCTGGTAGGGCTGGCCGACGGCCGTGTTCTCGATGAGCCCTGAGTAGTGCAACGGCCCGACGGGGCCGAACTTGGTGAGCGAGAATCCCAGGATGCCCTGAAAGTCGATGTTGGACGGGGAATTTCCCTGCATGGCGATGCCGCCCGCCCAGAGGGGGTTCGTTCCGACGGTCGCGTCGATGGCCATGAACAACTGGCCCGGATTGCAGAATGCGGTGATGGCCACTCCGTCGAAGGTGTGGACGACGACCCCGGCGCCGTCCGCCGGCACCGCGGTGTCGATCAACGTCGCTCCGGGACCCGCAGGTCCCTGCGTCCCGACGCCATCGGAGCCGGCCTCGCCGGTCGCGCCATCAGCCCCCGTCGCGCCGACCGCGCCGGCGTCGCCCGTTGCGCCGGTTGCGCCGGTCGCGCCGGCTGGTCCGGTCGCGCCCGGCAGACCGGAGCCCGACGGGCTGTAGTAGCCCACGACGTCGATCAGCACGTCGACGGCGCCCGCCTGGTTGTAGAGGCCGACCGCTCCGGTGCCCGACAGTCGAGAGGTCACCTCGTTCGCCGTGGCGACCTGACCGGCGGCCCAGTTCATGCTGCTCGTGGCGGGCCGGCTGACGTCGGCCGGGAACACCGTGAGAAAGCTGGACGCGGTCGCGTTGACGACGGTGATGTTCATCGCCGCAGCCGTCGCGTCGGCTGGAATCATGCAGTCGCCGTGGGTGCCCGACACCTGCGGCGAGAAGGTCTCATCGGCACCCAAGGGTCCCGATCGCTGTCCGGCGCCGTCCGGCTCGCGGGTGTCCATCAAGCGACACGGTGTGATCGGCACGAACAGCGACCCACCGTCCACCGACGCAGCCGACGTCGTGAGGACACCGCCCGCTCCGAGGGTCACCGCGACGGCGGCGCCCACCGCCGCCCAACGCGAACGTCGGATCGGCGGAACATCGAACACGTGTCTCATGAGGTGACTGTATGGACGGGCTGTGTTCGACCTGTCTGGGCTTTGACGGGATCTCGGCAAGAGATCGTCTGCTGCCTGGGGCAGTCATCGAGATGCCTCCGCATGCACCGATGGGTGCCGACCGCACACCGATGCGCGACCGCAACGCGTGACCAAAGCCGTGCTGTGATCGTTCAGTCGCGTATCTGGACGACGTCGAACTCGTTGCCTTCTGGATCGGCCAGGGTGGTCCAACGCGTTCCACCCTCGTCGAGGTCGGCGATGTGGGTTGCGCCGAGACCGGCGAGGCGCACGAGCTCGGCGTCGAGGTCGTTCGTGCCGAGGTCGACGTGGACCCGGTTCTTCACGCTCTTGGGCTCGGGCACCTTGACGAACATCCACGAAGCGGACGTCTGGCTCGTGATCGTGGCGAAGTCCGGGCTCGCGCCGTCGTCGACGGCCTCGTCGAGCACGCTCGACCAGAAGCCGGCGACTCGTGCGGCGTCGGCGCAGTCGAACGTGATGTGATTGAGGGTGACGCTCATCAGGGGGTCTCCTTTTCGATTGTTCGAGGGGTTTCGGGTGGCTAGGTCGTCGTCTGGACGGTGATCGGCCAGCAGACCTCGGTGCGGTGATCGCCGGGGTCGACGTCGTCGCCGGCCACGACGTAGTGCTCACGGATCGGTCCGTCGACTCCGATGCGCTGAAGTGCGACATGGGTGCCGAGCGCGCCGTACGTGCGGTCGAGGTCGGCGAAGTGGCCCTCGTGTACCAGGACCGCGAAATCGGCGGCCGGAAGGTCGAGCCGCTCTGCTCGACCAATCGGACCCACATCCTCGGTGATCGGCACGAAGGCGATCACCTCGCCGAGCCCGAGCTCGAAGAAGTCGCTGAAGTACAACGCACCGTCGGGGCCGGCGGGCGGGATCCCGGCGCCGGCGAGCTCGCCGTGGAGCTCGTCGAACACCGCGCCGCACCACTCACCAACGTCGTCGAACCCCACCGTCTCGCTGATCGCGAGCGACGATGTCGGTCCGAAGGATCGGCGAGTCACGCTCGACGTGCGTCGGACGTCCTCGAGCAGCGTCTGCAGTGACGCGACCGTCGTCTGGGTCCGCTCGAGCTGCTGCTGCATGTGACGCAGGTGGACGAGGATCGCTTCATTGCGGCTCGTCACATCGGGCGCTTCGAGCACTGCTCGGACGTGGTCGATCGGCATGTCGAGCTCGCGGAACCGTCGGATCGCCTGCGCCGTCGACACCTGAGCGGTCGAGTACCGGCGGTACCCGGTCGCCCTGTCGATGTCGACGGGTTCGAGCAGTCCGACGTCGTGGTAGTGCCGGAGCGCCTTCACGCTCAGGTAGGTCATCTTGGAGAACTCGCCGATCGTCAGCAGGGCATCCACGACGTCAGCATGGACCCTCCCGCACGGGGAAGGTCAACCCTGCCAAGCCACACCATCGATGGTGGAGGTGGTGGGGGGTCAGACGCGCACTGGGGTGTCGGCGATGCCGGTGACGCCCGGCGTCACCGCGAACAACGCGCCGGACAGCTCGTAGCGGGGATCGCTGGGCGACATGTGCTCGCGCCCCGTCGTGATGTAGAGCGTGCCGAGATCGTCGCCGCCGAACGTCACCGCGCTCGGCTGCGGCACCGGGACGTCGATGATCGTGTCGAGCGCTCCGTCGGGCGTGTAGCGGGCGATGCCCCACGCGCCCCAACGTGCGTTCCAGATGCAGCCACTCTCGTCGACCGTCGAGCCGTCCGGTGCACCGGTGTCGCCGGGGACATCGGGGTCGGGGGCGACGAGCACTCGCTCGTCGTGCAATTGCCCCGACTCCGGGTCGTAGCGCGCCGTCCAGATCGTGCCGAGCGGCGAGTCGGCGTAGTAGATCGTCAGCCCATCGGGCGAGAAGCAGAGCCCGTTGGAGATCGCGACGCCGGGCCGAATCGACTCGAGCCCGCTGGCGACGTCCCAGTGGTAGAACGACCCGAGCGGCTGCCGAGGGTCGTGCTCTTCGTCCATGGTTCCGAAGACGAACCCACCGTGGCGATCAGGCCGGCCGTCGTTGCTCCGCGTCGCGGCAATTTCGGTCTCGATCGGATGGAGCTCGCGCACTGCGCCGGTGTCGCGATCGAGGCGAGCGATGCGCTCCGTGAACGCCGCAACAAGGTCGCCGTCGACCGTGACGGCGAAACTGCACAGCCGGTCGTCGAGCGCCAGCTCCGTCACCGTGCCATCGAGCGCGAGGCGGTGCAGACGACGACCGTGAATGTCGGTCCACAGCAACTCCGACCGGCGCGGATCCCACACCGGGCACTCGCCGAGCTCGTTGCCACCCTCGACCACGACGGCGGCCGTCATCCGTCGCACTCCCATCACACGTGCTCCATCATCTGGGCCCCCATCATCCGGCGTCAGCCCATCACGGTGCCCGACGTGACCGACGGGTCACGACGTCGTGAGAACGCACCGACGTTGATCGTCCGACCGGTGCGCGGACCGAGCAGCTGAACGGGCTCGTCGTCGTGATCGATCCCGCTCTCCGCGGCGTCGACGAGCGCTCGGATGAACTGGCCGGCGAGCGGGGCGTTCTTGAACTGGTTGCCACTCGTTCCGCACGCCATGTAGAAGCCGGCGAGACTCGACTTGTCGTAGATCGGCACCCAGTCGTCGGACGCGTCGTACAGGGCGGCCAGACCGACCGGCCGGCTCGGCACGCCGAACTCGGGCATCCGCCTGGCAAGGCGGAACATCGACGTCTCCCAGACCTCGACGGTCGGCTGTTCGCGGAAGTTGTCGGGATCGTCGATCCATTCCAGCTCGTCGCAGTCCGGCTCGGTCCCGCCGACGAGCAGCGTGCCACCGATCTGCGGTCGGAAGTACTGGCCGATGTCGAGGTCGGCGACGATCGTGGCGCCGTCGTCGAGTGCGAAGCCCGACGGGGCCGGCACGGCGAACATCTCGTTGCGCAGCGGGCGGTGGCTGATGCGCATGTCGCCGGTCACGCCGGCCATCTGGTTGATGACGCTGGAGTGCGGTCCGCCGACGTTGACCACGACTGGCGCCTCCACGACGTCGCCTCCAGCGAGTCGCACGCCGCAGACGCGCCCGTCGCGTTGGTCGATCCCCACCACGGTCTCGTGGAAGCGGAACGTGGCGCCGTATTGCCGTGCGGCAAAGGAAAGGTTGTGGGCGGCCAGCATCGGATCGTCGATGAAACCGCTCCCTGGGTTGTAGAACGCGGTCAGCTCACCGGTCGCGTCATCGGCGAACGCCGGGTCGTCGATGCGCTTGGGCGGCCAGAACCGCCCCGGGTCGAGCCGGGGGAACCGTTCGCGGATCTGGCTGGCGTCGAGTCGTTCGTACGGGATCCCGATGTCGTCCCACAACGCCATGATCCCCGAACCGTCGTAGCCCTCGGTGCAGAAGATCAGGTTCCCGGTTTGCACGAATCGGGCCATCCCATCGGGGTCGACGGCGCCGAGGTGTTCGTCCCACGCCTCCCACACCGCGGCCGACTCCCACGCGGTCAGCACCGCATCGAGTGTCGAATAGCTGAAGCGGATGATCGATGCCGACGAGCTCGTCGAGCCGGCACCGGGCGCGGGTCCCTTGTCGACGCTGATCACCGAGCGACCGCTGCGGGCGAGCTCGAACGCGACAGCGGCACCGATCACGCCGGCACCGATGACGATGACATCTGCTCGCTCGCCCATCACACTGCTCGCTGTTCGAACATCACACGGCGCGCTACTCGCTCGCGTGCGTCAGCGCGTTGCGTGGTCACGATTGATCGGCGAGCAACGTCTCGCGCCACTTCGCCGTATCGGCGACGCTGTTGAAGGTGAACGAGTGCAGCCCGACGATGCCGAGCGATTCGGCGTCCGGCGCCATGGCGCGCACGAGGTCGGTCGGGTCGTAGCCACCCGGAGCAAGCATTCGCATGACCGTCGCCCGATTCTTGCTCAGATAGCGCAGCGACGTCCCCACTCCGAGACGCGCGCCCATCCGCATCAATCGCGCGCGGTCGACGACGCCCGGCACACCGAGGTGGATCGGCAAGGTGAGGCCGTGCGATCGTTCCTCTTGCAACCAGGTGCGGATGCGACCGGCGTCGAAGCACATCTGGGTGGAGGCGCCGGCGACGACCCCGGCCTCGGTGATCAGCTCCTGCTTGGCGTGCAGCGCGTCACGGAGCAGCGAACGGTCGATGAACGGGTGACCGTCGGGATACGCCGGCACACCGATGCGCTCGAGGCCGTGGTCGTGGGCGAGCAGGTCGCGCAGGAATGTCAGACCGTCGGCGTACGGGCCGTGCGGTTGCTCGGCGTCGCCGCCGACCACGAACAGGTCGTGCAAACCGTGCTCGCGGATCCACGCCGCGAGCTTGAACACCTCGTCGGGGCCTTCGACCATCCGCGCCGAGATGTGCGGGATCGGGTGATGACCGAGGTCGAGCAACCGCACGGTGAGGTCGAGCGTCGCCGGGATGCCCTTGGCCGGCGAGCACGTGACGGACACCGACGACATCTCCGGGAGCGCCTCGATCGCCTCCTCCACACCCTTCATCGGCACCAGCTCGAATCGCGTCGCAGCCACGAGGCGTCGGACCTCGGCAGTCGCCGGGCCACGTGCCCGGTCGCGACCGAACAGTCGGCTCAGCAGGAACATCGATGGGTCTCCGTTTCGTGGTGCATTCTCAGGCGAAGGTATCGGGAAGCTCGGACTTGCGACGCTCGATGAACTCGATCAGCTCGGCGTCGATCGCGTCGTCAATTGGCGGTGCCTCGTAGGCGTCGAGTCGCGACCGCCACAGCCGGCTGGCGCGCTGGGCAGCGTCGAGCCCGCCATCTTCGAGCCATTGCTCGAAGCTCGAGTTGTCGGCGGTGTCAGAGCGGTAGAACGCCGACTCGAAGTTGGCGAGCGTGTGCGCCGTACCGAGGAAGTGCTGGCCCGGTGTGTTCTCGCGGATCGCGTCGAGCGCCTGGCCGTTCTCTGAGAGATCGAGCCCCTGGGCGAACGTCGCCATCATCCCCAGTTGATCGGCGTCGAGCACGAACTTCTCGTAGCCGATGGCCAGACCGCCCTCGAGCCACCCGGCGGCATGGAGCACGAAGTTCGTACCGGCCATCATCGTCGGGATCAGCGTTGCCGCGCTCTCGTATGCGGCCTGGGCGTCGGGCAGCTTCGAAGCCGTGAGCGAGCCGCCCGACCGGAACGGCACGCCGAGCCGGCGAGCCAACGCGGCGACGGTGTACAACACGAGCGCAGGCTCCGGCGTGCCGAACGTCGGCGCCCCGCTCTGCATCGACATCGAGCTCGCGAACGAGCCGAACACGACGGGCGCGCCGGGTCGGACGAGCTGGACGAACGTCATCCCGGCGAGTGCCTCGGCGAGCGTCTGGGCCGCGACGCCCGCCGACGTCGTCGGTGCCATCGCCCCGGCGAGGATGAACGGGGTGATGATCGTCGCCTGGTTGTTCTGGGCATAGACCTCGGCCGACGCCAGCATCGACGAGTCCCACACCAACGGCGACGAGGCGTTGATGAGGCTCGTCATCACGGTCCGGTCCTGCAGGTCGCCGCCGAACGCGATGCGCGCCAGCTCGACACAGTCGGCCGCCCGTTCGCCGGCGGTGACCGATCCCATGAACCCTTTGTCGCTGTAGCGGATGTGGGCGTAGACCATGTCGAGGTGGCGTTTGCTGACCGGCACGTCGACCGGCTCGCACACCGTGCCGCCCGAGTGATGCAGGTGCGGCGACATGAAGGCGAGCTTCACGAAGTTCTGGAAGTCGGCGAGCGTCGCATAGCGGCGGCCGCCCTCGAGGTCGTGCACGAATGGCGAGCCGTAGTTCGGCGCGAACACCGTCGCGTCGCCACCGATCTGAACGTTGTTGGCGGGGTTGCGGGCGTGCTGCGTGTACACGGCCGGTGCCGTCGCTTGCACGATCTGGCGACACATCCCACGTGGGAACCGCACCCGGCTGCCGTCGACGTCGGCACCGGCCTCGGCGAACAGCTTCACGGCGCTCGGGTGGTCGCGGACCTCGACACCGACCTCGGCGAGGATCGTGTCGGCGTTGTGCTCGAGGATCTCGAGACCCTCCGTCGAGATCAACTCGACGGGTGCGAGGCGCCGTGTGATGAACGGCAACCGGTCGGGGGCCGAGGCCGCTCGCTGACTCTGACGGCCCGCCCGCCCACCACCGCGTCGCCCGACTGGTGCGTTCATGACACATCCTCCATGACGTCAGTTGGGACATCGTTCGTCACGTCCGGCTCGGCGCGCGACCGGCGACGGCGGCCGCCGCGCGACGCCGCTGGATCGCGAGCGGGAAGGTCGACCACGGTTGCGAGGTTCGGCGACGGGCTCGTCGCATGCGGCAACGCCATCGCCGCGACGAACAACTCCTGAAATCGCGGTTCGGTCGCGGTCTCGATCTTGATGACGCGGCGAACGGCCGACTCCATCTCGGAACGCAGACTCCGCGACAGCAGGGCCTGCACGGCACCGGCGCCGGCGGCGTTGCCGACCGAACGCACGCCGTCGACCGGGCAGTCCGGCACGAGACCGAGCACCATCGCGTGGACCGGATCGATGTGCGCACCGAACGCGCCGGCGAGGCGGATGTCGGTGACCACCGGCGAACCCGCATGCTCGACGAGCAGATCGATCCCGGCGCGGAGCGCGGCCTTGGCCAGTTGGATCGCCCGCACGTCGTTCTGCGTGATCGACAAGTGGGTGTCGCCCGCCGAGTACAGCACGTACGAGAACGTCCGGCCATCGGAGACGATGCGGTCGGTCCGTGCCGCCATCTCACCGCGGATCGTGCCGTCCGTCTCGATCAATCCCGCCAGGTACATCTCGGCGACGACGTCGATGATGCCCGAGCCACACACCCCGGTCACCCCCGACGAGGCGACAGCGTCGTCGAAGCTGGGATCGTCCGACCACACGTCCGAGCCGATCACCTTGAACGACGGCTCGAGCGTGTCGCGATCGATCCGCACCCGTTCGATGGCGCCAGCGGTAGCGCGCTGCCCGCAGCTGATCTGGGCACCCTCGAACGCCGGCCCGGTCGGGCTCGACGCGGCGTACTGGCGGGTGCGGTCGCCGAGCACGATCTCGGCGTTGGTGCCGACGTCGACGAGGAGTTGCATCGCATCACCACGGTGCGGGCCCTCGGCGAGCAGAGCGGCCGCCGTGTCCGCGCCGACGTGACCGGCGATGCACGGCCCGGCATAGAACGCCGCGGCAGGGAGATCGAGATCGAGGTCGCGTGCTCGCCCGAACACCGCCTCGTCGGTGGCGAGGACGAACGGTGCAGACCCGAGCGGGGTGGGATCGATGCCGAGCGCGATGTGATGCATGATCGGATTGCCGACGAGCACTACCTCGAGGACGTGGTCGCGGTCGACCCCGGCGCTCTCGATCAGCTCGCCGATCAGTTCGTCGAGGGCGACGCGTACGGCGGCGGTGAGCTCGCGCTCGCCGCCGGGATTCATCATCACGTACGACACCCGGCTCATCAGGTCTTCGCCGAACCGGATCTGGGGGTTCATCCGTCCCCCGCTCGCCAGGATCTCACCCGTCGTCAGCTCGCACAGGTGGCCAGCGATCGTCGTCGAGCCGATGTCGACCGCGACACCATGCACGGCACCCACGTAACCGGGCCACGCGGCGACGATCAGATCGGCGACTCCGTCGCGATGGCGGACGGCAACCGTCGCCGCGCCGTCCGCGCGGGCAAGCGCCGGGTGCACGTCGGCGAGCACCCCACCGTCGACGTCGGGCAGCGGCCGTGCGTGTTGCTCGGCGACGGCGTTGCGCAGCATGCCGGACGCGCTGACAGCGTCACCCAGTTCGGCCGGTGCGACCTCGACGTAGAACAGCGAGAACGTCGGATCGACGACGATCGGGTCGAGGTCGAGGTCCTTGCGGACGACCTGGCGGTGGACCTGACTCATCGCCGGCACATCGATCACCACGTCACCGCAGATCCGCGCCGAGCATCCGAGGCGTTGTCCGGCGAGCAACGGCCGGTTCCCGTGGTAGTCGACCTCGAGCTGGGCCGGCGCGCTCAGCGCATCGGCGCTCACGTCGATCTTCCATTTCGCGAAGGACCCGACGCCGGGAACGACCTGGCACCGGCCGCAGATCCCGCGGCCGCCACAGACCGTGTCGAGGTCGGCGCCGAGTCGGCGCGCCGCGTCGAGGACGGTGGTGCCGGATTCGACGCTGCCGGTGAGGCCCGACGGCGTGAACACCACTCGATGCGACGCAGTCAACGGAGCGCCCCTACCCGGCCGGGCGCCGGCGGCGCCGACCCTCGCGGCTGCCGCCCGCGCCGTCGGGTGCGAGTGGGTCGCGGTTGGCCCTGATCCATGCGGCACAGTCGCGGTCGGTGCCGGCGAGCACGTCGGCGGCGAGCACAGCCGACTTCACCTCGGGGTGCATCGGGTTCATGATCGCCGACGTCATCCCCGAGGCGATCGCCATGGCGAGGAACGTGCCGGTGACGATGTGGCGGTTGGGCAGGCCGAAGCTGACGTTGGACGCACCACACGTCGTGTTCACCTTCAGTTCCTCGCGCAGCCGGCGGATCAGCTTGAACGCGTGCTGGCCCGCCTGGCCGAGGGCGCCGATCGGCATCACGAGCGGGTCGACGACGATGTCGTGGGCGGGAATGCCATGGTCGGCGGCGCGGTTGACGATCCGCTGGGCGACCTGGAAACGGACGTCGGGATCCATGCTGATGCCGGTCTCGTCGTTCGAGATCGCCACCACGGCGGCGCCGTAGCGAGCGATGAGCGGGAGCACCCGTTCCATCACCTCGTCCTCGCCGGTGACGGAGTTGACGAGCGGCTTGCCCTGGTACACCGCCAACCCGGCCTCGAGCGCTTCGATGATCGACGAGTCGATCGACAGCGGGACGTCGGTGATCGCCTGCACCAGTTGGATGGCCCGGGCGAGCAACGCCGGCTCGTCGGCGAGCGGGATGCCGGCGTTGACGTCGAGCATGTGGGCGCCGGCCGCGACCTGGGCGAGCGCGTCGGCCTCGACGCGGCTGAAGTCGCCGGCCTTCATCTCCTCGGCCAGCAGCTTGCGCCCAGTGGGATTGATGCGCTCGCCGATCATGACGAACGGTCGGTCGAAGCCGATCACCACTTCGCGGCTCGCCGAGCTGACGACGGTCTGGGTCACGTTTGCTCCGTTTCAATGCTGGCCGATGCGTCCTGCTCGGCCGCGTCGTCTTCGTCGAGCTCTTCGAGGGCTGCGAGCTCAGCGGCGCGCACGCGGTCGGCACCCACGTCCGCCTCGAACCCACCGGCAAATGCGAGCAGTCCCAGACGATCGCGCGTGTACGCCTTCTCGAGCTGGCCCGCCAGCGCTTCGGCGGCCGTCGCCAGATCGCCTTCGCACGGTTGGCTCTCGCGGCGCCATTGGGCGATGTCCTCGTGGGCCGTGTAGATGTGCGCCTTGCGCTTGGCCCGGTCGACAGCGCGCTGGAACTTGTCCGACAGCAGCACCTGGTGACGCTCGCGCCCGAGTTGGGCGTTGACCTGAGCGGGGATGTCGCGCCAGTAGATGGTGACCAGCTCCGGACGTTTCGACCCCCGTGGCATCAGGTCGGCCCCCGCGGCATTCAGGCCACCCGCCGCGACACGACGAGGCCAACCGCTTCGGCGAGGCCGCGACGCCCGACGTGACGGTGCTCGAAGTCGAGCCCGAGTTGGTCAGCGGCTGCTCGTCCGGCCTCGACGACTGCGGGATCCTCGGACTGCGACAGCAGCACCAGTCGCCGGTAGTTCCCGAAGTACGCGTCGCGCAGCTCGGGGTGCCGATCGAGACCGAGCCCCTGCCACACGAGCGGATCGAAGTGCCTGGCCAGGTAATCCGTCAAGTAGAACGTTCCCGGCTCGGCATCGTGG
>DATMDV010000063.1:0-5487 GCA_035557475.1 Ilumatobacteraceae bacterium
TTCGACCGGGCGTTCGACTACCCGGGCTTCCTCCCTGCCTACATCCGACCCCTGTTCTGCGAGGGCAAGGGACCGTTCAGATGGGTGGCGCTGTCGGGTGACCCGGCCGACATCGCGGCCACCGACCGCGCCGTGCTCGAGGAGTTCCCCGACGACGCGCCGCTCGCGAGGTGGATCCAGATGGCTGGCGAACGGGTCGCCTTCCAGGGCCTGCCGGCGCGGATCTGCTGGCTCGGCTACGGCGAACGCCACCGCCTCGGGTTGCGGTTCAACGAGATGGTGCGACGCGGTGAGCTGAGCGCGCCCATCGTCATCGGACGCGATCACCTCGACTCGGGATCGGTCGCGTCGCCGTACCGCGAGACCGAGGCGATGATCGACGGGTCCGACGCGATCGCCGACTGGCCGCTGCTCAACGCCCTCGTCAACACGTCCTCGGGCGCGACATGGGTGAGCATCCACCACGGCGGCGGGGTCGGCATCGGCCGTTCGATCCACGCCGGCATGGTGTGCGTCGCCGACGGCACCGAGCTCGCCGCGCAGAAACTGGAACGTGTGCTCACGGCCGATCCCGGCACCGGCGTCATGCGCCACGCCGACGCCGGCTACGACCGGGCCATCGAGGTCGCCGGCGAGCGGGGAGTCCGGATCCCGATGCTGGAGCACGACTGACGTGGCAGTGCGCGAGATCCTCACCGTCGGGCACCCAGTGCTCCGCGAGCGCGCCCGGGAAGTGTCGGCCGACGAGCTCGCCGGTCGCGAGATGCAGACGCTGATCGACGATCTGATCGACACGATGCACGACGCCAACGGAGCGGGCATCGCCGCCCCGCAGATCGGCGTGTCCGTGCGGATCGCGACGATCGAGGTCAACCACAACCCCCGCTACCCGTACAAGCCGCCGATCCCGCTCACGGTCGTCGTCAACCCGGTGATCGAGCCGATCGACGACGAGCAGGTCGAGATCAACGAAGGCTGTCTGTCGGTGCCGAACCTCCGCGGCAACGTGATGCGCTCGGTCAACATCCGCGTCCGCTCGCTCGACCGGGACGGTGTCGAGCACGACGTGGTCAAGCGCGGGCTCACGGCCGGCACGTACCAGCATGAATGCGACCACCTCGACGGGATGCTGTTCCTCGACCGCGTCCACGACACCCGATCGCTCACGACGTGGGAGCAGTTCGAGCGCCATCACCGCGACGCATTCGTGACCCGCATCACCGAGTTCGTCCGTCGGGTCGGTTCGTGACGACGAGCTACTGGTGCGAGCTGGCGTGGCTCGGCGGCGACACCGTCGCGGCCGGCGTGACGATCGACGTCGACGGTGACCGCATCACGAGGGTGCAACCCGGCGTGAGCGAGCCGCCGACGACGGCCACCCGCCTCGCCGGCCTCACGCTGCCGGGCATGGCGAACGCCCACAGCCACGCCTTCCACCGCGTGTTGCGCGGCGCCACCCAGATCGGCGTCGGCTCGTTCTGGACGTGGCGCGAGCAGATGTACGAGGCAGCCGCGCGCCTGACACCGGAGTCGTACCACCGTCTCGCCAGGGCCGTGTTCGCCGAGATGGCGCTCGCCGGCATCACGTGCGTCGGCGAGTTCCACTACCTCCACCATGACGTGGGTGGGGTTCCATATGACGATCCCAACGCGATGGGCGCGGCGTTGATCGGCGCTGCCGCGGCCGCCGGCATTCGCATCACGTTGCTCGACACCTGCTACCTGCACGGTGGCATCGGCGTCGAGTTGGACCCGGTGCAGCGGCGCTTCGGCGATGGTGATGCGCTCGCCTGGGCGACCCGCGCGTCGGCTCTCGAATCCCTGTCGTCGGCGACGGCCCGCATCGGCGCCGCGATCCACTCCGTGCGGGCCGTCGATCCCGCCTCGGCGGAGGTCGTTGGGGCGTGGGCCGCTGACCGCGACGTTCCGCTGCACAGCCACGTCTCCGAGCAGCCGGCGGAGAACGAGCAGTGCGTCGCGGCCTACGGCATCACGCCGGTCGGCCTGCTCGACCGTCACGGTCTGCTCGGCGAGCGCTTCACCGCCGTCCACGCGACCCACCTCACCGACGCCGACGTCGACGCCCTGGGCGCCAGTCGGACGACAGTGTGCCTGTGTTCGACGACCGAACGCGATCTCGCCGACGGCATCGGCCCGGCACGCGCGCTGCGCGACGCCGGGTCGACGCTCGCCCTCGGCTCCGACTCACACGCCGTGATCGATCTGTTCGAGGAAGCGCGGGCAGTCGAGCACCACGAACGGTTGGCGACCCTCGTGCGCGGCAATCACGACGCCCCGAGCCTCTTGCGAGCCGCCACCACCAACGGCCACGCCAGCCTCGGCTGGCCGGACGCCGGGCAACTCGCGGTCGGTGCACTCGCCGACCTCTGCACGGTGCGGCTCGACTCGGTGCGATTGGCCGGCGCCCACCGCGAGCACCTGCTGGAGTCGGTCGTGTTCGCGGCCACCGCGGCCGACGTCGACCACGTCGTGGTGGGCGGCGAGGTGATCGTCCGCAATGGCACCCACGTGCGCATCGACGTCGCCGCTGAGCTGGCCGGCGCCGCGGAGGCCGTGTGACCACCACCGTGGTCGACCACGTCGGCGTCCTCGTCACCAATGACGACGCCACGAGCGGAGGCGATGGAGCGCTCGGAATCCTCACCGACGCCCATGTCGTGTTCGACGGTCCTTCCATCGTCACGGTCGGTACCGGCCGCGCGCCGGCGGCCGACCAGCGGATCGACGCCGGTGGGCGGTGCGTGCTGCCCGGCTTCGTCGACAGCCACACCCATGTCGTGTTCGCCGGAGACCGCGCGTCGGAGTTCGCGTCGCGGATGGCGGGGCGCCCGTACGAGGCCGGCGGGATCAACGTGACCGTCGGCGCGACGAGAGCCGCGTCCGACGCCACGTTGCGCTCACTCGCCGCGGCGCGTCGCGACGAGGGCCGCCGGGCCGGGATCACGACGATCGAGATCAAGTCGGGCTACGGCCTGACCGCGACCGACGAGGCCAGGTGCCTGCGGATCGCCGGTGAGCTCACCGGGGAGACCACGTTCCTCGGTGCCCATGTCGTGCCGCCCGAGTTCGCCGATCGGGCCGACGACTACGTCGAGCACGTCTGCCGCGAGATGCTTCCGGCGTGCGCGCCGCACGCCCGCTGGATCGACGCGTTCTGCGAGACGGGCGCGTTCGACGCCGATCAGTGCCGCGCCGTGCTCGACGCCGGCCGTGCCGCCGGGCTCGGCCTGCGGCTCCATGCCAACCAGCTGGGGCCCGGTCCAGGCGTCGCCCTCGCCGTCGAGATGGAGTGCGCGTCGGCCGACCACTGCACGTACCTCACCGACGCCGATGTCGCGGCGCTGGCCGGCGGATCCACCGTGGCGACGTTCCTACCGGCGACCGACTTCTCGACACGCCAGCCGTACCCCGACGCCCGGCGGGTCATCGACGCCGGAGGCAAGGTGGCGATCGCGACCAACTGCAACCCTGGATCGAGCTACACGACGTCGATGTCGTTCTGCATCGCGCTCGCCGTGCGCGACATGCACATGACGCCAGAGGAGGCGATCGCGGCGGCGACCGTCGGCGGCGCGACGGCACTCCGACGCGACGATGTAGGGCGGATCCGGCCCGGGAGCCGCGCCGACCTCGTCATCCTCGACGCGCCGAGCTTCACCCACCTCGTGTATCGGCCGGGCGTGCCGCTGATCGCCACCACGATCGAGGCCGGCGAGGTGGTCTGGCAGTCGCCGTAGACCCACCCCACCGTTCTGTCTGCTTCAGATTGCCCGTGGCTTCGTCTGAAGCAGACAGTTCCGGGTGGATCAGGACGCGAAATCGGGCGTTCCCGACCGGGCCGACTCGCTGCGTCCCTTCGGTTCCTCCCATTCCTCCTGCCGGCCGAGCGCGGTCAGGTCGAGGAAGTAGTAGGAACCACCCGTCGACTCGAGCCCGCGGGCGTACTGCGAGTAGGTGTGGAACACCCGACCGTCGACTTGGAGGAAGCAGCTCCGACCCGGCATCTCGAACGGTTGGTCGGAGTCGAAGAAGTCCGAACCCATCGCCTCGAACTCTTCCTTGGTGCGGAAGTTGTACTGCCCGTTGCCGGCCGTCTCGTCGATCGTGACCCCGAAGTCGTAGTTGAAGTCGGTTCCGAATGACGAGTACCAGGGCAGATCCCAACCCTGCAACACCTTCCAGCGCTCGAGCTTGGCGAGCGGAGCGCGCGACACCATCGCGTAGCTCGTGTCGCGGGTGTGGAGGTGGTCGATGAAGCCCGGCGAGATCTCGACGGTCCCGGATGTGCAACTCGGGCAACCGTCGTCCCACTCCGGATCGAACATGAAGTGGTAGATGATCAGCTGCCGGCGACCCTCGAACATGTCGATCAGACGCACCGGACCGTTCGGGCCGTCGAACACGTAGTCCTTCTCGATCTCGACCATCGGCAGGTTGCGCCGCTCGGTGTTGAGCGCATCGCGCTGCTCGGTCATGTCCTTCTCTTTGGTGAGCAATGCGGTCCGGGCGGCAAGCCACTCGTCTCGGGTGGCGATCTCGGGAAGGGTCATTCGGAGGCTCCTTTGCCGTCGGGGCGCGCGGCGCCCACATCTCTCTGACCGGTTGGCGGACGCAAACTGATCGGCCGGCGGTTGCTATTCGGCGGCGTCGACGAGCGCCTCGGCGAGTGCCGGGTGCACGAGCAGGCTCTCGACGATGTCGCTGACCTTCAAGTTGGCGGTGACCGCCAGGGCGATGACCGAGATCAGCTCGGCCGCGTGGCGGCCGACGATCGACCCGCCGAGCACCACCCCGGTGGCCGGGTCGGAGATGATCTTCACGAACCCACGCGAGTCGTTGTTGATCAACGCCTTCGGGGTGGCCGAGAACGGCACCTTGGTGACCCGGATCTTGCGGCCCATGGCGAATGCGTCGGCCTCGGCCAGGCCGACGTCGGCGATCTCCGGCTCGGTGAAGATGGCGGACGCCGCCTTGTCATAGTCGAGGTGGCGGTGTTCGCGGGTGTGCAGGCCCATCACGTGCTCGGCGATCTTGCGGCCCTGCATCGCCGCCACCGACGACAGCGGCAGCTTCCCCGACACGTCGCCGGCGGCGTAGATGTGCGGCACGTTGGTGACGCAGTGCTGGTTGACCGGGATGTAGCCGCCGTCGACGTGCACGCCGGCGGCGTCGAGCCCGAGGCCCTCGCTGTTGGGGACCGAGCCGATGGCGAGGAGGGCGTGGCTGCCGCGCCCGACCCGGCCGTCGTCGCACCGCACCGCGACGCCCGAGTCGTCGATGTCGGCGCCGATGGCCCGAGCCCCCTTGAGGAGGTGCACGCCGCGCCGCAGGAACTCGTCCTCGAGCGCGGCGGCCACCTCGGGATCCTTGGTCGGCAGGACCTGCTGGCGGCTGACGACGAGGGTGACCTCGGAGCCCAGCGAGCTGAACATGTGCACGAACTCCACGCCCGTCACGCCCGACCCA
>DATMDV010000064.1:0-8843 GCA_035557475.1 Ilumatobacteraceae bacterium
GCGCCGAGCGTCTCGGGCTCGTCGCACTCGCCGTCGCCGAGGAACGCCCAGACGCGGCTGTCGCTCGTGTCGTCGAGCTCGCGGTTCATCAGGTACCGGTTGAACCGGGCGTGGTAGAGCGCGGTGATCGGCCCGAGGCCCATCGAGACCGTCGGGAACTCCCAGAAGTCGGGCATCAACCGCGGGTGCGGGTAGCTCGACAGGCCGCGGCCACCGCGGCCGATCTCCTGACGGAAGTGGTCGAGGTCGTCGGCGGTGAGACGGCCCTCGATGAACGCCCTGGCGTAGACGCCGGGCGCGGCGTGACCCTGGAAGTAGACGTGATCGCCGGGCTTGCCGTCGTCCTTGCCACGGAAGAAGTGGTTGAAGCCGATCTCGTACAGCGAGGCCGAGCTGGCATAGGTCGACAGGTGCCCGCCGATGCCGTCGGCGTGCTTGTTCGCCTTGACCACCATCATCGCCGCGTTCCACCGTACGAACGCCCGGATCCGACGCTCGATGTGCTCGTCGCCGGGGAACCACGGCTCCTGCTCGCGCGGGATCGTGTTGATGTACGGCGTGCTGACCGTGGCCGGGAAGCTGACCTGGCTCTCGCGGGCCCGTTCGAGCAGACGCGTCAGGATGAAACGGGCTCGCGTCTTGCCATGCGTGTCGATCACGGCGTCGAGCGAGTCGAGCCATTCGCTGGTCTCGACCGGATCGGTATCGGGCAGCTGGTGCACGTAGCCGTCGAAGATCATGGCAGCCATTCTCGCACCGTTCCCGCCGAGTCCCTACCGGCCGTGCCTCCCGATCCGCCCCAATCGCGCGGGCCGTTCTGGCCGTTCTGGGTGGCCGATCCTTTCGGCTGTCGCAACGATCGGCCACCCAGAACGATCAGGGACGGGCGCGGACCAGCGCTCGACGAGCTGGCGGATGCGCGCGGCGGTCCATGCGGCGCGGCGGGTGATCTGGCGCCATGTGAAGTGGAACACCACGTACCCGGCCGCACCGAGGATCACGTCGCGCTCTCGATCCCGCTCGAACTGCTCTCGTGTACGGCCGTGGTGGTCCCAGCCGTCGCACTCGAGCACCACGGGTGTGCCGTCGATCCGGAAGTCGACCTCGAAGCCGGCGAGGCGGGCGTGGAACGTCGCGGGCGGCAGGTCGTGGTCGGCGAGCAGCTTTGCCATGCGCAGCTCGAGCTCACTGTCGGCTGGCTTGCCGTGTAGTGGCCAGGCGCTGAGTGCGTGGCGGAGGGCGGTGGTTCCGTTGCGGCCGCGGCGGGCGTGCCGGGCGAGGAGGTACTCGAGCACCGTCGGCGTCACGGCGCCCGAAGTGATCGCCGACGTCACCGCGGCGCCGACGTCGCCGGTGACCGCACCCAGGTCGATCAGTGTGCGGAGCAGGTTCGTCGATGGGGTGTGGGACCTGACGACGGTCGCCATGTCGACGCGGTCACGGGGGCGGTGGATGTTCACGCCGGTGAGGGCCATGCCCGTGACGCCCCGGCTGACGATGACGTCGACCGGGTCGTCCTCGGGCCGTTCGATGGCCCACAACACTGCCGCCGATCGGTGCGACGCGACCGCGGTCTTTCCCGCTGCGAGCAGGGCGGCGTAGATCCGCTGTGTCGGCGTGGTCGGGGTGCCGTGGAGACGGGCGACCCCCGGGTGCATCAGCTGGAGCTGACCACGGCGGATCGCCCGGTACCAGGCGGCGTCCGTCCAGCCGAGGTCGATCGCCCGGCGCTTGGTCAGGATGCCGTGATGCGAGCGCGCCCACGCGTCGAGGAGTCCGAGGTCCACCCCCCTCTGCGACCGTCGAGCAGCGGGAAAGGGAAATCAAACCGCTTCTGGGTGGCCATCCCTTGCGGGTGCCGAAACTTCTAGCCGCCCAGAACGAGGCGCCAGAACGACGTGTAGTTGACGTCGCAATGGTCACCGCCGGATGCCAGGGCGATCTGCGTGCGGTTCACATGTGCAACCGACGTCCACAGGGTCGTGAGCACGGCCGGGAGCGAGCGGGACTTTGGAACGCGGACGTCAGGAGCAGGCATGGAAGCACGGTGACGGCACCGTCGTAACCGAGCATTAACCGGCGGGGAGCGGCCGTGCCGACGTACGTGCCGACCTGGGGCCGACCGGCCGTCGATCTCGGGCAAGAGGCCCATGACAGCTCGCCTAGCCTCACGTCGAGATGTCCCCGGAGTCGTCGTCCCTCGGGGGTCATGCCTTCCGGCACGAGCCCCCGGCGTCACCGTCGTGGCTGGTGCCGCGCACGCGATTGTTGGAGGCGCTGCGCGGGCGGTTCGACCGTCCCTTGACGGTGCTCGTGGGCGGGCCAGGGTTCGGCAAGACGACCGTGCTCGCCCAGTCGCTGCTCGACAACCGGTTGGACGCGCTCGGCACGGACCTCTGGCTGCGCGTGGTCGATCGCGACCGCGTCGCGTCACATTTCATCGCCGGCCTGGCACAGTCGATCACCGGCGTCGCCAACAACGGCATCGAGTCGATCGACGAGGTGCTCGATCTGATCTGGACCCGCACACCGGATTCGCTGGCGCTCGTGCTCGACGACGTCCACCTGCTCGGCGACGAACGCGAGAGCGTCGATGTGTTGCGCCGTCTCGTCGCCGAACTGCCGCGCAACGGTCACCTCGTGCTGAGCAGTCGGACGCTGCCACCGCTCCCGCTCGCGCGGATGGAGTCGGAGGGAGCGGCACTGGTCCTTCGCGAGCGCGACCTCGCGTTCAGCGGCGACGAGCTGACGTCGCTCGCGGACCGGCTCGACGTGCCCGACCCGGTGGCGTCCCGCCTGTCGGTATGGCCGGCGCTCGCGGTGCTCAGCAGCAGGGTGGGCTACGACGCGTCGATCGACTACCTGTGGCAGGAGATCCTCGCCGCGATGCCCGACGACCGTCGGCGCGCGCTCGCCGCAGTCGCGCTGTTCTCGGTGGTCGACGACGACCTCGTCGAGGCGGTCGCCCCGGGATCACCGTGGACCGCGTCGGGTCTCCTGGCGGGGCTGCCGCTGATCGAGAGCGATGAGTCGGGCTCGTACCGCCTCCACGACCTGTGGGGTACGGCGCTCGACCGCATCCTGTCGCCGGTGCAACGACGGGAACGCTTGGGCGCCGGCGCGTCGATGTTGCTCGGGCGGGGCCAGCACCTGCGCGCCGCCGAGGCGTACGCCGCGTGCGGCGACACGGAGGGGTTGGTCGAGGTCGTCCGTCGATTCGCAACCCAGCCCCTCGGTGTCCTGAGCACGTCGCACGTGGCGCTGCTCCATCAGTTGTTGCCGCCCGATCTGCGGGCCGGGCCGATCGGTCAATACCTCAACGCGGCGACGTTGTTCGCCTCCGACGAGCGCCAGGCACTGGTGGCGTTCGAACGGGTACGCGCGGCTGCCGCCAGCGACGGCGACCGCTCGCTGGAAGCCACGGCGTGGTGGCGCGTCGCACAGTTCGAGAGTCACCGGATGCAGGCGCCGGACAACCTCGACCCGCGCCTCCTCGCCCTGGCCGACGAAGGGTGGCCTCTCGCCCGGTCGGCGGTCGCGCTGGCGCGGTCGGTGGCGGCCCAGTACCGCGGCGACGCCCGCGCCGCGCTTGCCGAGACCGAAGGCTTCGACCGCAGCGACCCGGTGCAGTACCAGGGCGCGCTGCGTGGCCGGCTGCTGTCGCTCGGCCGGCCGGAGATGATCCCAGCCGCCGTCGACGCCGTGCTGGGCGGCGGGTCGGCCGACGTCTTCGACTCGCAGGCGCTCTGGTGGCGCGGTGAGGTCCCGCCGGAGCTGGCGTGGACCGTCGCGGTCGAGCTCCACAACACCTACGCCGACCGCCGCGTCGCTGCCGTCCAGGTCGCCCTCGACAGCGTCGTCGCCACCGTCGCCCTCGCCGCCGGCCGGGTCGCCGACGCGCGCCGGTTCGCCGATCTGGCGATCGTCACGGCGCCGCGGACGATGACCCCCAACGCGGGGTTCGCCGGCGTGGCCGACGCGCTTGTCGCCCTCGTCGAGCATGGCGAGGCCGAGTTCGCAGCTCGTTTCGACAAGCTGTTCGCCGACGTCCCGCTGCTGCCGTGGCCGGCGTGGGCGTACATGTCGGCGTTGGCGCCGATCCGCGCCCTGCTGCCCGATGGTGAGCAGCTCGACGGGCTCGACGTCGGGCCGTCGCTGCGGGTTGCCATCGATGCCGGCCGGGCGGTCGCCGAGTTGCGCCGCACCGGTGATCCAGGGGTCGCGACGACGCTGCCCTGGGAGCAGATCAACCTGTTGCGAGTCCACGTCCCCGTGCCGATGCTGTGCGAGCTCGTACTCGCCGCGTCGGCCACAGTGCCGGCGGCGAACGCCTCGCTCTCTCAGATCCCACATTGTTCGCGGTGGATCCGTCGCCTCGTCGCCCACCCCAGCGCTGCGGTTCGCCGTGCCGCCGAGATCGCCGTCAAGGCGTACCCGCCACGACCCGAGCATCCGTTGCGGATCACGACGCTCGGCCGGTTCGCCGTCGAGTGTCCGCCTGGGACCGAGCTCACCGGATGGGACCGGCGCGAGCGCGTGCGCGATCTGCTCGCCGAGCTGGTGATCCGCCGATCGGTGCCGCGCAGCGATCTGGCCGCCGCGATCTGGCCGGACCTGTCCCCCGAGAAGGCGGCCAACAACCTCCGCGTCAACCTCCATCACGTGCAGCAGTTGCTCGAGCCGGGACGCAGCACCGACACGCCTCCCGCGTACCTCCAGGGGACCGCGACCGGGCTGCGCCTCAGCGCCGACGACGTCACGATCGACATCGACCTCTTCGATGCGCGGATCGCGGAGGCGCTCGCCGCCGAGCGGCGCGGTTCACCGTCGCAGGCACTCGCGCACTACGAGGAGGCGTGCGACCTGTACCGCGGTGAGTTCCTCCCCGGCATGGAGCAGGAATCGGTCGTCAACGAGCGGACACGATTGCGTTCCGTCGCCCATGGCGCTCTGTGCCGTCGCGGTGAGCTCGTGCTCGCGCGAGGTGAGCCGGAGATCGCCCTCGCGCTGGCGGCCGCCGCGCAACAGCTCGACGAGATGTCGGAACGGGCCGGCCGTCTCGCGATCAGATGCCATCTCGCGGTTGGGTCGACATCGGCCGCCTGCGCCGTCGCTCGACACGTCGGCGACGTTCTCGCCGACGCACGCGTCGAGCCGGACCCCGAGACCCGCCGCCTCCTCGAACGTCTCGCGGCCGCCGTCTGAGTCAACCAGCGCGCGTGTCGAGCAGGCGTTGGGGGGTCTGGCCGATGAACGTGTCGCCCATCGAGCCGACGATGTCGACGATGACGTGGGTGGCAGTGCTCGAGAACACGCACACGTGGCCAGCCGGGTCGGGCTCGACGAGCACGAAGTTGGCGACGTCGCGCCCGGCGGTGACGTTGAGGTTGGAGGCGACGGGGAGGCCGGCTACGCACGGGAACACGGTCAGGAACCCGTCGGCGACCGCCTGCGTGGCGGTGATGTTGGCGAGCACTCCACCGGAACTGGGCGCGACCCCGGCCGCCGCGACATCGATCTCACTGATGGACCCCGCGGTGACGGGCGTACTACCCGGGCGGCGCGTGTCGAGGACGCGCGCGGGAGTCGCGAGCGTCAGCTCGGCCGTCGCATCGAACACAGCAAACAGGTCGACGAGCAGGTGCACGTCGCTCGACGCGACGACGCACACCTCGCCGGTGGCGCCCGGTCGCACGATCGCGAGGTTCGGCGTTGCGGCGCCAGTGCCGTAGTTGACGTTCGACGTCTCCGGCACCGGCTCATCGCACGGATAGACAGCGGCGAAGCCCGGGGCAACGGCACCGACGGCGGTCAGGTCGAGCGCGACCGCGGCCGTCGTCGCGGCGCCGGCGACCGGCGGGATCGTGACGCGCAGCGGTACTCCTGCTGGCTGGCGCGCGGTCGCGTTGCGCGTGTCGGCGAGACGTTGCGGAGTCGCCGCGACGACACCGGTGCCGGCCGGCAGGCGTCCGGTGATGTCGACGATGAGGTTGGTGTCGGTGAACGAGTAGACGCACACCTCGCCCGAACTGCTCACCGGCACGATCGCGGCCGAGGCGACGACCTGATCGCGTACATGGTTGTGGTTACTGACGACGGGAGTCGGAGAGTCGCACGAAAACGCCGTCAGGAAGCCTGTCGTGCGGGGCGACGTGGTCGTGAGATTGAGTGCCACCGCCGCGGCGCCCGTCGCGTTTGGCACCGCGATGCGGGTGACCGAGCCGGCGGCCACACGTTGGGTCGCAGCGTCGACGGCTTGGCGGATGAGCGAGCTGTAGAGCTGGGCGCCCGTCGTGTTGAGGTGGATCGCGTCGTACGTGATCCCGGACCGGTCGGCGACAGCAGCCCAGTCGATGAGCGTCAGGTTCGGGTGCCGATCGAGGGCGCGTTCGAGATGATCGTTCACGGTTGGGAAGTACCAGTAGTACGGCTGGACCTGGTTCCACGCGCCCGCCGTGATGTATTGCGGCTTGACCTCGCGCAACGTCACCCAGAACACGTGCTTCACGCCGCGCTCCGCGAAGGCCCGGATGATCGAGTCGATCGAGCGGTCGAAACGAGCAGGGTCCCAGTACGGGTAGTTGTAGCCGCCGGCGATCACGCCGTAGTCGCCGAGCAACGACTGCGGGACGGCGCGGACGTACTTCGATTCGAGTTGCTCGACGAACAGCGCGGGTGTGCCGTCGAGCACCACCTGCCAGTCGCCCGGAAAGGCGTCAGGCAGCGCACCGCGTGCGCCGAGGCCGACCGAGTCGGCAACCATGTACACCCGCTTGTCGACGGGTGCCGACTCAGCGACGTCAGGCTCCGCGGTCGCCGGCGACTCAGGGGCGACGAGCGCCACCAATCCGACGGCGAGCACGGCGGTGATCGCGACCGCCCGGCGGGAGCCGGTCACCAACCCCTCGCGATTTCCGGCGTCACGTCACCCACCAGCCGGTGGTGTCGAACAACGAGTGCGTCACCGCCGACGCCGTGAGGCACAACCGGCCCTCGGCGCTGACCCCGACCGTCAGGGCGTTGGCGAGCACGAGCCGAGCATCGGCGTTCACGCTCGACGTGGCGGGCGGCGTACCGCAGCCGTAGGCGGTCAGGAACGCTCCGGTCACCGGCGCGACGATCGTCAGCGTGCCCGTGACCGCCTCGGCCTCCGCCGGAGCGACGCGACTGTCGATCGTCTGGTCGCGCCCGTGGATCGGCGCCCAGCCACCGACTCCGCTGCGAGTGTCGATCATCCGCGATGGTTCGGCTGGCACGAACCGCAACCCCGTGCCGGCGATGAACGAACCGGTGATGTCGACGATGACGTCGACCGATGTCGACGCCGCGACGCAGATCGTGTCGTCGTCGCTGGTCGGGACGAACGCACTTCCGGCCACCGGTTCGGTGGGCCCGAAGTTGACGTTGGACACGTTCGGCACCGCGGCGCCACACGGGTAGGCGGTCAGGAACCCTGGCACGTCGGCAGCGGTCGCGGTCAGGTTCACGGCAACCGCGTCGGCTCCGGCCGGCACGGGGATGGTGAGGATGGATGTCCGGCCGGTGTTGCGCGTGTCGGCGATGCGCGACGGCGTGGACAGCGGCTGGAAGCGGCGCCCGTCGTCGCCCGGAGCGGGGACGAACGCCCCCTGCAGGTCGACGATCACGTGGCTGGCCGCGTCGGAGTACACGCACAGTGTCCCGGCGGCTGCCAGCGGGATCACCGCCATCGCACCGCGGTCGCCCCCGGCCGGATAGTTGACGCTCGACACGTCGCGCCGCGCACGGTCGCACGGATGGGCGGTCAGGAATCCATCGGCTCCGGGTTGGGTCGCCGTCAGGTTGACCGCGACCGCGGTGGTGCCGGGCGGGACGTGGTCGGCGAGGTCGACCGTGAGTGTTCCACCGGCGGCGAGTCGCCCCGGTGCAGCGCTGCGGGTGTCGACGATCCGTTCGGGCGCGAGCGGCACGTACTCGCTCGGCGCTCCGAGCGCTTGAGCGAGTGGTGCGTCACCGCCGACGCGTGTCGCCACGGCGATGTCGGCGGTGAACTCCTCCGCCATCAACTGCGAGCGCCGCCGGTACCCCTCGGGAGCGAGGTGCGTCCCGTCGCTCGACGGGAACGGGCCTGACGCCATCACCGTCGGCCAGTCCCACGTGTAGAAGTCGTCGCGCTCGTCGGCGATCTGTTGCAGCGCCAGGTTCCACGTGTCCTGCTGTCCCTGGTGCGTGTACAGGCGGGTGATCTGTGGCCACCAGATCTTGTGGCCGGGACCGATCGTGTCGACGAGGTGCATGATCGCTTCCCTGGCGCACGCCAGGTTCACGTTGCAGAAGCCGGAGTCGTTGGCGCCGAGGTTGACGATGACGTTCGGCGGGTCCCACCCCTGGGAACGCCACTGGTTGATCCAGAAGCTCGACCGGAACGACATCTCGACGCCGAACTGACCGGTCGAGTACCCCTCGCCGGCGCGCAGGCGCACCGGTCCCCAGCCCTGCTCGACGAGCCGCGACGGGAGCGTCGGGGAGTACAGGGCCGCGCCCATCAGGATCGAATCGCCGATCACGGTGACGGGCCCGAGCGGCCCGGAGCGCGAGTCGAAGGTCTCCACGGGCGCGGCGTGGGCCGGTGCGCTCGGGCCGACCGCGACCGCGACCGCCATCGTGGTCGCGCTCAGGAACACGCACGCCAGGTGTGGCAGTCGTCGCATCGGACGCAGGGTAGCGGTGGCCCGCATCCGTACACTTGCGACGAGGATGGGGAGTCGCCCGACGATCAGCTACCAGCCGGCGCTCGACGGGGTGCGCGCCCTGGCGGTGCTCGCGGTGCTCGGCTTTCATGCCGAAGTACCAGGGCTTTCGGG
>DATMDV010000065.1:0-12861 GCA_035557475.1 Ilumatobacteraceae bacterium
TCCTCACGACCGCCGAGCTCGACGAACGCCAGGTCTTTCGCAGTCGCATCGGTACGGCCACCATCGGCACCATCGGTCGGCGGCAACGGGCCGACCTGGTAGGTGATGAAGTTGGTGGTCGACACCGTGATCGGTTCGAGCACGACCACTGTGACGTGCGCCGAGAGCTCGGCGATGACCACGTTGGGGAACATCAGGTACACGCGAGTGAGGGTTCCGTCGATCCGTCGCTCGGACGACGGGATCTCGCGGAGCCGTTCGATGCGTCGGAACGGGAACGTGATCCTCGCATCGGGTCCCGCGAACTCGACGGCGTTGATGTTGTCGTACCCGTAGGGGAAGAACGTGTCGCGGTGCGTCGCCTTGAGGTGATAGCCCTCGAGGAAGCCTTCGACGAGGATCTTCCAGTTCGCCTCCACGACCGTCTCGGACGTCCCGATCGCGTGATACGGACGGTCGCCGAGGATGGTGGGGACGCTACGCCGGTCGAGCCGTGCCATCCCGCGGTCCTGCGCCGCTTGCTCGACGATCACGAGACCATCGCGCTCGTGCGACGGCACCTCGACCAGGGCGTGTTCGGCCGCGTCGACACCCGGAAATCCGTAGTCGTCGGGGATCCGTCGGAGCCGGCCGTCGAGCGCATACGTCCAACCGTGGAACGGGCACGACAGCGATTGCGCACAGCCGGTGCCCTCGACGAGTTGGGTGCCCCGATGACGGCACGAGTTCTTGAACACCCGGACCCGCCGTTCACGATCGCGGACGGCGACGAGTGGGATCCCGGCGGCGGTGCGGGCGACGAAGCTGCCCGGATCATCGACGGAAGCGCTCGGACAGAACGGCGCCGGACTGCGCCGCAGCAGCTCGAGCTCGGCCTCGAACCGATCGATCGACCGGTAGTTGGCGACTGGCTCCCGCCACACGTCGGCGACGAGGTCGGTCGTGCCACGCTCGATGTGACCCAGCAGATGCTCGATCAAGGCATCGTCGGCGAGATACCCGTCGGTCGCCGGCGTCTCCCGTTCGACGTGCAGTTCGGCGGCGCTCATCGTGCAATTGTATCAAATGATGATCGGTGCGATCAAGAGATGTAACACGTCATCCCACGCGGTCGGCGGCATCGCCGATGAACCCCCGCAGCGACCGCCCGTGCCGGCGCTCGAGATCGCGGTACTGATCGCGTAGCTGCTCGACCGCCCAGTCCACCCCGACGATCTCGCTCGGCAGGCGCGGCTCGACGGCGAGGAACCGGGCGATGGCGACCGACACGATGAACGACCGCGGCAGCACCGCGGCATCGTCGGCGGTGAGGTCGACCGTCACCGCGTCCGCCTCGGCCGACAGCAGGCGCGCCGTCGCCGACAACTCGTCGAGATCCCAGAGCGTGTTTGCCAACTCGATCGGGTCGCGGTCGATGACGCCCCGCACCACGAGCACCTCGCCATTGACCACCGGGCGGGCGACGTTGGCGGGACGCAGCCAGACATCGGGCCGCAGCTCCCCCATCAGTCGCTTCGCCATCTCGGCCCGGAACGCCCGCCGCTCGGCGAGACCGCGACGTTCGGCGAGCACGATCGCCGTCCACCACTCACCGATCCACGCGTCGTGGTGGCCCTCGCGACCGACATCGAGTCGTTGCTGACGGTCGAGCAGGCCGGTGCCCAGCTCGAACTGGCCTCCCCCGACGGCGACCAGCTCACCGTCGGCGACCATCCGCGAGACCGCCGTCCGCATCGTCCCGGGACCGAGCTCGAACAGTGCCCCCACCGCGACCAACGCCGGACCGGGCAACCGTGGCGGATGCGAGCCGAGCAACGTCGACAGCACCAGCGACCGCGCCGACAACGGGCGAACGCCCAGCCGCCGTGCGGTCTCACGCCAGTCCGATGGCACGACCAGCAGGCTACGTGCGTGCCTCAGTCGGTCACGCCTTTGGGGGCGCGCTGGTGCATGAAGCCGAACATGTAGCCGGCGACGCGACGCATCTGGATCTCCTCGGCGCCCTCGGTGATGCGATAGCGGCGGTGGTGTCGGTAGATGTGCTCGAACGGGGTGTGGCGCGAGTACCCGAGCCCACCGAACACCTGCATCGCGCGGTCGGCGGCTTCGCAGCACAACCGGTTCGCCCAGTAGTTGCACATCGACACCCGCTCCGACTGCGAG
This sequence comes from Ilumatobacteraceae bacterium, assembly GCA_035557475.1. Lineage (GTDB taxonomy): Bacteria > Actinomycetota > Acidimicrobiia > Acidimicrobiales > Ilumatobacteraceae > JALOLG01. The sequence continues at coordinate 2,164 of DATMDV010000065.1, forward strand.
AACGCCCCGTACTTGTCCATCGACCAGGCGGTCTTGTGGATGAGCGCCCGGAGCATCTCGCATTGCGTGTGGAGCTCGACGAGCGGGAACTGGATCGCCTGGTTCGTAGCGAGCGGCTTACCGAACGGAGCGCGCACCTTGGCGTACTCGACCGCCTGATCGATGCAGAACTGGGCGGCGCCGAGGCTGGATGCAGCCTGTCGGATCCGGTTCTCGTTGAAGAAGTGCTGCACGACACCGAGCCCGCGTCCCTCACCCCCGAAGACGGCACCGTCGGGCACCCTCACGTCGGTGAGACGGATGTGGGCGTGGTCGGTGGGCATGTTGAACGTCCACAGGAACTCGAGGATCTCGAAACCCGGCGTCGACGTCGGCACCAAGAAGGCCGTGATTCCCGCGCCGTCGCCCGCATTGCCGCTGGTGCGGGCGAAGATCAGGTCGTACTGCGCCTTGTGGATCCCGGTGTTCCATGTCTTCTCACCGTTGATCACCCACTCGTCGCCGTCCCGAACGGCGGTGGTCTCCATGTGGGTGGCGTCGGAACCGTGCTGCGGCTCGGTGATGCCGAACGCGAAGCCCCGACGCCCCTCGGCGAGGTCGTCGATCCATTCCGCCTTCTGCGCCTCGGTGCCGTGCTCGATCATCAACAGCAGGCCGACGTTGTTGCCGACGATCGAGTGCTCGTTCTGCAGGTCGTTGTGGAGCCCGAGCCCCTTGCGGGCGAAGTGCTCGCGGATCACGGCCATCCCGAGGTTCGTGCCCTCCTTGCCGCCGTACTCCTTCGGGAACGGGTACCTGTAGTGGCCCGCCGCGTCGGCGCGCCGGCGGGCCTCGCGGAGCAGCGCCTCCCACTCGTCATTGGGAAGACCGCCGCGATCCCAGTCGGTTCGGGCGTCCTCACGGCGGTGGTCGAAGAAGCGGATGTTGTCGTTCTCCTGTTCGAGCGGCTTGATCTCACGCTCGATGAACTCGTCGAGCTCGACGAGGTACTCCGCGAGATCCGCGGGAATGTCGAAGTCCATTGCACGTCCCTCTTCGAAGTGTTCCGCTACTTGATCGCCAACGGGTTGATCGGTGAACCGACCGCCGCCGTGAACTTGATCGGTGGGGCGGCAACCAGGAACTCCCACACACCGTCGGCTTCACAATCGTCGGCGAGCTCGTCCAGGTCGAGGATCTCGCCGAGCGTCACTCCCATGTCACGGATGAGCACCATGTGCACCGGCAGCAACTCGGTGTCGATCTCGCCCGGGAGCACCTCGATGGCCCAGTTGTCGGACGCGACGACCGCCACGTCGTGAGAGTGGACCCACGTGCAGCACGCGAGCCCGAGGCCCGGCTCGCCGGCCATGAACGCCACCGGATCCTTCTCTCTGACGAACATCGTCCGCCAACCCGTGCGGAAGAGCACGATGTCGCCGGCATGGATCTCGACACCCTGACGATCGGCGGCCGCGTCGAGGTCGTCGGGCGTGATCACGTAGCCCGCCTCGAGCCAGTCGACACCCTTCAGTCTGGCGATGTCGAGCAGCACTCCCCGCCCAACGATCCCCTTGGCGAGCTTGTCGATCGAACAGTGAAGTGCGCCGTGGGGCCCGACGTCGCTGGCGGGAAATCCGTTGTAGAGCTGGTCGTCGTAGAACACGTGCGCCAGACCGTCCCATTGCGACGCCGACTGCAGTGGCATGAACACGTAGTCGTCGGCGTAGTGGAAGGCACCCGGGAACTCCTGCTGAGCACCCGTCTCCGACATCAGTCGCACCGGGTTGATCCGCAGGCCACCCGGTTGCGGCCCGTTGCCGTCGAATGGGATTCCGAGGTCGAAGATCGCGCCGCGCCGGACCAGCTGTGACGCAGCGACGACGCACTCCGGGGTGATCAGGTTGACCGTACCCCGTTCGTCGTCGTCACCCCATCTCCCCCAGTTGCGAAGCGTCGCTCCGATCTCGCGGAAGTCCTGCATGGCCGTTCCCCCAATCGAACAGTGGCCGGTCGCCGAGACCGGCCATGACGACGTCTCCGTGTTGTATCTGAATATGACGAGACCGTCAACTTTCGGGTGCCGGTGACTCGAGCGGTGGGATACCCGCTCAGGTCGGCGCGTGCGTCTCTTGACACCGGCGTCAACAGCAAGTTGGATGGCGAACGCGACTGCAGAGGGGGTCCGTCGCGATCGGGGCCATGCGCTCGAACTCGATCGCCGCCGGGCGTGTCAGACCTGTAGGCGCGTCCCAACGTTCGGCGCACGTGCCGGGCGATCACGTCTCAATACATCAACTTGGAGGCACCGATGTCCACGCTCACCGAGGTCACCAGCGGTCTCGCCTTCCCGGAGGGCCCGATCGCGATGCCCGATGGCACGGTCATCCTCGTCGAGATGTTCGGGCCGCGTCTGACAAGGGTGCATCCAGATGGCACCAAGGAGACCGTCGCCGACGTACCGGGCGGACCGAACGGCGCCGCGGTCGGCCCCGGCGGACTCGTCTACGTCTGCAACAACGGCGCCCGCTTCACCGAGACGCAGCTCGACGGGATGACGTTCCCGGGCCCCGTCACCAAGGACCTGTACCTCGGCGGCCGGATCCAGACCGTCGACATCGCAACCGGCGCTGTCAAGGATCTGTACACGGAATGCGCAGGTAGACCGTTGTGGGCGCCCAACGATCTGGTGTTCGACGCGCACGGTGGGTTCTACTTCACCGACCACGGTCTCACCGACGACGAGGAGCGCGTCGCCCACCTGACCGGCATCTACTACGGCAAGGCCGATGGGTCCGAGGTCCGTGAGATCGTCTTTCCCGCCCACGAGCCCAACGGCATCGGCCTGTCACCCGACGGGTCGAAGCTGTACTGGGCCGAGACGTGGACGGGCCGGATCATGCAGCGTGACATCGTGGCCCCGGGCGAGCTCGCCGAGGTCAGCATCGTCGACACGTCGGCCTGCCTGTACGGCTTCCCCGGGTTCCAACTGCTCGATTCGCTTGCCGTCGACGGCGACGGCAACGTGTGCGTGGCCACCTTGGTGAACGGCGGGGTCAGTGTCATCTCTCCCACCGGGGAGCTCATCGACTTCGTGCCCACGGGCGACATCCTCACGACCAACGTGTGCTTCGGTGGCGACGATCTGACCACTGCCTACGTCACCATCTCGGCGACCGGCAAGTTGCTGAAGATGACGTGGCCTCGTCCTGGCGCGAAGCTCAACTATCTCAACACGTGACCGCCCCGACGTTCGGGGCGGCCACCTGCGTTCTACCTGACGTGTTCGTCAACAAAGGTCTTGCCTTGCACGGGCAGGTCGGACTACGTTGCGAACTGGTCGCACAGGGGACGGCAACTGGTATTTCCGAGTCGTGACGACCAAGGGGGAGCTCCGAATGTCAGGGTGCGCGGGGTTGCGCAAGGTGACCACCGCACACGACGTCACCGACGAACACGTTCTGCGACGGCTCCGGCATTCGACGAGGTCTTCACCATTGTTCTCGAGAGGGAGGATCGACCCGAATGACCAGCATCAATGACACCCCAGGCAACAACGACGGTTCGGCGTTGCCCAACGGCAAGATGACGCGGCGATCAGTGCTGCTGGGAGCGGTCGGCGCCGCCGCCTTCCTGGCCGCGTGCGGTGACGACGATGAAGAGGGCGGCGACACCGGTGACACCGGGGGCACGACCGCCTCGGGCGACACCGGCGGCACGACCGCTGGCACGACCGGCGGTGGCGGCGACATCGGTGGCGAGCTCGCCACCCTGCTCGGCATCGAAGAGGCCACGTCGGGCAAGGGCCAAACCGTCGACCTCGGCGCGGTGTTGGCCCTCACCGGTTCCGGTTCGTTCTACGGCAAGACGATGAGCCGTGGTCTCGATCTCGCCGCCAAGCACATCGAGGCCGCCGGCGGGCCGAAGTTCAACTACATCTACATCGACCACAAGTCGGGTGACGCGGCAGCCGGCGAGGCCGCCATGACGGAGCTCAGCTCGAAGGGTGTCGGCGCCAAGTTCGCCTCGTACGTCGATGACCTCGGCGCGATGCTGGCCGGCACCGCGCAATACAAGATGTTCACCCTCGACGGTGGTGGCGGCACCAGCATCTTCGGCCAGGGGCAGCCGTACTTCTGGGGTACCCGGGCGATCACGCCGAACGACCCGATGCCCGGACTGTTCCAGTACCTGAAGGAGACCCAGCCCGACGCCACGACGGTCGGCCTTGTCGGTTGGGACATCGGCGAACCGGCGAACGGCATCATCCGCGAAGACATCCTGAAGAAGATCGCCGACGGCGGCTTCGAGTTCAACGACCTGTACGAGCTCGTGCCGGTCGGGGGGCAGGACTTCTCGCAGGTGCTGCCAAAGGTGAAGGCCAACGAGCCCGACATCCTGCTCGTCAGCATCTACGGCCAGGATCCGGGATCGTTTGCCAACCAGGCGTCGACGGCCGGCCTTACTGCGACCCGCATCGGGTTCGAGTTCACGCCCGATGGTGTGAGCGCCTCGAAGAACACATACGACACCGACGGCTACACGTTCGCCTACGACTACTTCGACGCCAAGAACCCGGTCAGCCCGCTGGCCAAGATCTTCGTGCAGGAGTTCGTCGCCGAGTACGGCGAAGATCCCGACTTCTACGCCGCCAACTTCTACGAGAACGCGTTCGTGATGTGGGAAGTGATGCGTCGGGTGTTGGCCGACGGTGGCGACATCAAGGACGGCGACGCGCTCGACAAGGCATTGCAATCGAACCTCACCGTCGTCAGCGTCTACGGCGGCGACGAGAGCACGGTCGGCAGCTACACCCTCGACGCGACCACACACTCGGTGATCAAGCGCGAGATGGGCGTCTTCGAGTACAAGGACGGCAGCGTCACCCCGAAGGCGTTCTTCGGCATCGGCGGCGAGGGGTATCGCCTGGCCTGAGTCGACCGGCCTGGCTGGTTCCGACGACCGCACGAGCTGAAGGGAAGTCTCATTCGTGATCTTGGCTGTCGACGCGGAGACGCTGCGCCAACTGACGGTCGACGGGTTCTTCAGGGGTTGTAGCTACGGCCTGCTCGGCGTCGGCTTCGCGCTGATCCTGGGGGTGACCGGACGGTTCCACTTCGCGTACGGGTTCACGTACACGTTCGCGGCGTACATGGCGTTCACGTTCACGTTCCGGGTCGACCTCCCGTTCTGGCCGTCGGCCGTGCTGGGGGTGCTCGTCGCCGCCGTCGTGGGAGCGGCGATCGAGCGACTCGTCTACCGCCCACTCGCCGCCAACGCCGGGCCGACCGCACTCCTTGCGGTGTTCGTCGCCGCATTGGGGCTCGGAATCGCGGGCGACAACCTGGTGCGACTGTTCTGGGGGTCGGAGACGCAGGCCTACTTCGGCCCGACGAAGAAGGCCTACCACGTGTGGGACACCGTGTTCCTCAACTTCGACGTGTGGCAGGCCGCGAGCGGGATCGTCATCACGATCCTGCTCGCGCTCACGCTGCGCTACAGCGCGCTCGGGAGACGGATCAAGGCCACCCGCGTCAACCCCGACCTCGCCCGCACGATCGGCATCGACGCCGATTCGACGTACGTGATCTGCTTCTTCCTCGGCACGATCTGCGCTGGAGTCGCGGCCATCTGGTACGCACTCAAGTTCACGGTCGACCCGGCCATGGGCTCGTCGCCCATCATCTACGCCTTCGTCGTCGCCTTCCTGGCGGGTACGGCGCGCTCGCCGATCCGGGTCTTCATCACCGGGGTCCTGGTGGCGCTGATCGAGCAGTACTCGTCGATCTGGCTGTCGGTGCGGTGGACGCAAACGGCCGTCTTCGTCGTGCTCGTCGGCTACCTCACTGTGCTCGCCGTGCGCTCGAGCGCCTTCGCCGCCCGGTTCCGCCGGCCGATCATGAGGGCCTGACGTTGGAGCTCTGGCTGAACTACCTCGACCAGGTGCTGATCTACGCGACCCTGGCCCTGTCGTTGAACCTGTTGCTCGGATACGCCGGGCAGGTCTCAGTGGCGCACGCGTCGTTCGGAGCCATCGGCGGATACGCGATGGGCTACCTGTCGCTCACCCACAATTGGAACTTCCTGTTCGGCACCGTCATCGGCATGGCGTTGGCGTTCGTGATCGGCAGCATCGTCGCCCTACCAGCGCTGAAGCTCACCGTCGAGTACCTGATCCTGCTGACCCTCGCGGTGTCGTCGGTGATCCTCGGTCTGCTCATCGCCACGCCATCAATGGGTGGCACGTTCGGCTTGATCGGACTGCCGACGGCCAACCTGTTCGGCTGGCACCTGCGCGAGCCACACGACTGGGTGTTGCCGTCGCTGGTGGCGATGTTGATCGTGTACGCGATCTGCCACCGCATCGGTGAGTCGCCGACCGGGCGCGTGTTGAAGGGCATTCGTGAGGATCCGATCTCGACCCAGGCGCTCGGCAAGAACGTGTTCGGGTACAAAGTCGCCGTGTTCGGCATCTCCTCGGCACTCGCCGCGTTCGCCGGCGCATTGCTCGCGGCGTGGCTGCAACTGGCGACACCGAGCGTGTACGGATTCGCATTCGCGTTGACGATCTTCGCGATCGTGATCTTCGGCGGGATGGGCAACCTGACCGGCACCGTGCTCGGGGCGGCGGTGGTCGTGCTGCTCGAACCGGTGCTGCGCCGGGTCGTCAAGATCGAGGCCGCCCGCGCCAGCATCGTCCAGCTGATCGTCTACGGGCTCGCCCTGGCGGTGTTGATGCGCGTCCGACCGCAGGGTGCGCTGCCGGAAGGGTTCTCGATCTGGCGGTGGCTGCGCGGCGAACGGGCGCGTCGCCATCGCATCGAGATGGTCGAAGGTTGGGTGCCCAAGAGCATCGGCGTTCACGAGCGTGCCCAGGCCGAGGGCGTGGACGATGTCTCAGATGAGATCGATCGCCACCGGAAATGGCTCGACGCGCCGGTCGTGCTCGAGACGAGCGGTGTCGGCAAGCGCTTCGGCGGCATCGTCGCCGCCAACGACCTGCACATCGAGCTCCGGCGGGGCACGATCGCCGCACTCGTCGGGCCGAACGGTGCCGGGAAGACCACCGTGTTCAACCTCCTCACCGGCGCCATCGCGCCCGACGCCGGTTCGGTGAAGCTGAACGGGGAAGAGCTGGTCGGGCTCAACCCTGCGCAGGTGGCGCGCAAGGGTCTGGTGCGCTCGTTCCAGGACGTGCGGCTGTTCAACCGGTTGTCCTGCCTCCAGAACGTGATGATGGCGGTGCAACACCAAGCGGGCGAGAACTTCGCCACACTCGCGTTCGCACACCGGCGTGTCGTCGCCGTCGAGGAGAAGACGCGAACTGCCGCGATGGACTGGTTGGGATTCGTCGGCATGACCGACTTCGCCGACGTGCCGGCCGGCGCCCTGTCGTACGGGCAGACCAAGCTCGTCTCGCTGGCGCGGGTGCTGGCCACCGAGGCCGAGGTGCTCCTGCTCGACGAGCCGGCTTCCGGCATCGACACCAGATGGGTCGACACCATCCTCGACCTGATCGAGACCGTGCGCGAACAGGGACGCACCGTGTGCGTCGTCGAACACAACCTGCACGTCGTCGGCCGGCTCGCCGATCACACGTACTTCATGGAGCTCGGCGAGATCACGGCCGCGGGAACGATCGCCGAGCTGACCAACACGCCTCGACTCGCGGAGGCCTACTTTGGGACGTCCTGAGACCATCGACGCTCCGGCCGATGTGTCGCCGCAGGTCGTGCTCCGCGTCGACCAGCTGCAAGCCGGATACGGACGCAAGCAGGTCGTGTTCGACGTCGATCTCACGGTGCGCGAGGGTGAGATCGTCGGCGTGTTGGGCCACAACGGCAGCGGCAAGACCACGACGATTCGCACGATCCTCGGTCTCAACCCGGTCATCGGCGGACGCATCGAGTTCAAGGGCCGGGACGCCACTCGCTCGAGCTCCCGCAACAACGTCAAAGCGGGGATGGCGATGATCCCGTCCGAGCGATTCGTGTTCGCCGACCTCTCTGTCGATGACAACTTGCTGCTCGGCGCGGCCAACGATCCCGATCCGGAACGCCGGGCGCGCCGTCTACAGCTCGTGCGCGATCTCTTTCCGATCCTCGTCGAGCGCGCCGGTCAGTCGGCGGGGACGATGTCGGGCGGACAGCAGCGAATGGTCAGCCTCGGAACGGCGTTGATGGCGAGCCCGACCCTGTTGATGCTCGACGAGCCGTCGCTCGGGCTCGCGCCCGCCGTCGTGCACCAGATCTTCGACACCGTTCGTCGGCTCGCCGACGAGGAAGGGTTGGCCGTGCTGTTGCTGGAGCAGAACGTCGGACAGGCGCTGCGCATCGTCGACCGCGTCTACGTGATGCGATCCGGACGGGTGATCCTCGAGGAGTCGGCCGACGAGATGCGCAACCGCGATTCGTACTGGGAGCTGTTCTGATGCCGCAACTGTCCGCCGCCGAGATCGATGCGTTCCTCGACGAACCAGGCCACCTGCTCCGTCTCGCGACCGTCGACGACGACGGGTACCCGCGCGTCGTGCCGATCTGGTTCATCCGGCAGGGGGACGATCTGTTGTTCACCCCTCGCGGGCCGTCGGTGTTCCTCGCCAACATCCGCCGCGACCCGCGCGTGGGGCTGTCGATCGACGAAGACCCACTTCCTTACCGCAAGCTCACGGTACGAGGCGATGCTCACATCGTGCACGACCTCGGTGACGACGACGAATGGCGTGACCTCTACCGGAGCACCGCCAAGCGCTACGTGCCCGAGGAGGCGGCCGACGCATACGTCGACGCCACGATCGACCAACCCCGCGCCCTGATCGCGGTATCGCTCGTCGGCGGCAGCCGCGTCTCGACGTGGCGGATGCCGATCGGCGACGAGGACGGGACCGGCATCTGGCACCGGCGCTACTACCTCGACGGAACCCACATGGCGGGACTCGCCGACTCCGGAACTGGCCGCGAAGGGTTCGTGCCGGATCCCTGAGCCGGCACGAGTGAGCGCGCTGCGTCAGCGCAGCTGCTCACCCCACACGGCCTCCTTGCGGAGCACCGGCTTGAGCACCTTGCCGCCGGCGTTGCGCGGGAGCGGTTCGGGCCGGAACGTGATGAACTGCGGCACCTTGAAGTCGGCGATGCGCTCCTTCACGAACGAGCGGATCTCCTGCGGGTCGGGGTCGGTGCCCGGGCGCGGCACGATGATCGCCCCGACCTTCTCGCCCATCATCTCGTCTGGCACACCCATCACCGCGACCTCGAACACCTCCGGGTGCTGGACGAGGGCGTTCTCGACCTCGACGCAATAGACGTTCTCGCCGCCGCGGTTGACCATGTCCTTCATGCGATCGACGATCTGCACGAAGCCCTCGTCGTCGACGCGGGCGAGGTCGCCGGTGTGCAACCATCGATCGACGAACGTCTCGGCACTCTGTTCCGGCTTGTTCCAGTAGCCAGAGACCACGTTCTGCCCCCGGATCAGCAACTCCCCCACGCCCGATGCCGGATCGACGTCGCGCAGGTCGACCTCGACGGGCGGGGCCGTGAAACCCACCGTCTCGGGCCGGACCTCGGCGTACTCGTCGGGCAGGAACGTCGACACCGACGACGTCTCGGTGAGCCCGAAGCCGTTGCCGAGGCGGGCGTTGGGGAACGACGTGCGCAGCTTCGCCACCACGTCCGGCGCCGTCGGAGCGCCGCCGTAGGTGACCCAGCGGACGTTGCTGACGTCGATCTCACCGAAGTTGGGCTGACTCATCGCCAGCCAGAAGATGGCGGGGACCGACGTCAGGATGTTGATCTGCTCGTCGACCACGGCGCTCAGGAAGGCCTGGATCTCGAAGGCGGGCATGATGACCGTGGTGCCGTTGAGCTGGGTGGTGATGATGAGCTGGCTGTTGCATCCGGTGACGTGGAACAGCGGGACCGAAACGAGGTTGCGCAGGTGCATGGCGGGCGGCAACTGCATGATCCGCTTGCAGGTCTCGCTGTTCGACAGGAAGTTCTCGTGCGACGTCATCGCCCCCTTGGGGAAACCGGTCGTCCCACTCGTGTAGAAGATCGCGGCGAGCGATTCGGGTTCGACGTCGTCGACCACGAGCGGCTCACCGTCCGGGAGCGGCGCCTCGGGGATGAGCACGACGGTGGCTCCGGAATCGGTGATCACGTACTCGACCTCGGCTTCTGAGAACCGAGTGTTGACAGGCACGACGACGCCACCGGCCATCAGCGTGCCCCAGAACCCGAGACACCACTCGAGGCTGTTGCCGTGGCGGTTGGCCACCCGGTCGCCACGCCGCACACCGGCCGCCGCCAGACCTCCGGCCACCCGCGCCGCGCGGTCCCAGACGTCGCGGTACGTGACACGCTCGCCGCCGAGGACCACGATGCACTCGCGTTCGGGCGTCCGCTCGACGGCATCGCGGAACATGTGGAGCAGCGACTGTGGGAGGCCCGTGTACCTGAGCACGCCATCGTCGGAGCGCTCGACACCGGACATGTCGAACGGCATGATGGACGGCGTTCTCCCCTGCTTCGTAATCATGCCGAGCCCCCTTTGTTTCGATGCGGCAACGACCAGCGTGCCCGATCGTGAATCGTAGTTGGTCGCCGTCAAGGGCCGCCAGAGATTCGACGTCCGCGTCATATCCAGAGGACTAAGCTGGATCGATGCCTGCGCGGAAGGATGCCAGACCGCCTGGCGGCGCGTCTGTGGCCGGCAAGGAGA
>DATMDV010000066.1:0-6686 GCA_035557475.1 Ilumatobacteraceae bacterium
GAGGGGATGCCTCCGGAACTGCTTCGCCAGATCCCCGTGCTCGAGGACGCGCTCCTCGCGATGGGTGTGGAGACCTGGGCGATGGTCGAGTACGAGGCCGACGACGCCCTCGGCGCGGCGGCCGCTGTCGCCGCTGCCGACGGAAGGGTCGATCAGGTCCTCATCGTGACGCCCGACAAGGATCTGTGCCAGTGCGTCCGCGGCACGCGGGTCGTGCAGTTCGACCGCCGCAAGCGCGAGATCATCGACGAGGCGGGGGTGGTCGCGAAGTTCGGCATCCCGCCGGAGTCGATCCCCGACTACCTCGGCCTCGTCGGCGACACGGCCGACGGCTACCCGGGCCTCCCCGGCTGGGGCGCCAAGAGCGCGGCTGGTGTGCTGGCCCGCTACGGCCACCTCGAACACATCCCGCCGATGATCGCCGACTGGGACGTGCCCGGCGTGCGTGGCACGGTGCAGCTGGCCTCCACGTTGCGCAGCCAGATCGAGCTGGCACTGCTGTTCCGCCGGATCGCGACCGTCGAGCTCGACGTCGAAGTGGGTACGGTCGACGACTGGTGGTGGACCGGTCCGACACCACGGTTCGGTGCCATCGCCCATCGCCTCGGCGCTCCCGAGCTCGTGGGGCGTGCCGAGCGAGCAGGTGTCCGCGCCGCCGGGCGAGCCGCCGACTGAGGTGGCGACCAGGCGATCTGCGGCACACGAGCGATGCCGATGAAGGCTGCTACCTCCCGGTCCTGACCTGGTTCACGGGCGCCCATTGCACAGGACCCGGTCGCCACCTCACTCGGCGGGTTTCGCCCGTCCGAACGCGGCAGTTGCGCCAGGTTACCCGTCCGGTACCCTGCGAACACCCGAGTCGATGGCTTTCGCTTGATGGCTCGTCGCGTGGGTCGACGGCGCTTTCGCCTGACGCTCATCGCGTGGAGGGATGCGAGAGCGGCCGAATCGGCACGCTTGGAAAGCGTGTGTGGGGCAACCCACCGTGGGTTCGAATCCCACTCCCTCCGCCATGGCGAACCCAGAGCATGCTGACGACGTGTCCGCGGCCTCCGGGTCGTCCGAAGCGCACGGATCGTGGATGCAGGTCGCGCTCGACGAGGCCCGGGCGGCGCTCGAGCACGGCGACGTGCCGGTCGGCGCGGCCGTCATCCGCAATGGCGTGGTGCTCGCCGCCCGCCACAACGAGCGCGAGCTGACCGGCGACCCCACCGCTCATGCCGAGATCCTGGCGCTGCGTGACGCGGCCACCACGATCGGCCATTGGCGACTCGACGAGTGCATCCTCGTCGTCACCCTCGAACCGTGTGCGATGTGTGCCGGGGCGATGGTGAACGCACGCCTCGGACACCTCGTCATCGGTGCCATCGATCCCAAGGCGGGTGCCGCCGGCAGCTGTTTCGACCTGCTCGACGGTGCGGTGCTGAACCATCGGGTGCCGACGACCGTTGGCGTCCGAGCCGACGAGTGCGGCGCGCTGCTCGTCGAGTTCTTCGTTGCCCGTCGCGGCCGCTGAGAGTCAGCGGCGTCGCAAGCCGCCGATCAACCGCTTGAGGGCCGATCGTCGGGCATCGGTCGGATCCGCAGAGTGTGGCGCTGGCTCGTCAGACGCGTCGGCAACCGAGGTGCGGGACGTGCCGAGGAAGTCCGACTCGCTCGACCGGTCCGGGAGACGTGGCAGTGCCGGCGGCTCGTCCGCGACCACGAGCTCTGACCCGATCGCCGCGATCGCGCGTTGGATCGCCAGCACGACGTCGTCGGACACCGGTTCGGACCACGACGGTTCTGTGGCGTCGGGTGGAGTGGTCAGCGGCTTCAGCCGCACCGTCATCGGTAGCGGCACCGGCATCGCAGCGTTCGAGACGTACGCGTCGTCGTATGGGTATGGAGCGCCGGGCGCCGGCATCTCCGAGAGCGGGCCGCCGAGGAACTGCTCGTCGATCTCGCCGGTCGGCCAGATCAGCTCGAACGCGTCGGCGACCTCGCGTCCAACCACGCTGTGGGTGTCGCGTGGCAGAGGCCCGACACCGAAGTAGTCGCGGTTCCCGCCGCGCAGCCATGGAGCGGGGCCCGGTGTTGGCACCGCGCCCGGCGGAGGAGGAGGCAGCTGCCGTGTGTTCGGCTGTCCCGCCGTCACGCGAGGTCGGGCCAGCCGGTCATCGCGATCGAGCAGGACGGGGATCGGTGCAGCGAATGTCACCACGCACCCACCATCTGCGCGGCCTCGGCATGCCAACCCGACGGCGGACCTTCCATCGACTCGAGCAGCGTGAGCAGCGCTTCGATCACGACGTCGCGACCACTCTCGGGATCGATCAGCTGGCAGGCGACGACCGGTTCGCACGCCAGGGCGCCGAGCGAGCGGGCCAGCATCGTCGCCACGTCGGCGTCGTCACAGCGGTTCACCGCCACGACCAACGGCACGCGGAGGTCCTTGAGCAACGCCCGCATCGCCGCCCCGGCCTCGGCATGGGTGTGTTCGGCCTCGGCGTCGACGACGAACGTCACGACGTCGACCTCACCCTTCAGCACGTCGGTCATGAACCAGAAGCGCTCTTGCCCCGGCGTTCCGAACAACAGGAGTTGAACACCGTCGACGCCATCGTCGGCCCCGGTTCCGTCACCGTCGCCGTCGATGTGGTACGTGCCGAAGTCGAGCGCCACCGTCGTCAGGGCCTTGACCACCGACTCGTCGCCCGACGTCGCGACGTCGGTCGAGACCACCGGTGTCTGCGACACCGATTGGATGAGCGACGTCTTGCCGGCCGCGAACGGGCCGGTGACGAGGATCTTGAACACATGATCGGTACCTGCCCCACCAGCAGGACGGTACGGCCGAACGGACTCGTCGAGGTCGTCGGACGCGTGCATCAGCACTTGCAAGCTAGCGGTCATGCGCCCTCCTTCGAGTCCCTGCCCGAGCCCCAGCGCTCGGTCACAAGATATCGGCGTGTCGAAACCGTGACTTGAGATCCGGACTCGGTCCGGATTCGAGATCGGCCGTCCGAGATCGCCACAGTCCCGGGAAGCGGCCGGAGGTGCCGTGGATCGGAGCCGCTAGCCTCGCTCGACGGAAGGATGCCAGAGCGGACGAATGGGACGGCCTCGAAAGCCGTTGAGGTCCTTTGGGTCTCCGTGGGTTCGAATCCCACTCCTTCCGCCACCAACGAGCAGGTCTTCAGCGGCACTCGGTGCCGTCGCTCGGCGGGACGAGATCGATGAGGTAGTCGTTGACGACCTCGTTGATGCACGTGTTCACGTTGTAGCCCGTGTGCTGATCGGCTTCCACCACGACCAGCCGTCCGTCGTCGAGCGCCTCGGCCATCGCACGCGTGCTGACGAGTGGCGTCGCCGGATCGCCGGTGGTCCCGACGACGACGATCGGACCCGCCCCTGCCCCGGTGATCTCGATGCGCGGATCGAGCGCGTCCGGGAAGAACGTGCACGAATAGCTGCCGACCGATCCGGCCGGTGCCAGGCGGGGGGCGGCGGCGGTGTACGCCGCCGCCGCGGCGTCGTCCTCCTCGACCGTCAATCGAACATCGGTGTCGGCACAGCCGATCGCCTGGAACGCTTCGAGCTCGTTGCCGAACGTGCCGTCGGCTCGGCGCTGGAAGTAGTTGTCGGCGAGCGACTGCAGGCCCGTTCCGTCGCCGGTCCCGGCCTCGGCGAGCGATTCCTCGAGCGCCGGCCAGTAGATCTCGCTGTACATCGCCTGGAAGACCGCTCGGAGCGCGATCCGCAGGGTGACCTCGGTGCGGTCGGGCGCACCCGGGATCGGCGACTCATCGAGCGCACTCATCAGGTCGTCGAACGCGCCCTCGGCGTCGCCGTCGTTGTGGAACGCACAGTCGGTGTCGGCGCTGCAACGGGCGAGGAACGTGGTCAGCGTGTTCTCGAATCCCTGCAGCTGCTGGACGGCCGCCTCGAAGTTGTCGGCGTTGGGATCCCTCGCGCCGTCGAACACGGCCGCCCGCACGGTGTCGGGGAACAGCGTCGCCCAGGTTCCGCCGAGCTCGCTCCCATAGCTGAAGCCGAAGAACGAGATCGTCTCCTCGCCGAGCGCGCGGCGGATGGTGTCGATGTCACGCGCCGAGTTGTTCGTACCGACGTGCTCGATGATGTCGGCATTGCCGGCAACGCACTCATCGGCGAACTCGTCGGCAAGATCCACCAACTGCTGGCGCTCCCCGGCGGTGTCGGGAGTGATGTCCGACTCGGCGAAGAAGTGGTCGTAGTCGTCGGTGCAGTCGATGAACGGCTCGCTCTTGCCGGTGCCCCGAGGATCCCAACCGATGATGTCGAAGTGTTCGAGCAGTTCCTCGTCGTAGGGCACGATCTCGGCAAATATCGCGAACTCGCTCCCGCCGAATCCGGGCCCCCCGGGGTTGACCAGCAACGAACCGATCCGCTCCTCAGGGTTCGTGGCGCGGTGGCGGGCCAGGAACAGCTCGAACGTCGGCCCGGTCGGATCGTTGTAGTCGACCGGAACGTCGAGCGTCGCCACGTCGACGCCGTCGTCCAGCTCGTCCCAGTCGATGTCGGCGGGGTCGAACGACCTCGGATCACCGGGCGTCGAATCGCCCGTCGGATCGGGTGCCGGCGCCGAACCGGAAGCGTCGGGCGGCACGGTTGTCGCCCTGGCGCTGTTGCTCACACCTTGCGAGACATCGGCACCCGACGAGCACGCCGTGACGAGCGCGGCGACGACGAGGAGGCCGAGTCCTGCCGGAGCGACCCAGAACGACCTGGATCCGCCGGGCGCCATGGCCGCTCAGCGTAGAAGGCGGTGGACTCGATTTGTGTTCGTAGCCTGACGCCATGCGAATGGGTCCGCATCACATGAGGCCACGCGACGCCGACTCGCTGAAGGGCACCAGGTTGGCTCGCGGCACCTCGCGCCGGGTGTGGCAGTTCGCCAGGCCGTACCGCGGCACCATCACCCTGTTCCTCACCGCGATCCTGGTCGCCGCGCTGCTCGCGCTCGTCCCGCCACTCGTCACCCGTGAGATCCTCGACACGGCGATCCCCGATGGCGATCGCCGCCTCATCTTCTGGCTCGCCGCGGCCGCTGTCGGCGCCGCCCTCTTCGATGCCGCGTTGCAGATCGTCCAACGCTGGTGCAGCGCCCGTGTGGGCGAGGGCCTGATCGCCGACCTCCGCCAAGCGCTGTTCGCCAAAGTGCAGCGGCTGCCGATCGCGTTCTTCACCCGCACGCCGACCGGGGCGATCACGAGCCGCCTCAACAACGACGTGATCGGCGCCCAGACGGCGGTCACGAGCACCCTCGGCAGCGTGGTGAGCAACGTGATCGTGCTGATCACCTCCCTCGTGGCGATGCTGGCGCTCGAGTGGCGGCTCACCCTGATGGCGCTCGTCGTGCTCCCGATGTTCGTCATCCCGGCGCGCCGAGTGGGACGCAGGCTCCAGGACATCTCGCGTGAGCAGATGCAGCACAACGCGGCGATGAACACTCAGATGACCGAGCGGTTCAACGTGTCGGGCGCAATGCTCGTCAAGCTGTTCGGCGATCTCGACCGCGAGAACGCGATGTTCGGCCGGCGGGCCACCGCAGTGCGCGACGCGGGCATCCGCTCGGCGATGCTCGGGCGTGTGTTCTTCGTGGCCTTGGGCCTCGTCGCCGCGCTCGGTGCCGCCGTGATCTACGGCGTGGGCGCGATGTTCGTCGTCGACCGCGACATCACGCCCGGCACACTCGTCGCCCTCGCCGCCCTCGTCGGGCGGGTGTACCAGCCGCTCACCGGCCTGACCAACGCCAGGGTCGACCTGATGACGTCGATGGTCAGCTTCGAGCGGGTCTTCGACGTGCTCGACGCACCGGAGGCGATCCAGGAGCGCCCAGGCGCGGTCGATCTCATCGAGCCCAAGGGGCGGGTCGAGTTCGACGACGTCGTGTTCAGGTACCCACCGGCATCAGAGTCGTCGATCGCCTCGCTCGAGCAGCAGATGATCCCTGGCGCCGATCCCGATCGCGACGTGCTCCACGGCGTGTCGCTGACGGTCGAGCCGGGCGAGACGGTGGCGCTCGTCGGTGCATCCGGCGCCGGCAAGAGCACGCTCGCCTCGCTCGTTCCCCGCCTGTACGACGTGACGAGCGGTGCCGTGCGCATCGACGGGTTCGACGTGCGCGATCTCACGCTCGTGACACTGCGGCGGGCGATCGGCGTGGTGTCACAGGACCCGCACCTGTTCCACGAGTCGATCGGCGACAACCTGCGCTACGCGAAACACGACGCGACGCCCGAGGAACTGGAGGCGGCATGTCGCGCCGCCCGCATCCACGACACCATCGCGGCCCTCCCCGACGGCTACGACACGGTCGTCGGCGAGCGTGGCTACCGGCTGAGCGGCGGCGAGAAGCAACGCGTCGCGATCGCCCGGTTGCTGCTCAAGGATCCGGCAGTGATGATCCTCGACGAGGCAACGAGCCATCTCGACAACGACAACGAGGCGCACGTCCAAGCTGCCCTCGAGGCGGCGCTCCACGGCCGGACGGCGATCGTGATCGCCCACCGGTTGTCAACGGTGCGCTCGGCCGACCGGATCGCCGTGCTCGACGCACCGGAGGCGATCCAGGAGCGCCCAGGCGCGGTCGATCTCATCGAGCCCAAGGGGCGGGTCGAGTTCGACGACGTCGTGTTCAGGTACCCACCGGCATCAGAGTC
>DATMDV010000067.1:0-9129 GCA_035557475.1 Ilumatobacteraceae bacterium
TCCAGGCCTCGGCATGCCCCGAGCATGCGCCATTCGAGTTCGTGCGCTGACACCTCGGTGTGTCCCCCAGTGCGTGTTCTCGTCAGGCGACCGACACTAGAACCGCCCGAACCGTCTGCGCCAGAGGAAATTCCGGACGAGTCCCAGAGGATCCCCGAGGATGTCCCAGAGGATGCCCAGAGAATGTCCCAGAGAATGTCCCAGAGAATGTCATGGTCAGAGGAATCGTGACCTTCGGCGTGAGACGTCGGACGTTGTTCCGTCTCACCAGGTGACGCCCGCCTGCTCCATTGGCGCGCTCGTCAGCCATTGTGACCGTACGAACTGGCGAGATGCTCGAAGGGGTGGATCACCTCCCGCCCGGTCTGCTCGGCGATGGAACTGTTGGTGAGCACGCAACTCCCGGACACCAGCTCACCGGCTGACCGTTCGATCTCGGCACCGAGCTGACGGGCGTTGGCGAGGGCGATCCGCTCATTGGCGGCACGCAGCCCCCACCGGGCGTCGACGCCTGTGCAGCGCCGCACCTCCTCGACCGTCGCTCCGGTCATCTCGAGCAGTCGTCGGGCAGGCGACGGCGATTCCTCGACGAGGCCGGGACACGGCTCGTGGTGGACGATCCTCGTCGTCCCGCCGTGATCACCGGGCTGATCGCCCGTCTGATCGGCTGTGTGATCGATGAGGTGATCGGCGAGGTACTGCAGGGCGTCGAACGTCCGGCCGGCGACGAGCTCGGCGTCGCCGCCGCCGACGTGATCGAGGTAGTCGGTGGTGATCACCGCGTGACACGTCGACTGGGCGACGACGACGTCGGTGCCGGCCCGGATCGCGGCGGCCAGAGCGGCGACGTTGCGCGACGCCACGGCCGCGAATCGTCGGGTGTCGCCGGCGGTGAGCCACGGCGCGCCGCAGCAGCCCACGCGGGCGACGTCGCACGCGATGTGGTTGTGCGCGTAGACGTCGACCAGAGCGACACCGATCTGTGGGCGCCGGTACTCGACGAGGCAGGTCGGGAACAGCGTCACGCGCCGCTCGGCGTTCGGATCGTCCGCGGTGCGTGGCCTCTTGATCGAGCTCGAGAACCGCCGCCTCACGAAGGGCGTCAAGCGTCGCCGAGCAGTAACGCCGGAGAGCTGTGCGAGCACCCTGCGCCGCACCGTGTGCGGCTCGATCCCGACCACTCGGTTGATCACCGGCGCGGCGCGGGTCGCCACCTTCCCCACGAAGTCGGTGCGACCCAGAAGCTGATCGGCGACGATCGCCTTGATCGTGCGCTGGCCGGTCGAATGACGCATCGCTATCGTCCGCGCCATCAGCCGCGGAAAGTCGATCGCCAACTCGTGTTGGCCGGGCACGTACGGACAGTTGGCGCGGCACAGGCGGCACTGGAAGCACTCGTCGGCGACGCGGTCCTGCTGGGCGGGTGTGAGCGCTCCCGCCTCACCGCCTGCGCCGCCGATCATCTCGAACAGCGAGGGGAACGCGGAGCACAACGTGACACACCGACGGCACCCGTCGCACACGTCGAACACCCGTGTCAGCTCGCCGCGCACATCGGCCTCGTCGGGATAGGCGGCGTGCGCGGGGTCGTAGGTGATGGTCATCGCGGCTTTGGTCGGACCATAGTCGGGGTGCGTTGACGCGCCCGGCGGTGCCCAGCCCTAGCATCGGCGCGATGGCCGCTGCCGCGTTCGATCGCGCCACGATGCTCGAGCGACTCCGCAACGAGGAGTTCGACGTGCTCGTCGTCGGCGGCGGGATCACCGGGGCCGGCGTCGCACTCGATGCCGCGACACGCGGGCTGCGCACCGCCCTTGTCGAGCGCGACGACTTCGCCAGCGGGACCTCTTCGAAGAGCTCCAAACTCATCCACGGCGGTCTGCGGTACCTCCAGAACGGCGACATCCGGCTCGTCTACGAGGCGCTGCACGAGCGTCAACGACTGTTGAAGAACGCCCCGCATCTCGTGCGCGTACTGCCGTTCATGATCCCGGTGCTCACAAAGGACGGCGTCGTCTCGCGCAAGATCGCCCGCGCCCTCGGAACGGCGATGTGGATGTACGACGTGACCGGTGGCTGGCGGATCGGCAAGCGGCACCGCCGGCTCCGGGCGGACGACGCGTTCACTCACCTGCCGACGATGCCCCGCGAACGGCTGGCGTCGGCGTACCTCTACTACGACGCCGCCACTGACGATGCCCGCCTCACGCTCGCCGTCGTACGCACCGCGGCCCGCAACGGCGCCGCGATCGCCAACCGCAGCCGCGTCACGTCGTTCACGCGCGACGGCGACGGGCGGATCGACGGCGCGGTGGTCGATACCGGCGAGGACGAGCTCGCCGTCCGCGCCCGAGTCGTCGTCAGCGCCACCGGTGTGTGGACCGACGAGGTTCGCACTCTCGACGAGGTAGCCGATCCGGACTCGATCCGCCCGGCGAAAGGTATCCATCTCACGGTGCCGTGGCACAAGGTGCGCAACGACATCGCCGTCGTGATCCCGGTGCCGCGCGACCGGCGCAGCCTGTTCGTGGTGCCATGGGGGCCACGGCCCGACGGCACGTACGAGCACACGTACATCGGCACCACCGACACCGACTACGACGGGCCCCTCGACGACCCCCAGTGCACCGGCGACGACGTCGCCTACGTCCTCGGGGCGCTCAACCACTCGATCACGACGGGTGTCACTGCGGATGACGTGACCGGACAGTGGGCAGGCCTGCGGCCGCTCGTGAAGGCCGCTTCGTCGGGGCGCACGGCCGACCTCTCACGCGGCCACCAGGTCGCGTCGAGCGAGGCAGGACTCATCCGGGTGACCGGTGGCAAGCTCACCACGTACCGGGCGATGGCCGACGACACGGTCGACGCGGTCCAGCGAGCAATCGGCACCCGTGGGCGCTCGAGAACCAAGAAGCTGAAGTTGGTCGGTGCCGACGGCTACAAGGAACCGCAACCCCGCAGCCCCGACGCCCATCTCGCCGGCCGGTACGGAACCGAGGCCGCCGAGGTCAAGGCGTTGATCGCGTTCGACCCCTCGCTCGCCGAGCCACTCGTTCCCGGGCTGCCGTACCTCCGGGCGGAGGCAGTCTTCGCCGTTCGTCACGAGATGGCGACGACGCTCGACGACGTGCTCGCCCGTCGCACCCGCGCCCACCTGTTCGACCGGGCCGCGAGCCTCGCCGCCGCGCCGGATGTCGCCGCGCTGATCGGTGCCGAGCTCGGGTGGGAGGCTGACGAGGTGACTCGCCAGGTGGCCAACTACCGCCGGATCTGCGAGACCGAGCAGCACGCGTCGGTCGTCACCGAGGTCGAACTGCTCTCCGACCATGCGTGATCGCACGGACGTGACGAGGCGGCGATGACGACGCCGACCCCACCGATCGAGCTGACGGGCACCGGCCAGCGCCTGGCGAGCGAGGTCACGCCACTCCCCCCGTCGCTGCTCGACCAGCTGACGTCGATCTGCCAGACGACCACCGACGTCGCGCTGGTGGCCGAAGCCAGCCGCGACTGGTGGCCACTCGCGCTGCACTGGTCGCTCGCCGGGATGGTTCCGTGCCTGGCCGCGGCCGTTGTCCGACCGACGACCACGTCGCAGGTCGCGGCGATCCTCGCCGCCTGCAACGAGGCGCGGATCCCGGTCACCGCGGCCGGCGGCCGGAGCGGCGTTTCCGGGGCGTCGGTCCCCATCCACGGCGGGGTGGTGCTCGACACGACGGCGCTGGTCGGCATCGGCGCGGTCGACGTCGAGTCGGGCGTCGTCGAGGTGGCCGCCGGAACGTTCGGGCCCGACTTCGAGCTCGAGTTGCGGTCCGAGCACGGGCTCACCGTCGGCCACTTCCCGCAGAGCTTCGATCTGGCGACGGTGGGCGGCTGGGTGGCATGTCGTGGCGCCGGTCAGTACTCGACTCGCTACGGCAAGGTCGAGGACATGGTCGTCGGCCTCGAGGTCGTGCTCGCCGACGGGACGGTCGTCCGAACCGGCGGCAGCCCCGCCAGCGCCGTCGGGCCCGACCTCAACCAGTTGTTCACCGGGTCGGAAGGCACGCTCGGCGTCGTCACCAGGGTGTGGCTGCGTGCCCATCCGGTTCCTTCGGCCGAACAGCGCGCCGCGTACTCCTTCCCGACGTTCGGTGCGGCCGTCGAGGCGTGCCGCTCGACACTCCGCCGCGGCGCGACGCCGGCGGTGCTGCGGTTGTACGACGCGCAGGAGGCCGCCCGCGGGCGTGGTGGCGACGGCTCCAACTGCATCCTGCTCGTGCTCGACGAAGGTCATCCGGCCATCGTCGACGCCACGATGTCGGTCGTCGCCGAGTCGTGTGCCACGGTCGGCGCCATCGCCGCCGACGAAGCGCTCGTCGCCGACTGGCTCGAACATCGCAACGACACGTCGGCCCTGCAGGAGCTCACCCTCAAAGGTTTCGTCGTCGACACGATGGAGATCGCCGCGCCGTGGTCGAGGATCGTCGACGTCTTCGAACGCACGCGAGCGGCGCTGCTCGCCGTCCCGCACGCCGTCGCCGCGACGTGCCACCTATCGCACTCATACCTCGACGGGGCGTGCCTGTACTTCACGTTCGCCGCCACACCGCCGGCCGACGAGGTCGAGTCCACCTACCTCGCGCTGTGGGACGCCGGCCAGCGCACCGTGCTCGCTTCGGGTGGCAACCTGTCGCACCATCACGGGATCGGCGTCAACCGGGGCAGGTTCGTGGCGGAAGCACTCGGACCCGCCTACGGCGTGCTCGTCGCGCTGAAGGCCGCGCTCGATCCCAACGGCATCCTCAACCCCGGCAAACTCGGGCTGCCCTCCCCGTTCGGTCCGGTGCCGTGGCCGTGAACCCGCAACGCTGGGACGTGCCCGCGCTCAAGGCCGGCGGGATGGTCGCCCTGGTGTTCGCCGTGCCGTTCTCGATCGGCAGCAGGTGGGCGGCCGATCGCGACGACTCCACCCTCGCCACGTTCCTCGTGATCGGTGCGGTGCTCGGCTTCGTGCTCGGCGCCGGCTGTGCGGCGTGGATCCAACGCGTCGGCCTCCCCTTGAGTCACGGCATCGTCACCGCGGTCGGCACATACCTCGCCGCCCAGGCGGTGTTCGTCGTGATTCGACTGGTGCGCGGCAGCGAGGTGCGATGGTTCGCGCTGCTGTTCAACCTGTCGGTCACCGTGGGTGCCGGGCTCGTCGGCGGCATCCTCGGCGAACGGCTGCGGGCCAAGGGCTTCCGTCCGAGCAGCATGCGGGACGCGCCGTGATCCTCGTCATCGACATCGGGACGACCGGGCTTCGCGCCGCCCTGATCGACGACACGGCGGCGATCCGGGCGCTGCACTACCGGCCCTTCCCACCGTCGACGCCCGCACCGGGGCTGGTCGAGTTCGACGCCAGCGAAATGGGTCGCCTCGTGCTCGAGGCGGCGGGCGCGGCGATCGCCGAGGCCGGCACCGATGCGGTCACCGCGGTCGGGATCACGAATCAGCGTGCCAGCACCATCGTGTGGGACCGCTCGACCGGCGAGCCGATCGCCCCGGCGCTGGGATGGCAGGACCTGCGCACCGTCGGTGAGTGCATCATGGCCAAGATCGAGCACGGGCTGCCGTTGGCGCCGAACCAGTCGGCGACGAAGATCGGCTGGTTGCTCGCCAACACGCCCGACGTTGCCGATCGCGACCTCTGCTTCGGCACCGTGGATTCGTGGGTGGCGTGGGTGCTCTCGGAGGGGGCCGTGCATGTCACGGACCACACGAACGCGGCGGTCACCGGCCTGTTCGACCACGACGGCTCGGGCTGGAACCAACGCGTGTGCGACCTGCTCGGCATCCCCATGTCGATCCTGCCGTCGATCGTCGATTCGTCGGGCGTGATCGGCACCGCCTCGGCGCTCCCCGGCGCGCCGCCGATCGCGGCGATGGCCGGCGACCAGCAGGCGTCGATGGTCGGCCAAGGGTGCGTGCACCCCGGCATGGCCAAGATCACGTTCGGCACCGGCGGGATGCTCGACCTGTGCACCGGCGGCGCCGCGCCGACCTCGGCGAATCGCAGCGTCAACGGCACGTTCCCGATCGTCGCCTGGTCACGTGCGGGCGAGCTCACATGGGGTGTGGAGGCCGTCATGTTGACCGCCGGGACGTGCATCGAGTGGCTCCGCGATGACCTCGGCCTGATCGCCACGAGCGCCGAGAGCCACGATGTCGCGGCCGCGTGCACGACGTCGGATGGCGTGGTGTTCGTTCCCGCCCTGCTCGGGCTCGGCACACCACAATGGGACTACGGCGCACGGGGGACGTTGCTCGGGGTGACCCGTGGCACCGGCCGGCCGCATGTGGTGCGGGCGGTGCTCGAGGGGGTCGCACACCGGGGCGCCGACATGGTGGCCGCCGCCGAGGCCGACACCGGGCTGACCATCCCGTCCGTCCGCATCGATGGTGGCATGAGCGCCAATCCGACGTTCGTGCAGACATTGGCCGACGCGACCGGCAAGCCGGTCGAGGTGTCGCCGGTCATCGAGGCGACGACCCTCGGCGCCGGCCTGCTCGCCGGCCTCGCCACCGGCGTGTGGGCCGGTCTCGACGACATCGCACGTGCCTGGCAGTCCGCCGCAGTGGTGGAACCCGGCCAGCTGCTCGACCGCGCGCGCTGGGCCACCGCGGTCGAGCGGGCGGCCGGATGGATCCCGGAGCTCTCCGCGCTCGACTTCTAGAATTGCCAGACCGCCCCGCCGCCGAGAATGCTGGGGGCCGACACGATCCCGAAAGGACCTCCCCAGTGACCCACACCGCAGAAGGGGACGCCGCCACGAGCGTCAGCTCCACGCGTCGCGGGCTGCTCGGCGCGAGCCTCGCCGGTGCCGCGTTGTCGCTGGTCGCCGGGCGTGCGACGAGCGCCTCCACTGGGGAGCGGGTCAACGCCGCCGACCTCGAACTGCTCCTGTTCGCCCAGTCGCTCGAGCTCGCGGCCCGCGACCTGTACGCCGCGGCGATCACGGCGGGGACCGACGACCCGCTGTTCGGGTTCCTGGCCGACCAACACGAGGCGTACGCCCAGGGCATCGCCTCGTTCATCGGCGAACCCGCCAACGCCCGCGACGATGCGGTGTACGACGAGCTCGAAGCATCGTTCACAGCGTTCGACCGAACCTCGGTCGCGACCGCTGGGTACGACCTCGAGTCGGCGGCAGTCGCCACCCACACCGAGCTGTTGGCGCTTCTCGAGAACGCCGACGGCGCCAAGGTGATCGCCTCGATGCTGGCGATGGAGGCCCGCCACTGCGTCGTCCTCGCCGACATGTCAGGGCGCGGCGACGACCTCAACGTGTTGCTCGTCAACACCGCCGACCCGATCCTGCCAGAGGAGCTCTCGTGAGCGCTGCCGAGCCGAGAGCCACGTTCGACCGGCGGCAACTGCTGCGCACCGGTGGGCTCACGTTGTCGCTCGGCGCGATCATCGCCGCCTGCGGCGAGGACCGGGCGGGCGGCACCGATCCCGGCCGCGTCGGCGAGGCCCCGTCGGTCACGCCACTCCCCGAGGGCACCGTCGACGACATCGTCTTGCTCCGCACCGCGCAGTCCCTCGAGCACAGTGCGATCGACGCGTACGCAGCGGCGCGCGGGCTCGACGTCCTGAGCGCCCATCAGGACGCGATCGCGCAACGCTTCGTCGACGACCACACCGGGCACTCGGTCGCGCTCGGCGGATTCATCACCGATGCAGGCGGTGAGGAGTTCGCGTGTGCCAACCCGTGGGTGACGCGCCGGGTGATCACGCCGATCTTCGATGCCATTGACGACAGCGACGATCCGTTGCGCGACGTGCTCAACGTCGCCCACGCGCTCGAGTCGCTCGCCGCCGCCTCGTACCAGTCGCTGGTGGGGTCGCTCACGGTGCCCGACCTGCGGATGAAGATCATGCAGATCGGAGCCGACGAGAACCGCCACGCCGCGGCCTTGGCGATTGCGATCACGGGCGCGCCCGACGGCTATGTGAGTCCACTGCTGCTGGGCGAGACGGCGCCCGAAGAGGAACCGGAGTTCCCCGCGCTCTGGGCGGTGCCGTCGACGTTCGGCATGGTGTCGGCGGTCGAGCTCGTCGTCGGGGCACCGAACGAAGAGGGGCAACGGTTCTCCATCGACCTCCAGACACCGGCCGCGAACACGTTCGTCTACGCCGACCAGAGTTGCTGACCCGGGCCGGGCCGCTCACCTCGCCGTAGACTGCCTCGTGCGATGGTGAGTCGGCCGGGTGGCCGCGGCATGGCGCCGGCAACGGCGACGTGTCGAGGAAAGTCGGGACTCCACCGGGCAGGGTGCTGGCGAGAGCCAGGTCGGGGTGACCTGACGGACAAGTGCAACAGAGAGCAGACCGCCGATGGGCCGGGCAACCGGTCACAGGTAAGGGTGAAACGGTGCGGTAAGAGCGCACCAGCGTCCGGGGCGACCCGGACGGCTCGGTAAACCCCACCCGGAGCAAGGCCGAGCAGAGGGAACGGACGGCCCGTCCGCCCGACGATGCAAGTCGCCGGGCATCCCTCGGGTAGGCCGCACAGATGGATGGCCACCGGTCGTCGAGCCGACAGGCCCGGCGCCCACAGAATCCCGCTTACAGGCCGACTCACCACCGCAACCAACGTGTCCAGGGGATTCACACCCCAGTCAGCTGGCACCCCACCGATCCCGCAGCGCAGGCACTGATCGAGTCCGCGTTCTCGTACGGCCGGGCCATGTTGATCTGGCCTGCGGTCCACGCGTGTACGTCCTCACCCCTCGCGCTGCTCGAACGCCCGCTGGCGGTTCTCGCTGATCTCGTATCGCTTCATCGGCCGGCTATGTCGTCGTCCGGCTCACCCCGTCGCACGTAGTACGCGAAATGCAACGTGTGATCTGAGTCGTCCTGTCTACGGTGCCACCACGCCGCAACCATCCAGACGATGCCATCTTTTGCCGCCTGCAAGAGGCGCGCATTCAGAGCCTCGAGATCATCGACGACGAGTTGTTCGGCGATCGCTTCAAAAGTGGGGCGTTTGCCGTCGGCGCGCAGGGCCTCGATGACTTCGCGGATCTCGTCGTCGGTGGGCATGCACGCGACCGTAGACGCGGAACGCCCGCAACATGACGGAGCGGACGGCGACGGTGGGC
>DATMDV010000068.1:0-5927 GCA_035557475.1 Ilumatobacteraceae bacterium
TCCGGACGCGGTGCCGCCGCCTTCGAGCAGTTCGACGCTCGAGCGGATCTTCGACAGGTTGATGCCAGAGCCGGAGCCACCCTTGAAGATCACGCCCTCCTCGCGGTACCAGTTGAGGATCGCGTTCATCGTGTCGTCGACAGCGAGGATGAAACACGCACTCGCCTGCTGAGGGACGCCCTTGACGCCGATGTTGAACCACACCGGGCTGTTGAAGGCCGCCCGTTGGGTGACGAGGATGTACTTCAGCTCGGCGTTGAAAGCCTCCGCCTCGTCGTCGTCGACGAAGTACCCACCCTCGATCCCCCACTGGGTGATGGTGTCGACGACGCGGTCGACGACCTGACGCAGAGAGGTCTCCCGCCCCGGCGTACCGAGCGTGCCCCGGAAGTACTTCTGGGCGACGATGTTGGTGGCGTTCACCGACCACGGCACCGGGAAGTCGACATCGCGTTGCTCGAACGCGACGGTGCCGTCTTTCCAGTTGCTGATGCGGGCATCACGGCGCTCCCACACGACCTCGTCGTACGGGTCGACACCTGGCGAGGTGAACAACCGACGAAGACCGATGGACACTCGCTCCGGCGCCAGTGACATGTGATGCTCTCCTTCTGCATGCGGCTGCAGGCTGGTGGGATCGCCGCTGTGTCGAGCCGGGCGACGGTGACCGCTCGACAGGTTGCGACCCACTCTGTACAACCACAAGATGTTGTTGGGACTTCCCCCGGAGCCCACTTCCGACCACAACGGGTTGTGGTTGATCGCGGGCGGGGGACGAATTACAGCACCGTAATTACCGGCATGTCAATGTTACCGGGCCGATCTCTGCGAAGAACTCCCTGACCTGCGGCGACGGGGGGCCGCGTTGCGGTGCAACATCACAGGTTCAGGACCCCTCAGCCCCATGCGTTCCCACCGCGCCGGCCGTGGCCGACCTGGTCGATGGATTCCGCCACCTCGTCCGTGTGTCGCACCGCAAGCGGCCCGGAAGCTTCACCCTACGGACTGGCCCCTGTGTGAAGGAAGGGGACAACCGTGTGAATTGAAATCTTTCCGTGTCGGTCGCTGTGGATATAGCCCCGATATAGCCACGGGGTTACCCACACCCGGGCAGTGGGCACGAAATCCTCCGCCGCAGCGGCGTTCACGCCGGTGAGACGACGACCGGGATCCCGTTGAGCACGGATGTGCCCGACAGCGGATCCATCGCCGCGTGGTCGGCGAGCACGTTCGAGTTGACCCCGGCACGTTCGGCCGCCACCCGCATCTTGGTGCCGGGCTGGCCGTGGCCCCAGCCGTGCGGGAGGCTGACGACTCCGGGGCGGATCGAGTCGGTCACCTCGACAGGCGCCATCACCGACCCGACCCGACTGGCAACCGTGGCGCTCGCGCCGTCGCACAGCCCGAGTCGTGCCGCGTCGTCGGGGTGGACGTGGAGGGTGCATCGCGGCTTGCCCTTGACCAACACCTCGATGTTGTGCATCCACGAGTTGTTGCTGCGCAGGTGCCGGCGTCCGACGAGCACCAACTCGCGATCGGTCAGCGTGTCGATCGCCGCGGCGAGTCGCTCGAGATCGCCGATCAGCTCGGGGGCGCCGAGCTCGATCCTGCCCGAAGGCGTCCGCAAAATCTCTGGCAGCCGCGGAGCGAGCGCGCCGTAGTCGACACCGTGCGGGTTGGCGAGCAGCGCGTCGAGCGTCGCCCCGTCGGGATCGGCACCGAAGCCGTCGCCGAACGGACCACTGCGCAACATGAGATCGAGCATCCGCTCCGGGCCGCGACGCCCGTGCTCGGACACGGCCGCGACGAGCTCGTCGGCATCGCGGCCGTACACCGCCGACGACGTATCACCGACGAGGCTGCGCGCCAGGCTGCCGACGAGCTGGTCGTCGACGATCGACACGTCGGCATCGCGTCCCAGGCCCTGCGCGATCAGAACCAACTTGGCGATGACCTCCCACTCGTCGGGCTGGCCCGGGTCGAGCGGCAGCACCGCGCCGGAGTAGTTGGCAACGTTGCGCACCGCGAACTGCAGCAGGAGCATGTCGTAGTGCGAACGCTGCAGCGATGACGGAACGGGCAACACGACATCCGCGTGTTTGGTCGTCTCGTTCAGGTACATGTCGATGCTGACCATGAAGTCGAGATCCGAGAACGCGTCGGCGAGCTGGTTGGAGTTCGGTGTCGACAGCATCGGGTTGCCGCCGACCGTGATGAGACAGCGGACCTGCCCCGCTCCTGGCGTCAGGATCTCCTCGGCGAGGTCGGCAGCCGGAAACTCTCCTGCGACCTCGGGATGACCGCTCACTCGGGAGTGACCGCGCCCGATCCGGAACCCGGGTCCGCGGCCGGGCCCGCCGCGTGTCGTCGGACCACCGGCGACCGGCATCGCGAACATCGATCCGCCCGGCCGATCGAGGTTGCCCGTCAACACGTTGACCACGTCGATGAGCCACGACGCGGTCGTCCCGAACTCGGTGGTGGTCGTGCCGATGCGTCCGTACACAGCGGCCGTTGGGGCGGCCGCCAGCTCGCGCGCGACCCGGCGCATGGTCGATGCGTCGATGCCCGTCGCGGTCGCGACCGCCTCGGGCGTGAACGGGACCAGCGCGCCACGCACGTCGTCCAGACCCGCGAGATGGGCGAGGACATGCAGCCCCGGCTCAGCGAGCCCTTCGTCGAACAGCGTGTTGGCGATCGCTGCCAACAAGAGGGCGTCCGACCCGGGGCGGATCGGAAGCCACTCGTCGGCCTGCTCGGCGGTGCGGCTGCGCCGCGGATCGACGACGACGAGCTTGCCGCCCCGCGCCTGCATCGCCTCGATGCGTCCCGGGAAGTCGGGGGCCGTGCACAGGCTCCCGTTCGACGCGTAGGGGTTGGCGCCGAGCACGAGCAGGAAGTCGGTGCGGTCGAGGTCGGGCACCGGGACGGCGACCGGCGATCCGAACACGTACCCGGCCGCCACGTGACGAGGCATCTGGTCGACCGTCGACGCGCTGTAGCGCTGGCGTGTGCCGAGCCCGGTCATCAGGGCCCTGGTGAACATCATCGCCCCGAGGCTGTGGGCCGTCGGGTTGCCGAGGTACACGGCGAGGGCGTCGCGCCCGTGCCGTTCGATCGCGTCGCCGAGACCGTGCTCGACGACCGCCCACGCCTCGTCCCACGACACCTCGACGTGCACGCCGTCGCGCTTGACGAGCGGTCGTCGCAACCGATCTGGGTCCTCGTGGAGCTGACGCAACGTCGAGCCCTTCGGGCAGATGAAGCCCTTCGAGAACACATCGTCGCGATCGCCGCGGATACGGGTCACCGTCTCAGCACCGTCGGCGTCGCGGGCAACGGTGATCTCGAGTCCACAGCCCGCCTCGCACAGGGGACACGTGCGCAGGGCGATGCGGGTCGGCTGGGCGGTGGCGCCGGTCATCGGGCAAGACTCGCGCGACGAACCGGCACTGCCGTGGTCAGACCGCGACTCGTCGGAACGACGAACGCGGCAGGGCATGATGGACTCGGTGTTGCGGCGCATCCACCCCGAGCCGGCGACGGACGTCACGATTCTCGAGAGCTACGACGTGGCGCGGCCCGAACCGGACGGACGGCCGTGGATCGAGCTGTGCATGGTGGCGAGCCTCGACGGCTCGACCGTCGTCGACGGCCGATCGCGCGGGCTGTCGAACGCGTGCGACACCGAGGTCGTGCTCACGTTGCGGGACCTCGCCGACGTCATCGTCGTGGGTGCCGGCACTGCACGCGCGGAAGGCTACGGACCACCCCGCAAGGCCGGCCAACGAGTCGGTGTCGTCAGCAACTCCGGCCGCGTCGACGAGCGCTCGGCACTGTTCTCGAGCGGCGCCGGTTTCCTGATCGTGCCCGAGTCGGCTCCCGAGACCACCGTCGAAACGGTCCGCGCCGGCACGACCAGCGTCGACCTGGGGCTCGCCATCGCGACGTTGGGCGTCGTCGCCGGTGATGTCGCCTTCGTCCACGCCGAAGGCGGACCAAAGCTGAACGGCGCGCTCGCCAGCGTCGATCTGATCGACGAGCTCAACCTGACGTTGTCGCCGCTGCTCGCGGGCGGCAACGGACCGCGGGTGGCGGTCGGCGGTTCAGACGTGTCGTCGGCGTTCGACCTCGCCCACCTCGTCGTCGACGAGGAGTCGTTCGTGTTCAGCCGGTGGGTGCGGCGCCGAGCTTGCTGAGCAGTTCGATCTCGCGGTGGAAATCGGCAGCGACGTCGAAGTCCTTGTAGACCGACGCGAACCGCAAGTAGGTGACCTCATCGATGGTGCGCAGTCGCTCGAGCACTGCAACGCCGATCTGTGCGGTCGTCACCTCACCACCGTCGAGCCGCATCTCGTCCTCGACAGCGAGGGCCAACTGGTCGATGCGGGCGTCGTCGACGGCGCGCCCCTTCGAGGCGGCGGCGACGCCCTGCGCGATCTTGGTCCGGTCGAACGGCCGGCGCGTCCCGTCGGACTTCACGACGACGAGCGGCACCTCGTCGACCCGCTCGAACGTGGTGAACCGATGGCCGCACGACAAGCACTGGCGGCGACGTCGCACGGCCGCGCCCTCCTCGGCGACGCGGGAGTCGACGACCTTCGTCTCGTCAGCCTGACAGGCCGGGCAGAACACGGGCGCCAGCGTACCCATCCGCTCACGGGTGCCGGAGAGGGTTCCGCGGCGGCAGCGGCTCCCCTGCCGCTGATGTTCACGGCAGGGTGATCGCCTGGCCGGCCTGGATCGACGGCCCGTCGTTGAGGTTGATCAACGCCTCGAGGTACCGATCGAACCCGATTTGGCCGTGGAAGCGTTCGGCGATCGCCCACAGCGTGTCACCGGGCTGGGCGACCACGACGACACGAACGGGTGCCGGCTTGGCTCCAGCGGCGGAGGCAGGCACGCCGCCGGAGCCAGCCAGCACGTCGTGGGCCACGACACCACAGGTGGCGAGCAGCCCGAAGAGGAGCCCGGCGGCCACCATCCGGCGGCGCCCGTACGCCGGCCCGACGGAAACCGCCGGCGCACGTCGGGGGGTCACGTACAGCCCGGTGGGGGCCAGCGTGGTGGTCATCCGAGCTCCTCGGTGTAGATCGATCGCAAGCAATCGATGGGAACGACATGGGACTGAGGGATTGGGACTGAGGGATTTGACTTGAGGGATTTGGCGTGAGGGGAACACCCGTACGGCAAACAGCTGTACGCCAAACAGTTGTACGACAAACGCTTGTTCGTTGTCAAGTGGTCGATTCGAGACCTGCATCAGCTCCCGCGTACGAACAGGTGTTTGACATCGGGTGCGAACGCCCGTACGATGGGCGCATGGCAGACACTCAGATCACCGCCCGCCAACGCGAGATCCTCGACTTCATCGAGAGTCAGATCCGCACCCGCGGCTACCCGCCGTCGGTCCGCGAGATCGGCGAGGCGGTCGGCCTGACGTCACCGTCGACCGTGCACTCCCACCTCAACACGCTCACCCGTCTCGGACACCTCCGGCGCGACCCGTCCAAGCCGCGTGCCATCGAGGTCAGGTGGGACTCCAACTCCGGCGTCGTGATGGAGCGCCGTCCCGTTCGTCACGTCCCACTCGTCGGCGACGTGGCTGCCGGCACCGACGTGCTGGCCCAGGAGAACGTCGAGGAGCTGCTGCCGCTGCCCGCCGACTTCTGCGGCGACGGCGACCTGTTCATGCTGCGGGTCAGGGGCGATTCGATGATCGACGCCGGCATCCTCGACGGCGACTACGTGGTGGCACGAGCCCAGGCCACGGCCGACAAGGGCGACATCGTCGTGGCCGGCATCCCCGGCGAGGAGGCCACGGTCAAGACCTACACCCGCAAGGGCGCCAAGGTCGTGCTCCAGCCATCCAACCCCCGCCTCGAAGCCATGGAATTCGACCCGGCCGACGTCACCGTGTTCGGCAA
>DATMDV010000069.1:0-35509 GCA_035557475.1 Ilumatobacteraceae bacterium
GCGTCGCACGGCCTGGGCGCGCACGCCGGCACCCGCCCGTTCGAGGTCGGCGGCGCGGATGTCGGGAAACATCCGCTGCAGCTGCTTCGCCATCGCCCGACCCGACAACGACCGGTACACCTCGCCGAGCCCGTACCGCCAATGCTTCCTCGCCAGGCGGAGGAGCCCCGGGTACGCGAGCGTGCGCGCGAGCTCACCAGGCCGCACGACCCCCCACGAGTAGCCCTCGCGTGCCAGGGCGAGCACGGCGTTCGGGCCGACATGGACGTGGCCGTCGATCCCGCGTGTCGCGTGCACGCCGAGGAACGGAAATGCCGGATCCGGAACCGGGTACACGAGGCCGCGTACGAGGTCGGCGGCAGGTGTCCGCACATTGGAGTACTCGCCCCGGAACGGGACGATGCGCACCTGCGGATCGGCGCCCGAGGACGTCGCCAGCTCGTCGCAGCGGAGCCCGGCGCACGCCACCGCCTGGCGCGCCAGCAACTCGCCCCGCGGCCCGCGGACGACCACCTCGTCGCCGCGCCGGTCGAGTGCGTCCACCCGGTGGTCGGTGAGGATGTCGACGCCGCCGTCGACGAGCAACCTGCCGAGCTGTTCCGTAACCAGCCGAAAGTCGCAGATCCCGGTCGACGGGACGTGAAGGGCCGCAATCGCCCGCACGTTGGGTTCGAGTCGCGCGAGCTCGGTGGCGGTCAGCTCGACGACCTCGACGCCGTTGCGGCGACCGCGCCGCGCGAGCTCGGCCATCCGCGCAAGCTCGTCGGTCCTCGTCGCGACCACGACCTTGCCGCACACCTCGTACGGAAGATCGTGGGTGCGGCAGAACGCAACCGTCTCGCGGTTGCCCTGCACGGCGAGCGCTGCCTTCAGACTGCCGGGCGCGTAGTACAGACCGGAGTGGATGACGTTGGAGTTGTTCCCGGACTGGTGCGCGGCCAGCCTGTTCTCACGCTCGACGACCGCGATCCGGCGCGTCGCGTCGGCGCGGCGCAACGCGAATGCCGTGGCGAGTCCGACGATGCCACCGCCGACGACGACCACGTCATAGCGCGGTGTGCTCGAGCTCACGCTTCCATCATCGATTGCGGCGGCAGGCCGCGCCAACCGCTTACCGAGTCAAGGCCGAGGCCCGTTCACCGATTCGACACAGGCTCGAACCCGTCGTTCAGAATCGAATCCCCGGTCGCGAACTGCGTTTGGTAGAGCTCGGAATAGCGGCCGCCGGCGGCGAGGAGCTCGGCGTGGGTGCCGCGCTCGACGACTCGGCCGTCGTCGATCACCAAGATCGCGTCGGCGGCACGGATCGTCGAGAGCCGATGGGCGATCACGAGGGCGGTGCGGCCCTCGAGGGCGGCGACGAGCGCTTCTTGGACGGCGACCTCCGACTGCGAGTCGAGATGGGCGGTCGCCTCGTCGAGGATCACGACCCGCGGCTTGGCGAGCAGCAACCGGGCGATCGTGAGGCGCTGTCGCTCGCCACCGGAGAGCCGGTACCCGCGCTCGCCGACGACCGTGTCGAGCCCGTCGGGCAGCGAACGGACGAGGTCACCGAGCCGGGCACTCTCGATGGCCTCCCACACGTCGCGGTCGGTCGCGTCCGGAGCGGCGTAGCGCAGGTTGGCGCGGATCGAGTCGTGGAACAGGTGCCCGTCCTGGGTGACCACACCGACGGTGGCTCGGATCGAGTCGAACGACAGGTCTCGCACGTCGACCCCCGCCAACCGCACCGCGCCGTCACCGACGTCGTAGAGCCTCGGCACGAGCGATGCGAGCGTCGACTTGCCTGCACCCGACGTGCCGACCAGGGCGACGGTGTGACCCGCCTCGACCCGGAACGACACCCCGTGGAGGACTTCTGTCTCTGGGTTGTCGTCGAGGACGGCGACCTCCTCGAGCGATGCGAGCGACACCTGGTGCGCGGTGGGATAGCCGAAGCGCACGTTGTCGAACTCGACCGTCACGGGGCCGTCGGGCATGTCCACCGGATCTGGACGCTCGACGATCATCGGCTTGATGTCGAGCACTTCGAAGACTCGCTCGAAGCTGACGAGGGCGGTGACGACATCGAGACGAGCGGTGGCCAGTGCGGTCAGCGGGGCGTACAGCCGGTTGAGGAGCAATGCCATCGTGACGACCGTGCCGGGCTCGAGGTCGCCGTTCAATGCGAGGTATCCGCCGAGCCCGTAGATGAGGGCCTGGGCGAGTCCCGACACCAACGTCAGCGCCCGCAGGAACACGACCATCGCCATCGCCGACCGGATCCCGATGTCGTTGACGCGCTTCGCCCGGTTGCCGAACTCACGCGCCTCGTCGGCCGGCCGTCCGAACAACTTGACCAACGTCGCACCGGGAGCCGAGAAGCGTTCGGTCATCTGCGACGTCATCGCCGCGTTGTGCTCGGTGGCCTCGCGTTCGAGGGCACCGACCTTGGCGCCGACCCGCCGGGCGGGGATCACGAAGATCGGCAGCAGCACGAGCGCCAGCACGGTGATCTGCCACGACAGGCTCAGCATCACCGCGACCGTGAGGACGAGTGCGATGAAGTTGGTCACGACACCCGACAGCGCCGACGTGAACGCCCGCTGCGCCCCGATCACGTCGTTGTTCAGCCGGCTGACGAGCGCCCCGGTGTGGGTTCGCGTGAAGAACGCGATCGGCATGCTCTGCACGTGTTCGAACACCCGTCGGCGCAGGTCGAGGATGAGACCTTCGCCGAGGCGTGACGACTGGAGCCGTTCGAGCAGACCGACAACGGCGTCGACGAGCGCGATCACACCGATCAGCAGCGCCAGCCGGACGACGGTGCCGGTGGCACGATGATCGACGATCGCGTCGACGGCGCGGCCGGCCAGCACGGGCGCGGCGACACCGAGCACCGCCGATCCGGTGGCGAGCACGAGGAACGTGACGATCGTGCGCAGGTGTGGCCTGGCGAACTCGGCAACCCGCCGCAACGTCTCACGGCTCACGGATCGACGGTGCTTGCCGTCTTGTTGCATCGCGCTCTCGAGCGCCATCCACATGCTGAGGTCGGTCACGTCACAGTCTCTCTCGTCGGACACGCGTGTGAACCCGCGCGCTCTTCCCCGACGGTACTTGTTGAAGTTGACTTGAAGTCAAGGTCTTCCGACCGTAGCGTTCGTCACATGGAGATTGGGACATGGACACGGGCCTGACGATCGGAGCGCTGTCCCAGCGGACCGGCGTCGCGGCGTCAGCCCTGCGCTACTACGAGGCGGAGGACCTGATCCACGCCACTCGCTCGCCGGGCGGTCAGCGGCGATACGCCCGCGACGCATTGCGGAGGGTCTCGTTCGTCCGCGTCGCCCAGCAGGTCGGCTTGAGCCTCGACGAGATCCGGGTCGCGCTGGCATCGCTTCCCGCCAACCGGACACCGAACCACAAGGACTGGGAGCGCCTGTCGACGTCGTGGCGTCCGCGCCTCGATGCTCAGATCCGCATGCTCGAGCGTTTGCGCGACCGCCTCGACGGGTGCATCGGCTGCGGCTGCCTCACGCTCGGCTATTGCCGGCTCGCCAATCCAGATGACGAGGCCGCCGCACGCGGCCCCGGCCCGCGATTCATCATTGACGACTGAGTCGGTTCACGCGCGTGGGTGCCACTGCGGCGGGTCGGCCGGGACGCGGGGCAGCCGTGAAGCAACCGTGCCGAAGCGCTCGCTGGCAGCGACCCAGTCGTCGTACGCATCCGAGATCTCCGAGCGCGTGCGGGCGACGAAGTTCCACCACATCAGCAACGGATCGTCGAGCGGGGTCCCACCGATCAACACGCCGCGCGCTGGTGCGGTGGTCGTGATCGCCAGCTCGTCGCGTCCCGTGCCGAGGTAGGCGAGACCACCCGGTTCGACCTCACGGGCACCGACGCTCATCGCACCGACGGCGACCACGAGCGCGTACTCGGCCGCCGGTTCGAGCGGCATGACGCTGGTGCCACGTCGCAGGTCGAGCTCGACACCGACGTGATCGCTGTCGCGCCGCGCGGGCGACGTGACATCACCGAGCCTGCCGACGATGACCGTCCCGGCGCCCTGTTCGACATCGAACACCGGGAGATCGGCATGGTGCGCGAACGCCGGCGGCCCATCGCGGGTCGAATCCGGTTGGGCGACCCACAGTTGCATGCCGTGGAGGACGCCTCGATAGCGGCCGGTCGACTCCTCGGCGTGGGCAACCCCGCGACCCGCCGTCATCAGGTTCAGCTGCCCAGGGCGGATGAGCTGCTCCGAACCAAGGCTGTCGCGGTGGAGGATCTCGCCGTCGAACAACCATGTGACCGTCTGCAGCCCGATGTGGGGGTGCGGTCCGATGTCGACGCCGTGCTGCTCGGTGACCTTCGCCGGACCCATGTGATCGAGGAAGCACCAGGCGCCGACGTTTCGCCGCGCCCGGCGCGGGAGCGCCCGGCGCACCTCCAACTCGCCGACGCGCGTGAGGTGGCTGGGGAGGAACTCGACGCACGGGTGATCCTCAGGTGGCGCGGGCGCCTGGTCCGGCGGCGCGTCGACGGGTGTGACCGGGCCGCTCATCGGCCTGTCCGTCGCGGGACCATGCCAGAGCTTGCCACGGCCGTCGCGGTGTCCGCCGCGGCCGCCGGATGCCTGCCGTGCCAACATCGGCCGCTGGCGACAGAGAAAGAGGTTCGGTCATGGAGGATCTGGCGGGCAAGACGGCGGTCATCACCGGCGCCGCGTCCGGTATCGGGCTGGGACTCGCGGTTCGCTTCGGGCGCGCCGGGATGAACGTCGTGCTGGCCGATGTCGAGGAACCGGCGCTCGCCGAGGCAGTCGCCGCCGTCGAGGCCACCGGCGCGGCCGCGTTCGGACTCCGGGTCGACGTCCGACGCGTCGACGAAGTCGAAGCGCTGCTCGCCGCCGCGATCGAACGGTTCGGTCGTGTCCACCTGGTGTGCAACAACGCCGGGATCGCCGGCCCGTTCGGCAAGACCTCATGGGAGCTGTCGGCACACGACTGGGAGTGGGTGATCGGCGTCGATCTGTGGGGCGTGATCAACGGGGTGCGGGTCTTCACGCCGCACCTGGTGGCGCACGGCGACGGGCACATCGTGAACACCGCCTCGTTGGCCGGCCTCACGACGGGAACGGTCGTACCGGCGTCGTACCACACCGCCAAGCACGGCGTCGTCGCGCTCTCGGAGTGCCTGTTCGGTGAGCTTGCACAGCGCGCGCCCGGGGTCGGCGTGACCGTGCTGTGCCCCGGCTTCGTGAAGACCCGCATCAACGAGAACGATCGCAACCGGCCCGAGGATCTTGCGCCATCCCCGTTCGAACCAGAGAGCCCGCGTTCGGTCGAGGTCCGGACGGCGATGGCCGAGATGACGCTGACGGGTCTCGAGCCTGAGCAGGTGGCCGACCTCGTCCACGACGCGGTTCGCTCGCGCCAGTTCTACATCCACACCGATCCAGCGGCGATGCCGTTCATCCGCGCTCGCCACGAAGCGATCCAGACGACGACCGACCCACCTGCAGGTGAGCTCGGCTGAGCGCAGCGAGCCGGGCGCTGTCAGCCGGTCGCCAGCGCACGTCAAGCCGTCGCCTCGATGATCTCGATGTCAACCAGCATCGATCATCGAAAGGTATTTGCCATGACGTTTGTTTCCCCGGCCCGCACTCGCGCGGCTGCAATCACTGCCCTCCTCGCGTCGACCGCGCTGCTCGGCGCCGCCTGTGGTGGTGAGGACACTGCCGACGCCGCCGGCACGGTCACCGTCCACGCCACCGACTTCGCGTTCGACGACCTGCCCGACGAGGTCGAGCTCGGCACCACGTTCGAGCTCGTCAACGACTCGGAGGTCGAGCTGCACGAGCTCGTCGCGGTCCGCCTCCCTGACGACGAGACTCGCTCGGCCCACGACATCGTGCACGACGGGATCGAGTCGATGTTCGCCGTCGAGCCGGCGTTCGTGCTGGTCGCCGCGCCCGGCGGTCCGCAGATCAACGCCGTCGGCGACGGCACGGTCACCGAGCCCGGCCGCTACATCGTCGTGTGCATGATCCCGACCGGCGTCGATCCCGAGGAATTCCTCGAAGCGGCACAGAACTCCAACGGCGGCCCGCCGCAGATCGAGAACGCCGGCGCGCCCCACATCGCCCACGGCATGTTCGGCGAGTTCACCGTCGGCTGAGCTGCTCGGGTGGATCCGTCACCCATCGTCGTGAATCGCTCACCGCGACGGTGACGGATCCAACGCGCGCCTCGACGCGTCGACGCGGCTGAGGACGACGTGCGTGCCTTGCTGCTCGGCGAGTGCTTGGGCCTCGTCGAGCAGGGCCGGAGCGGCGGCCGCATCGCCGAACGCCGCTTCGGCCTCGGCGAGGAGGCGGATCGTTTCGGGCAACCACCACCGATCGCCGGTGGCCTCGGCGTCGCGGCGTGCGGTGCGCAGCTCCGACAGCGCGTCCGGCAGCCCCAACTTCAACAGCGCGGCGCCGAAGAACGTGCGGAAGGCCGGGACGCCGATGCTGGTCGGACCGGCGTCGAGCTCCTCCAACGCGGCACCGCCGAGCTCGACCGCGGCCGATGCCTCGGGGCCGCCAGCCCCGAGCTCGACTGCGGCCCACGTGTGAAGGACCCGGCACGAGGCCGAGAAGTGTGGCATCCACGACGGCGGCGACGGCTCCACCGTGAACGCTGTGGTCGCCAGCGTGACCGCCGCGTCACCGCGAACGGCCTGCACGATCCCCTGCATGAAGGCCATGTCGACCTCGCTGTCGGGACGTAGCGCCAGCAGCCTGCGCTGGGTCCGCAGCAAGGCGTCGGCTTCGGAGTCGGCGCCCGACAATTGGGCGGCGATCGCCGCCATCCCGTACACCGAGATCACCGGGATGCGGATCGGCGGATCGCTGCGGTCGGCCTGCTCGCGCATCGCCAGCGCGAGCGCGAAGTGGTCGCGACCGGCGTCGTTGCGGCCGCTCAGCCAGCATTGCGAGCCGGCCACGTATCGCCCGACGACGACGACGTACGGCTCGTTCGAGCGCTCCGCGAGCTCGAGGGCCGCAGTCGCGTACCGCCCGGTCGCGACCGGACCGACGGCATTGATCTTCGACCACCGTGTGAAGAGCGCGAGCTGCCGCGCGTGGTCGCTGTTGTTCCGCTCTGCAACGTCATCGATGCGGGCTGCGATCTCGTCGAGCCCGACGCCCATGAACGACCGTTGCGTGCTCACGCTCAACAGCGACTCCAGCGCGCTGACTTCGAGCGCGACGCGCCGTGGACCGGCTGGGACGCGGCGCGCCGCTTCCAGTGCGAGGTCGAGTAACACGTCCGCCCGATCGAACGCCGAGCGCACCCGTGCCACGTCGCCGGCCAGGGTCAGCGCCACCGCGACTCGCGCCGGGTCGTCGACCGCCGCGGCGGCATGGCGATGCCACGCGATCGGCTCGGCGTGGTCGGCGTCGGCGCCGTGCACGCGCTCGATCGCATCGGCCGCCTTGACGTGCAGGCGAGCGAGGCGCAATGCCGAAAGCTCCGCGAGCACCGCGTCGCGGACGAGTGCGTGAGCGAAGCGGAACGTTCCCGACTCGCCGGGCACCAGGACGCGGATGGCGATGGCCGGATCGATCGCGTCGAGGCACTCGTCGAGTCGCTCACCGATCGCCTCCGCCAGCACCCTGAGGTCGATCAGCTCTCCGAGCACGGCCGCGGTGGAGAGCACATCGTTCGTCACCGGAGGGAGCTGGGCGAGACGTCGCCGGACCACGTCGCGCACGGCATCGGGAACGACATCGTCATCGGTGACGCCGGCGAACCCCGCCAGCCGTGCGAGCTCGGCGACGAACAGCGGATTGCCGCCGGTGCGCTGCTGCACGCGCTCGGCCACGTCGTGCGACGGTTCGGCACCCCCGATGATCGACATCAAGCGGGCGACGTCGTCGGCCCCGAGACCCGACAACCGCACACGCGACAGCCCTGGCACGCGGGTCAGGACCCCGAGTGCGTTGGCGAACGGCGTCTCGGCGACCAGCTCCGGCGGCCGATGCCCGGCGGCGATGAGCAACGGTGCGTCGGCGACCCGCTCGAGCACCATCGCCACGAGATCGAGCGAGATCTCGTCCGCCCAGTGGAGGTCGTCGAGCACGAGGAGGCGCGGCGCGACCGCGGCGTCGTCGCGGAGAAGTGTCGCGAGCCGGTCGGCGAGCTCGACCGCCGACAACGGCAGCGACTCGGTCGATGTCGCAGCCGACATCATCGCCGGGAGCGTCGACGTCCAGTGGTGGACCTCGTCCGCCCCCGCGCCTGCCAAATCACCGTCCGCCGCTGCCGCGGCGCTCACCGAGCGGACGACCTCGATCCACGGCCACAACGCGGGCGCCAGCCCGGGCTCGGCGCAACGCCCGACCGCAACCCTCCACCCGCTGGCCGACGCCTCGCCGGCGAGCGCCTCGAGGATCGTCGTCTTGCCGATCCCGGGGTCGCCTTCGAGCAGCAGCAGTCCGGCCCGCCCCGCGGCGGCGAGATCGAGCGCTTCGAGCACGCGTTCCCACTCGGCGGTCCGCCCGACGACGGTCACGACCGGCGCCGGCCGCTCCTCGACGACGACCCGCCGGCCAGCAGGTGCAGGCGCGGGTGGCGTCGCCAGCAGCGACGGGTCCTGGGCGAGGAGACGCGACTCGAGCTCGCGGAGCTCTGGGCCGGGATCGAGACCGAGCTCTTCGACGAGCGTCTCGCGAGCGGTCGTCAGGGCCCGCAGCGCATCAGCTTGACGTCGGGAGCGGTACAGCGCGAGCGCGAGTTGCGCCCACAGCCGTTCGCGGAGCGGATGCTCGGCGACCGCGTGCTGGAGGGCACCGACCGACTCGACATGGCGACCGAGGGCGAGCATCGAGTCGAAGCGGTCGCCCACCACGTTCGAGCGTTCTTCATCGAGGCGGACGACGAGCGGACCGACCTCCTCGTCGGGGCCAAGGCCCGCCAGCGCCGGGCCCCGCCACAGCGAGAGTGCGAGGTCGAAACGCTCGAGTGCCTGTTCATGGTGATCGATCGCGGCCGCTTCGCGTGCGGCCGCGGCGAGGGCGTTGAAGCGCCCGACGTCGACGTCGTCGGCCGAGACGCGCAGGGCGTAACCCGGCGCTTCCGACACCAGCACCGTGGCCTGCGCGCCAGCGGTCCGGCCCGGCTCGAGCGCCCGACGCAGGCGCGAGACGTAGCTCTGCAGCGCTCCCAGCGGTGCGCCGGGCGGGTTGTCGCCCCACAGTTTCTGGATCAAGCGGTCGACGGCGACGACCCGACCGGCGTCGAGCGCGAGGTGGGCGATCACCGCCCGCTGTTGCGGCCCGCCGAGATCGAGAACGACCCCACCACGCCGCACCTCGACCGGACCGAGCAGGCCGATCTGGATCTCGCCGGCCCGATCCTCCGACGCCGACGCCTCGGGGTGCACGGCGAGGGTCTAGCACAGCGCTGGGATCGTCTCCGAGACGGGTCCGACGTCGCTGATCAGCGCGCTGGCTCGGCTGTCAGCCCACTTCAAGTCGCCCACAAGCGGCCGCG
Organism: Ilumatobacteraceae bacterium; assembly: GCA_035557475.1. Taxonomy (GTDB): domain Bacteria; phylum Actinomycetota; class Acidimicrobiia; order Acidimicrobiales; family Ilumatobacteraceae; genus JALOLG01. The sequence continues at coordinate 9,531 of DATMDV010000069.1, forward strand.
CTCAAGGTGAGACCACCACCGACGCACGAGGAGACTCCCATGTCCATCACCGCCAACATCTCAGGGTCCATCGCAGGCCTGAGCCCGATCCCGACCACATTCGACGACGAGATCGATGAGCTCCGGCGCCGGGTCGGCGGCCAGGTCGTCACGTGCTCCGACGACGGTTACGACGCGGCCCGGTCGGCGTGGAACCTGACAGTCGACCAGCACCCGGCAGTGATCGTCGTCGCCGAAACGGTCGCCGACATCGCCGTCGCGGTTCGGTTCGCCCGCACCAACAGCCTGCGGGTAGCCGTCCAGGCGACCGGCCACGGCGTCGGCCGACCGGCCGACGGCGCACTGCTCATCGTCACCAGCCGGCTGACCGACGTCACGATCGATCCCGTCGACCGCACCGCGTACGTCTCGGCCGGCGCCAAGTGGGACGCCGTGCTGACGCCGGCGCAACTGCACGGCCTGGCACCCCTGCTCGGGTCGAGCAGCGGCGTCGGCGCCATCGGTTACACGCTCGGCGGCGGGATGGGATGGCTGGCGCGCCGCTTCGGGCTCGCCTCCGACAGCGTCATCGCCTTCGATCTCGTCACGCCCGATGGGATCGAGACCCGGGCCAGTGCCACCGAGCAGCCCGAGCTGTTCTGGGCGCTCAAGGGTGGTGGCGCCGGATCGCTCGGGGTCGTCACCGGAATGGAGATCCGGCTGTTCCCGGTCGAGATGGTCTACGCAGGCAATCTGCTCTACCCGATCGAGATGGCGGGCGACGTCCTCGTCCGCTGGCGCGACGGGGTCGCCGGGATGAGCCCCGAGCTGACATCGTCGGTCGTCCTGATGAACGTTCCGCCGATGGACGAGATTCCCGAGCCGCTGCGCGGGAAGTCATTCGTCGTCGTGCGCGGGTGCTGGTCGGGCGACCTCGACGCCGGGCGCCAGCTCATCGACGGCTGGCGCGAGTGGCATGCCCCGGTCATCGACATGTTCGGACCGATTCCCTTCTCGGCCGCGGACACGATCAGTGACGATCCGGCCGACCCGATGCCCGTGATGGTGACCTCCGAGTGGGCGGACGCGCTCAGCGACGAGATGATCGACATCCTGGTCACCGCCACCGTGCCGGCGCCCGGCCGCCAGCCCACGATGCAGTTCGCCGAGATCCGCCACGCCGGCGGCGCAGTTCGCGAGCTCGGCGCGGGCGCGGTGAACCGGGCGGGACGCTCCGACGAGTTCCTGGTCGCGCTCGGCGGTCTCGTGATGTCGGCGGAGGGCGGTGTCGCGCTCGAGGCGGCGCTGCGCCACACGCGTCAACAGCTCGCCCCACATGTGACCGGCGCGACGTACCTGAACTTCACCGAGGGTCGCGAGCGCCAGGAGCGCTCCGCGTCGGCGTTCGGCGCCGAGCACAGCTCGCGGCTCGGCACGCTCAAGTCCGCCCTCGACCCCGCCGACCGGTTCTGCCACGGCGTGACGGTCGCCTCGGCGTGACCGGGCCAGCACCGTTCAGGCGGCTGTCGACAGGCAGGCCAGCACCGCTCGCCGCACGAACGGGTCCATCTCGCGGCCCTCGTTGAGCAGCCGCTCGGCGACCTGCTGGACAGGGGTCACGAGCGTCGCCTCCCACTCGTCGCCGGCCAGGGCGTCGACCGTCCGCGCGAAGGCAGGCCGGTCGCGCTTGGCGCCGGCGCCGACCGGTTTGTAGGTGTGGTGCACGATGAGTCGCACCAGCCGCCGTTGCCACGGCCGCATCGTGACCATCGTGTCGAACGCGTAGGCGGCGTAGAAGCTCTTGTGCGCCGACTCGTGCGCCCGGAGTCGGCGGAACAGGGTCGCGTGGAGCGCCTGCTCGTCGCGCTCGCGCAGCATCTCGTCCATTCGCGCGTAGGCGGCCATCGCCAGGTGCTCGTTCATCGCGCCGGCCGTGCTCCACACCGCCTCGACCACCTCGTGCATCCGCAGCGACATCCGGCCCAGCACCCCGATCAGGTGGTTGTGGATCGGCAGCGTCGGGTCGCTGTCGGGCGTCGGCGTCAGTCCCAGCAGTCGCATCAGCTGGGCGAGGGCGAGGCCGTGTCCGATCTCGTCGGCGGTCCACACGTCCAAGAACCGCCGCACCCGTTCGTCGTGTCGCGGCATCAGCGTCTCGATGCCGAGGGCGGCGACGACGGACTCCACACGCTGGGCGTACTCCAATGGCGCGGCCAGCGCGCTGGCGACCCAGTGCGGGTCCCGAATCGTGAAATCGATGTCGTCGAAGACGAGCGGCGTCTTCGACTCGACGTACGCGAGACGGTCATCTACGTCGTGCAATCGTGTGCCCCGTTCGGATCGCAGTCCTGACCCAGCTTCGCGCGTTCGCCCCGGTCGGACGCAAGCGGCCCGCACCCCTCCGTTCTGTCTGCTTCAAACTGCCCGTGGCCTCCGATGAAGCAGACAGGACGGGTTTGGGCGCGCTGTCCGTCCGCTCTCGGGACCGTCGCAGGGAAAGCGAGAGTCCAGCGAACCGACAGCGGGCTCATCGACGATGGTCCTCGTGAACAACCCCGCCTTTGATCCGGCTCTCGACGAGCCGGCTCCCACCCGCCAGGACCGCCAGAAGGCCGAGATCCTCGACAGCATCGACGCCGGGCGGCTCCAACATGCGGCCGATCTGGCCCACGAACATCTCGCCGAGTTCCCGGACGACCGATCGGTCCGCTCAGCGATCACCGCCGCGCTCCAGCGCAGCCCCGACGACCACGTCCGACGCCGAGCGAACGAGTTCGTGCAGCCCTGACCCACGGGCGCGCCCCAGTCGGCGACCAGACGTTCATCTACACGACGTGCAGTGAGCCGACTGAATTCAGTAGGGCCGGGGAATCGGGTGGCGGTGCTCGTAGGCCCTGGCGGCGCGCAGGACGAGGGCGTCGGCGAACATCGGGCCGACGAACTGCAGACCGATCGGCAGCCCGGTGCTCGTCAGCCCGCACGGGATCGTGCACGCCGGCTGCTGCGTGAGGTTGAACGGATACGAGAACGGCGTCCACCCCAGCATCGACACCGGATCCATCGGCGTGTGGCCGGCCGGTCGGGCCTCGAACGCCGGCACCGCGACGGACGGTGTGACGAGCAGGTCGAATCGCGTCATGAACTGCCGCATGTGCGATCCCAGGTCACCGCGCCGCAGGTTCAGGCGTTGGACGTCGAGGTTGCTGAGCTCGGAACCGAGGGCGGCCTCAGCGGCGAAGTCCGGGTCGGTGACGGCCTGCTGCTGCGGGCTGAGTTGGTTCCACAGCGTCCAGGCGCCGGTGAACCACAGCCCGGTCGTGATCTCCAACGGGTCGTCGAACCCGGGGTCGAGCGCCTCGACGTTGGCCCCGAGCTCGGCCAGCTCGTCGGCGGCCGCGGCGACGGCGGCTGCGATATCGGGGTCGATGTTGCGGGCGTAGCCGAGCGTTGCGCTGTAGGCGATGCGCAGGCCGGCGATCCCGTCGTCGAGTCCGTCGAGGTAATCCGAGGTGTCCACCGGCAGCGACGTCCAGTCGCGCGCGTCGGGTTGCTTGAGCACGTTCATCATCAGCGCCGCGTCGGTCACGCTCATCGTGTGCGGGCCGAGGTGCGACACGGTGCCGAACGGCGACAACGGATGCGCGGGCACACGCCCGAAGCTCGGCTTGAGCCCGAAGTTGCCGCAGAACGCGGCGGGGATGCGCACCGAGCCGGCGCCGTCGGTGCCGACGCTGAGCGGACCCATTCCGACCGCCACTGCGGCGGCCGTACCGCCCGAGGAGCCGCCGGGCGTCTTCGACGGGTCCCACGGGTTGCGTGTGATGCCGGTGAGCGACGAGTTGGTCTCGCCCTTGCAGCCGAACTCGGGCGTCGTCGTCTTGCCCACCAGTACGGCACCCGCGTCGCGCAGCCGGGCGGTGGCCGGTGCATCGACGTCCCACGGCTGATCTGGATCGACGGTGTGGCTGCCGCGCCGGGTCGGCCAGCCGCGGGTGAGGATCAGATCCTTGAGCGATGTCGGGACACCGTCGAGCGGACCCATCGGCTCACCGCGGTGCCAGCGCGTCTCGCTGGCGGTGGCGGCGACGATGGCTTCGTCGTTGGCAACGAAACAGAACGCATTGAGGAGCGGATCGAGCGCGTCGATCCGATCGAGCACCGCCCGCGTCGCCTCGACCGGGGACGCCTTCCCGCTCCGGTAGAGCTCCAACAACTCGGTGGCCGTGCACTGCGTGAGATCGATGGGTGTGGCGATCACCCATGATCGCCGACCATCACCCGTTCTGTCTGCGTCAGACGAAGCCACGGGCAATCTGACGCAGACAGAACCGGTGTGGTCAGAATGAACACACGGTGGCGGGCGAGGGAACGAATGGTGAACGTCGCGCTACAGTCGGGGCGATGCTCAGCTATCTCGATCCAGGCACCGGCAGCATGATCGCCGCCGCGTTGGCAGGTGGCGCCGCCGGTCTCATGGTGTTCTTCAAGATGTACTGGCATCGCTTCCTCGGGGTGTTCTCGAAGAAGCACCGCATCCAGGCCGAGCAGGTACGGGCCGAGCTCATCGCCGACGCAGACGTCGAAGCCTGATCACGACCAGCTCACGTCGCGACGCCTGTCCCTCAAATGAATGGTGAGGTGAATGGTGCGCCGAGCTGACCCCGGGTCCTTCCGGGACCCGATGTCGCGCGTGTTCGTCGACGACGACGGTGTGTGGCGGGGTCTGTCGAGCGAGGCCCTCGCCGACTACGAGCGGCTCGCCGGGTCGACGTTCTTCCGCGAGGCAATGGCACGCGGCGACATCGTCGGCACCGAGCGCGTCGACGACGTGGTGTTGCCGGGCGAATGGGCGGCAGTGCTCCGCCACGACCGCATCGACGTGCTCTCGTACCCGTACGAGTGGCCGTTCGAGATGCTGCGCGACGCCGCGCTCCTCCAACTCTCACTCACCCGAGCCGCTCTTACCGAGAAGCTGATCACCAAGGACGCCTCCTCGTACAACGTGCAGTTCCTCGGCACCAAGCCGGTCTTCATCGACATCGGCTCGTTCGAACGGCTCCGCGGTGGTGAGCCGTGGCCCGGCTATCGCCAGTTCTGTGAGCTGTTCCTGAACCCGTTGCTCGTCCAGGCCTTGCGCGACGTGCCGTTCCAGCCGTTGCTGCGCGGCAACATCCACGGCATCTCCCCCACACTCGCGGCCGAGTTGCTGCGCGGCGAAGGCCGCTTCACGAAGGGTGTGTTCACCCACGTCAAGTTGCACGCCAGGGCCGAGCGCAAGTACGCCGACGCCGACCGCGATCGCGACGTCAAGGCGGAACTGCAACGGGCCGGGTTCGGTCCCGGGTTGATCGACGCCCAGCTGAAGAACCTCGAGAAGGCGATCACCGGTCTGAAGTGGGGCAAGCAGGACTCGACGTGGTCGGACTACGGCGACCGGGCGCACTACGCCGATCAGGATCTGCACGCCAAGGAACGGTTCGTCGCCGCAGCCGTCGAGTCGCGGTCACCCGGCCGGGTGCTCGACCTCGGCGCCAACGACGGCCACTTCTCTCGTACCGCCCTCCAGGCCGGCGCCGCCTCCGTCGTCGCCGTCGACTCCGACGACCTCGTCGTCGATCGCCTCTATCGCGACCTCCGACGTGAGGGTGAGCGACGTGTCCTCCCCCTCGTGCTCGATCTGTCCGATCCGTCGCCCGGTCTCGGCTGGCGATCGCGCGAGCGTTTGCCGTTCGTCGAGCGCATCCGGCCGGACCTCGTGCTGTGCCTGGCCGTCGTCCATCACCTGGCGCTCACCAACACCGTCCCGCTCGACGAGATCGTGGCCTTTCTCGCCGAATTCGACGCCCCACTCGTCGTCGAGTTCCCCAACCACGACGATGTGATGGCGTCGCGACTGCTGGCCCGCAAGCGCCCCGGCGTGTTCGATGCCTACAACCGTGACAACTGGGAACGCGCCCTGCAGTCGCGATTCAAGGTGCTGACGTCGGAGACCCTCCCCAGTGGTACGCGGACGCTGTACCACTGTGAGGTACAGACCTGACTGGTCACGTCACTGGATGCAATGTGACGTCGTCGCCGTCGCGGGTGACCTCGTACAGCGCCACCTCGTTGCGACCGGCCACGTAGAGGTCGGCGACGTAGCCGGTGAACGCCCAACCGTTGCCGGCCGGCCGGTACCCGCCGACCACACCGGCGATCGTCCCGTTCACTGCGGCGACCAGTTCGGGCGGTTCCGACGAGCCGCCGGTCACCGTTCCGGCGAGCACGAACGGCAACTCGTTGGCGTCGGTCGGAAGGGCGTCGAACAGATCCGCCTGGTCGAGCGTCGCATGTCGCTCGCTGGGGTCACCGATCTCGAGATCGGCCACGGCCGTGCCGACGAGGTCGCCGTTGTCGCCCACCGCGGCCAGTGCCATCCAGTCGTCACCGTATTGGAAAACCTCGCCGCGCCGTTCGGCGATCGCGATCGCGGCGTCGACGTCGGTGGAGACCTTCGGTTCCGTATTGGCCGCGCTGCCGTCGTACAGCGAGTGGCCGTCGAAGTCCCAGTCGACGACGGCTCCGAGCAGGTCGACGACCGACGGGAGCACGTCGAGGTTCTGGGCGCTGTCGTCACGGATCTCGCCGTCGACCTGGCCGGGAGCCTTGATGAACAGCGGCACCCGGTACACCTCCTCGTGGTTGACGTCGGTCACCTTCATCCGGCCGATGTCGGGGGCCGACAGGTTGGTGCCGTGGTCGGACGTCACGATGAGCAGCGTGTCGTCCCACGCCGGAGTGGCGCGTAGATGGTCGACGAGCTCGCCGACGAGCGTGTCGGCGGCGCCGACCTGCATGCTGTGGAGCTGGTACTCCATGCGCGCCGCGAAGTCGTAGCCAGGTGCGTCCGGATCGGTGATGAGCTCGGGCGAGAACGACGTCCCGACACCCGTGCGCGACAGAACCCATGGGCGGTGGGGCAGGGCGACGTGGACGAAGTAGACGGCCGGTGAACCGTCGATCGCATCGGTCATCTCGCGCAGAACGCCCGCCTGTCCGAGCGGGCTGCGCTCGTCGGCACCGAGCCCCTGCCACTTCGCGTAGGCCTTCTCGATGAGTGACTTGTCCCCTGAGGCGTCGGCCGCGGCGCCCGCCTCTTGGCGCACCAAGTCGTCGTCGTCCGTCGCGTCGTCCTCGGCGCCGTACGCCCCCCACGAGTTGTCGATGGCCGGCAGGTCGTCGCGCAGCGCTCCGGGGAGCACTCGGTGGCCGTACACCACCGAGGCATCCTCGATCGCCTGGCTGAGCGGCTGGCGAGGCGGCGGTTCGCACACCGTCGGCGGGCACAGGTCGGTCACCGACTCGTAGCGGTGGACCGGAACGTCGGCGCCGAGCAGCGTGAACAGGTTGCGCGGGTGGTCACCCCACGTCGGCAAGTCGTCGTCGTCGCCCAACGTGCCGTCGAGGATCGATGGCACGGCGCGGTGGGTCAGGTTGTACTGGCTCGACGCGTTTCGGAACCAGGTGCTCACAGACGCCAGCTCCGCGAAGCCGGGATAGCGCTCCTCGTTCAAGGATCCATCGGCGCGCATGATCGTTGCGGCAGGGAACTCGTCGAGCACGATGACGACGACGGGCGCGCGGAGTGTCGGCACCGCGATGTCGCCCAGGTCGCCGGACGACCCACCGGCCACCAACTCCGACGTCGGGCTGAGGAAGAAGAACGAGCCGAGGAAGAACAGGTTGGCCACAGCGAGGTACGAGACGAACAGTTGGGTGCCGCGCGTGCGGAGCACGAGCACGACGACTCCGGCGCCGACGAGCAGCGCCAGCACCGTCACCAGAACGATCTGATCGAGTCCCAATGTTCGCAGCAGCGCGAGCCCGAAGGCCGTGGCCAAAGTGGCCACGACAGTGGAGAACACGATCGTGCCGGCCGTGGGACGGACCAACGTGGCGAGCGTCGTCGCACCGATGCCGAGGAGCGGCGGGACCACCGCGATCAGGAGCGCGAACCACACGATCTGGCCCCGGCTGTAGTTGCCGGCAACGAAGAACTCCGGGTTCTGTCCGAACAGGTCGAGCAACGGCTGGGTGACCGCCAGACCGCTCAGCCCCAGGATGATGAAGGCGCGTGTGCGCATCTCCGCTGTCACCGGTGGGGCCACCGCGTCGCAAGCTACCGGTGCCCGGGCTCACACGTTCGTCACCACCACCCCTGGCGTTTCGTCCAGCGCAGGCACCCCTCTGATCGCAGCCATCGCGAGCAGGACGACGAAGAGATGTCTCCAGTGGGTGGAGTCGTTGACGATGACATTCATCCCGTAGATCGACGCCACCGCCGTGACCGGCAACGTCACCGGGGCGAGCACCGCCAGCCGCTCCATCGCGATCGTCATCTGTCACCTTGCTGGCGATGATCCCGAGAGTGTCACGGTGCTCGCGTGCGAGGCCCGAGATCAACGCGTGTGACAACTCGGACGGCGTCTTCGGGAACAGCCGGCCGGCGTCGACACGAGCGCAGCGCGTCGGTGTCGCGGGTGAATTCAGCCTGATCCACGTCGGGGTTCGACGAACCAGTGGTCGGGATAACCGTGAAATGTCGGCAGGTGGCTGCGGTGACGGCACGCCTCGATCGCTTGCGGATGGAACCCGAACTCGTCGCGCAACAGCGTCGCGGCCGCGTCGTCGCACGCATCGAGATCGAGCCAGACGTAACCGTCGCGGCGAGCGCGCCAGATCACGAGATCGTCAGCGTTGCCAACCTCGGCCCCGCCCGGCGTCAGGTATCGCACGTGCATCGCGGCCCCCCGGAAAACGTTGGTCAATGTGGCCGCGTGCGCGCGGAGAACGTCGCCGACGTCGGTACCGTGGCCTTCCGCGCGTCCCAACTACCCGCCGAGCTGGTCGCCTGTTGCATCGGAGTCAACATGACCGCTCGAACCACGCCTGGTGCGACCGCCTCGGTCAAGTCGTCACGCCACGGGAGGATGAGCGCTCACTGGAACCGCGCGTTCGCCGTGCTGCTCGGCCTGTCGTTGACGACCGCCGCCCTGAGCATCGTGGTCGTCCAGCAGATCGAGTCGACATTCGTCGCGGCGACCGACGAGGTCAGCCGCGAGACGGCCAGTTACGACAGGATCGTCAGCGCGCTCACCCGCGAGAGCGCGGCTGCCCACTTGGTGCTCGACGTCGGTTCGCCGATGATCGCCGGCTTCCTCGCCGCCGACGAGGCCGTAGGCGTCGCGATGGCCGATGCCCTGGCGACCTACGACGAGCAACCGGAGCTCGATTTCGTGAGCACGGCACGCTCGCAGTGGGACACCGCGTACATCAGTGTCCGCGAGCTCGCTGGCGACGCCGACGCAGCCGACGCGTTCGCGGCCGACACCAGCCCGCGTGGCGACATCGCCCACGGGGAGCTCGCGCAGAAGACCGACGCGATCAGCGTGACCGCCCAAGCGCTCGATCAGGTCTCGCGTCGCGCCCTCGAGGAACACCTCGACGACGCGCGTGCCACGAAGACGAAGCTCCTGATCCTCCTCGGCGCGATCTTCGCCCTGTCGGTCGGCGCAACCGTCATGTACGCGCGGCGGATGGCCCGCGACGTCGTCCGACCGATCCGGACGCTCTGGGAGTCGGCCGACCGCTTCGGTGCCGGCCAGTTCGACCACCGGGTCGAGTTGCACAACGACGACGAGATCGGCGAGCTCGCCGAACGATTCAACGTGATGGCCGACACGATCGCATCGACGCACCTCCACCTGAGGGTGCAGGCCCACCACGACGCGCTCACCAGCCTCGTCAACCGGGCCGGCTTCATGGAACGCCTCGACGCCGCCGTCGATCCCACCGACCCCGAGGCCGGGTCGGTGAGTGTGATGTTCATCGACCTCGACGACTTCAAGCACGTGAACGACGACCTCGGCCATGCCGCCGGTGACGAGCTGCTGCGCCAGGTCGCCGACCGGCTACGCGGTGCAGCCCGGTCGACCGACGTCGTCTGTCGCCTCGGTGGCGACGAGTTCGCGATCCTGATCGGGAGCCCCGCCGGGCGCGCGGTGGACGTCGCCGACCGGATCCTCCGTGTGCTCGAACAGCCCTTCACCGTCCATGGCGCGCTGATCCGCATCGGCGCCAGCATCGGCATCGCGTCGCAGCGCACCGCTGCCGACAGCGGCGACTACCTCCTTCGCGCCGCCGACGTGGCGATGTACGCGGCCAAGGGCCAGGGCAAGCACCGGTGGCAGTACTTCAACGCCCACGTCCACGGCCCGATCGTCGATATCGCCTCGTCGATCCTGGGTGATCTGGAGACCAGCGATCGCGATCCCTCCCATACCGGCTGAACGACACGCGCGAGCCCACTACTCCCGACTGGCCGGCCCGGTGTCGGGTGACTCGCCGGTCTCGACCAGGGATTCGGCGACCTCGCGGAGCTTGATGTTCATGTACTGGGATGCTCGCCGCAACACGTCGAACGCGCGGTCGGCCGTGATCCGCTCGCGTTCCATCAGGATCCCCTGCGCCTGTCCGACCAGTTCACGGGTTCGGAGGGCCTCGATCAGGTTCCCGGTCCGCTCCTCACCGGAGGCGCGTCCCTCGGCCGAATCGAGGGCGAGGCGGGCGAGCGTGGCGAACAGCTGTCCCTGGGCGCGGTCGGTGGCGCCGAAGGCCGCCGGAAGCCGGGAGTAGAGATTGAGCGCGCTCGGCTGGCCGGCCGACAAGGGGTAGGCGAGCACGCTGCGGATGTCGGCGCTCACCGCCGACGGCGCGAACGTCGGCCAGCGTGGATCGTCGATCAGATCGTCGGCGTAGAACGTCGAACCGCGTGTGGACGCGTCGAGACACGGTCCCTCCCCGGCGTCGATCTGCATCTGATCGATGGTCACCACGAGCGCGCTGCTGGCCGCGGCGGTGGTCACCTTGCCGTCGACGACGAGGAGAATTCCGGCCGCCTCGCAGCCGTCGACCGCGAGCTCGGCAAGGTCGACGATCCGTTGCAGCGTGTCGCGAACGTTGTCCGCCTCGAAGAGCGCGACCGCGACCTGCGAGAAGTTGTTCTCCAGATCGACGGACTCGTCGGCTGCCGGCATGAACCTATTTCAGCACGTTCTCGGGGGCAGGCCGTTCGCGGCGTGGGCAACGGTAGGTTGAGGTGGCTTTCGACAGTGAGGGCTCCTCGAGGCGTGCGGCCGGACCGCTCGCCCGGTGTCAGAAGGTGGCCTGGTGCAACGTCTTCCGCTGTCGATGATCGCGATTGTTGGGATGTCTGCTCGAACCGGGATGCGGCGGCCATGACCGCGCCTCGGTCCGGTGTGTTCGGGGTCACCGTCGGCTTCGACGTCGAACAGGCCGTCCTCGTCGTGCGCGGCGAAGTCGACGCGCTGACCGCGCCCACGCTCGGCGCGACGATGGGGGTGCTCGTCGACCAGGCCCATCCGAACCTGACCCTCGACCTCGCCGCACTCGAGTTCATGGACGCCGCCGGGCTGCGGGTCATCGCCGACGTCGCGGCCCGCCTCGCGACGTCGAATCGCATCCTCACGATACGAGCGACCCCTGCCAACATCCGCCGGATCCTCGACATCACCGGTGTCGGCGCACGCGTCCGATTCGAGGATCCGGATCCGAACGTCGCCGCGCTGGGAACCGAGCAGTTGTCCGGCGTCCGTCCGAGCGCGGTCGTGTCGCGCCCAACCGAGCTGTCCGCCGACCTCGCCCGCGTGGGTTCGAAACCCAACGACTCGGTGGTCGACGCCGCCCTCCGCCTCGTCACCGTGCTCGCCGGCTCGACCGTCGAGGGCGCCGACGGTGTGAGCGTCACGCTCGAACGCCGTGGCCAGTTGGCGACGGTGGCGTCGAGCAACGACACCGTCCTCCGAATGGACGATCACCAGTACGCGACCGGTGAAGGTCCGTGCCTCGCGGCCGCGGCCCAGGGCCACTGGTTCTACATCGAGTCGTTGGCCGAGGAGGACCGCTGGCCGGCGTTCGTCCCGCGTGCGATCGAGGAGGGCATCGCCAGCATCCTGTCGACGCCCCTCATGAGTGCCGCGCGCCCGGTGGGCGCGCTCAACATCTACTCGAACTCCGAACGGGCCTTCGGACCACGTCAGCAGGAGCTCGCTGCGATGTTCGCGTCCCAGGCCTCCGGGATCCTCATCGACGCCGGCGCCGACGTCATCGACGAGGCGCTGGGCAAGCGCATCCTCGACGCCTTGCTCGCCCGTGAGGTCATCGCCCGCGCCGAGGGAGTCCTCATGGCGCGCAAGCACGTCACCGCCGAGGACGCCGCGGCAACACTGCACCGCAGCGCCCGGACGGCGGAGGTCGCCGTCCTGCAGCACGCCGCGGCAATCGTCGCGTCGGCCTGCGATGTTCCTGGACCAGACGCATGAGGTGGCGCTGTGGCTGAGACGCTCGATGTGCTCGAACAAGCCCGGCGCGACGTCGGACTCTCGGTCGCCGACCTGTGGATGCGCTACTTCACGCTCGGCGGCATGAGCACCGCCCTCGAGATGGAGGCGATCCTCTACGGCGCGCTCCTCGCCAACGATCACGACCGCGACGTCATCGCCGTCGCCCTCAACGAACGCTTCGCCGAGTTGGGTGGCGATCATCCCGTCCCGTACGCCGGTGACGACCCGGACGATCGATGACCAGCGGCCATCCGGCCTACGTTGGTGCCCATCCCCGCCAAGCTCCGCCGCTCACTCGCCGCATTGTCGGGCGCGGTGCCGCCGCGCCTTCGGAGCGCGGCGCGCCCCGTCGCCCGCCGCCTCGGGCTCGCGGCAGCCGAAGGCGACTGGTGGCTGGCGACGACTCCGCCGTGGGTGATTCCGGCCGACGCCGGGCGGTCGTTCGGTGCGTGGTGCATCATCTGCCGCTGGACGGGTGAACGCTTCCTCGGGCGCGAGGACGGAGAGTCCGCCGACTGTCCGCGATGTCGTTCGATCGCACGGGATCGATTCCTCTTCTGGTGCTTCCTGACGCGCACGCCGGACCCGTTCGGCATGCGCGTCCTCGAGACCAGTCCACGGCTCGGCGAGCACTACCGGGAACGCATGCGGCGCTGGTTCGACTACACGTGCAGTGACTTCGATTCCAACTCGCACCGTTCGGAGCTGGATCTCGACCTGCAGGCGATCGATCTGCCGAGCAACTCGCTCGACGTCATCCTGACCCCCCATGTCCTCGAGCACGTTCCCGACACCGCGCTGGCGTTGACCGAGCTCTTCCGCGTGCTCAAGCCGGGCGGCCGGATGTACCTGCAGGTGCCACTCGTCTACGGGCGCACGTCGGTGCCGGTCGTCCCCGAGTTCCACGAGGACAACACGCCCGTGTGCTTCAACTTCGGATGGGATCTCACCGACTTGCTGCGCGACGCCGGGTTCGACGCCCGAGTTCTCGTTCCGGCCGGCTACTCCGCGATGCTCCACGGCCGGCACCCGTTCCCTCCCTCGCCCGCCGAGGGTTTCCATGTCGACGAGCTCGCCGCCGACGTCCGTCTGGACGAGATCGAGACGGTCATCGACGACGAACAGGCGACGTGGTTGGGCATCCGGCCGCCGTACCACTTCTCCACGTGGGAGGCGATCCGGCCACCGGCCGGAGGTACCGACGGGCGCTGAGCAGACTCAGTCGACGGTTGGTCACCGGTCGCGATCGTGATGGATGGCGTAGTGCTGGCCGAGCGCATCGCCACCGAAGTCCGATTCGAGATCGCGCCACACCGTGTGGACGTGGTTGACGCCGCGCTGGGTGTTGTCGTACTCGGCGAGCAGGCGCCGGCCCTGGACCCGGTAGTAGTGAGGCTGACCGGGCTCGAGACCACCCGCCCACGCGAACGCCAGCGCGTCGAGGTCGGCGTCGGCGCGGTACTTCGCGGACTCGGCGTCTGCGAGTTCGTCGGGGATCCGATGTACGTAGACGTCGAGCAGGGCGCGCAACATGTGGCGTTGGTCCGATCGCAGGTCGGCCGCGCTGATCCCGCGAGGTGTCGAGGTGTACGTGACCGCCGCGGAGTGCTCGGGTGTGACGCCCCCTTGCTGCTCGGCCGACCGCTGGATCGCTTCGACCATCTCGCCCACCTTTCCGGTGAAGCGTCCTCGCCAGATGTCGGTGAGCGGAAGGGCCTGGTCGCCCTCGGACAGGCGGGGGCGGTTGCCGGTGACGAGGTCGACGGGGGCGACGGGCGACAGCAGCGCGGCCGCAAGTTGCGCGTCGTCGAGCGATCGGACCAGCTCGCGTCCGAGGTCCTCGGCACCGGCGAGCGGTCGGAGCGGGTGCGGGCCGAGCAGCGGTGACGACGCCGGGTCGGCGCCGAGGAAGCATGGCGTGGAACCGGCGACCTCGCCGTCGACGATGGTGTGGTTGATCGACACGTGATGCCCACCGAATCTCCACGCCCACGTGCCACCCTCAGAAGGAACGCCGAAGACACGTAGGTAGTACAGACCGGGATCGCGGCCTCGCTCGCGCTCCCATCCGACGCTCCAGCCCTCGAGCTCGTCGAGCACGTTCTCGAGACCGATGATCGTCGCAACGGTCACATACGCCGGCCGCGACAGACCGGCGCGGACGAGCTGCATCGCGTGTCGCTGCTGCGCCGGCCGCATGTCCGACAGCGGCAGGCCACCGTGATCGGTCGGCGTGTAGAACCACAGCATGCGCTCATCGTCAGCGGGGAACGGCCACGCGGCGAGCCCTCGCTGCTCGGTGCCGAGCGAGTCGAGCAACGTCGCCGCCACTTCGCTCATGCGACTGGCGATCTCGCGTCGAGCGTTCACCGGCCCGGCTCCCTGAGGCCGAAGACGAGCTCCGGGTCGCGGGGATCCCACGTGCACGTCACCTGCGAGTGGGTGCCGATGCGCCGCGTGCGTTCCAGGAGCTGGCGGCCGAGCTCCATCTGTTCGCGCTCGTAGGCGATCAAGGCTTCTGGGACGGACTCGTGCTGGGCGAGCGCGTCAGCGAGCGCCCACCCGTCGGCGGCCGCCTTCGCCGTGCCGGCCGCGGCGTGCGGTCGCACGACCCATGCCGCATCGCCGACGAGACACGTCCGACCGAACGCCATGCGGGGCACCTCCACGTCGTAGATCACCTGCACGAACGGCTGCTCGACGCCGGTGACGACATTGGCGATGAGCCGGGGAAGGCGCGCCGCGGCGGTCGCCCGGACCTCGGCGACGTGGTCGGCGCGCGCGATCCCCGGCGGGAGCGAGAGCTCTCGTCGTGCGCCTGACTCGTCGGTGAGCACGTCGTCGAGGTCATCGCCCGCAAGATAGTTGCGATACCACACGTAGTTGATGAGCCGCCGACCCGGCTCGACCGAGCCGTCGAACCCGGGGATCGGGTAGACGAGGATGTGGCTGTTGGCGAACACGTGGTAGGTGATCGCGTCGGACAGCGCGGCGGCGTCGGCCGGTTCGAGGCGCGCTTCGGGCACCATCCCGCGCCACGCCACATAGCCGGCGTATCGACGTGTCGCCTCTGGGATCAGGCGACTGCGGAAGCCGGATCCGATCCCGTCGGCGCACACGAGCAGATCGACGGGCTCCGATGGGCCGTCCGCGAACTGCACTTCCACATGATCGTCCACCACGTGATCATCGGCGGGGACGTGTCCGATCGCCTCGTGCCCGAGCCGGTACCGATCGCGCCCGAAGCAGGCGAGGAGGGATCGGTAGATCGTGTTCCACGAACTGAACCGGTACGGCTGGGCGATGTCGTGCGTGATCGAGCCGTCACGCGCGAGGTACCTGATGCGCTCGGTCGAGATGCTGATGTCGTCGAGGTCGACCTTGGCGCGCTCGACGAGGTAACGAGCACTGTCGGGCAGGAACCCGATCCCCGCGCCGCGCTCCTCCAACACGGTGCCGGAGCGTTCGTGAATGGTCACGTCGAAACCGGCATCGCGCAGCACCAGCGCCGCCGTCAAGCCCCCGAGCGACCCGCCGATGACCGCGACCCGGCCGGTCGTCACCATCTCTACGTCACGGCGTGCCGAAGGTGGCGATCCGGTCGACGTCGCACTCGAACAGGATCCGCCGCTCGTCGATCGACGGGTCGCGCAGCCCGTACGGGGGGTCGCTGCTCGTGTACTTGGTCCAGATCCGGTCGACGTGCTCGGTGACCCGCGGACCCTCGACGGGATCGTCCTCGGAGATCTCGCGGGCGATGGTGCACTTGATGCTCACCCAGTGGTAGGCGTTCTTCGGGTTGACGAGCAGGAACGACAGCTTCTGGTTGTTGCGGATCCACTCGACCTTCTTGCGGTGGGCGGCGACGTTCAGGAGCACCTGGCTGCCCTCGTACGAGAACCACATCGGCGTCATGTTCACCCGGCCGTCGTTGCCGATCAGCCCCAGGACGCACGCGATCGGCTCGTCGAGTAGCTGCTTGTAGGACGGGTCGAGCTCGTCGAGCGAATCGATCGTGCTGTGCGACCCGACGGTGAACTGGCCCGGCTGCAGACCGGCCGAGACGTCGAGGAACTTGGCGACGGTGATGGACATTGGTGTACCCCCTCGCCGTGATTCTGCCAGCTACCGTGCGCCGCATCGACCCGACGCCACGTTCGAGGCGTGCCATGGCGCTCGACCTCGTGTCGGCGTGGCGCGACGCCGGCACGACATTCGTGTTCGGCGTTCCGGGCGGTGGTTCGAACCTCGACATCGTGGGCAGCGTCGACGAGTGCGCGATGCGCTTCGTGCTGACCCACACCGAGACGGCCGCGGCGGTGATGGCCGGTGTGGTCGGCGAGCTCACGGGTGCACCGGGAGCATGCGTGGTCACCCGTGGCCCGGGCACGGCGAGCGCCGTGAACGGTGTCGCCCAGGCGTTGCTCGACCGCCAGCCGATGGTGCTCGTCGCCGATTGCGTCGGGGCCTCCGAGCGTGATCGCGTCTCCCATCAGCGCATCGACCAGGTCGCCCTCATGGCGCCGGCGACGCTCGCCTCGGTGGCGTACGGCGGTGAGCCGGGCGACCTCCCCGCGGCGATCGTCGCCCGCGCTCTCGGTCGACGTCCCGGCCCGGTGCACGTCGACTTCGATCCGTCGGGACCGTCCGGAACACTCACCCCGCCGCCGGCCGGCACCGGCCGGGCCGACATCGCGCCCGTGCGCGACCTGCTCCGCGACGCGCAGCGCCCAGTCGTCATCGCCGGACTCGGAACGCGGGCCCACGGCCACGCCGTGGCACGCGACATCGCTCGCGCACTCGACGACCTCGGACGTCGTACCGGCGTCCCCATCCTCACCACGTACAAGGCGCGCGGGATCATCAGTGACGCCGCCGCCTTCAACGCTGGCGTCATGACCGGAGCAACGATCGAGTCACCGCTGCTCGACGCGGCCGATCTCGTCGTCGGGGTGGGCCTCGATCCGGTCGAGCTGATCCCGGCGGAGTGGAAGTACCCGGCGGGAGTGGTCCTGATCGGCTCCTGGCCGGTCGACGACAGCACGTTCTTCGGATCCGCCCTGCGCAGTGAGGTGGTCGGCGCCCCCGACGTGCTCGCCGAGTTCGTCGGCGAGCTCACCGAAGGGCTGTCGACGACATGGGCAGCCGATGCAGGTCAGCAGTTCCGGCGCGCCGCGCTCGACGAGTTGGCCGCCGCCGTGCCACCGTCGTCGCACGCCCTGACGCCGCTCGAGGTCGTCCGCATCGCGCGGGCCGCGTCGCCGGCGTCCACGATCGCCACCATCGATGCCGGCGCTCACATGTTGCTCGCCGTCCCGTTCTGGGAGGTCACCGAGCCCGGGACGCTGCTCATCTCGAACGGCCTGGCGACGATGGGATTCGCGCTTCCCGCCGCCATCGCGGCGGCGCTCGTCGAGCCCGATCGCAACGTCGTGTGCTTCACCGGCGACGGCGGGCTCGGGATGACCCTCGCCGAGCTCGAGACCCTGGCGAGGCTCGAACTGCCAGTCGTCGTGGTCGTGTTCAACGACTCGACGCTGAGCCTGATCGCGGCCAAGCAGTCACCCGTCGGTCACGGCGGTGACGGCGCCGTGCGCTACCGGACCACCGACTTCGCCGCCATCGCCCGTGGATGCGGGGTGTGGGCCGAAACCGTCGCCGACGTCGAAGCGTTCGACGCGATGATGCACGCGGCGCTCGCCCGGCGCGGCCCGGCGTTGCTCGATGTGGCCGTCGACCCGTCGAGCTACCCGGCCGTGCTCGACGCAGTGCGGGGGTCACGCACCTGACCGGCTCCCACCTCCGAACTGTCTGCTTCATACGGCGTGCCCCCCTCGGATGAAGCAGACAGAACGCGGGGGTTGTCGTGAGAGGCTGACGGCGTGATCTCGGTCGCCAGGCAGATCGCGCCGCTGCGACGTCTCGCCGTCCGCGCCCTCGAGTGTTACCCGCTCGTCGATCCGCAGCTGCGCTTCATCACCCATGGCGAGAACACGACGTTCAGGGTCGACGCGTCGATGCCCGTGAAGCGGTCGGGCCACACGACACTCGAACCCAGCCGGTTCCTCCTCCGGGTGCACCGGCCCCGACGTCACGGCCGCGATGTCGACTCGCTCGCCGCGATCCAGTCCGAGCTCGACTGGTTGACCGCGCTGCGCGCCGGCACCGACCTCGCCGTACCCGAGCCGCAACCGACATCGGATGGCAGGCTCGTGGCCACCGTCGAGCTGGCGGATGCTGGTGAGCCGCGATGTTGTTCGCTGTTGCGATGGCTGGACGGCCGCCGGCATACAGACTCACCGCGACCCATCTACCTCCGCCGCCTCGGTGCTGCGATGGCTCGGCTCCACAACCACGCCGACGGCTGGTCGCGGCCCGAGGGGTTCGTCCGCATCCGGTGGGACGCGGAGACGTTCTTCGGCGACACCA
The DNA here is from genome assembly GCA_035557475.1 of Ilumatobacteraceae bacterium. Lineage (GTDB taxonomy): Bacteria > Actinomycetota > Acidimicrobiia > Acidimicrobiales > Ilumatobacteraceae > JALOLG01. The sequence continues at coordinate 28,340 of DATMDV010000069.1, forward strand.
TGGAGTACGGCGGCATCGACGCCGCGCGGGTGTGGGATCTGGTCCCCGCCGATCTGCGGCACAGATTCGACGACGTGGCCGTTCGCGTCGGTCGGCGGATGGACCAGCTCGGCACCGAACCGGACACGTTCGGCCTCATCCACGCCGACCTGCACCTCGACAACGCGCTGTTCGCGGGCAGCGAAGCGCGTCTCATCGACTTCGACGACTGCGGGTTCGGGTATCGCATGTACGACGTCGCCGTGGCGCTCTGGGAGCTGCGCCATCGCAGCGACTACTGCGCCATCCGAGATGCATTCGTCGAGGGCTACTCCGAACACCGCGTGCTGACGCGCGACCAACTCGTCGATCTCGACCTGTTCATCGCCGCTCGGGAAGTGGCCTTTGGGCTCTGGTTCGTGGGAACGGCACAGGTCAATCCCTTGTTTCGCGACAACCTCGAACGTGAGGTGGTGGCGATCAGTCGCTCGCTCGACACACTGCTCTGAGCGGCTCGCGCGTCGTCACCTGGTGCGGGTCGTTCCTCGATGTCGTTGGCTCACTCGCCGGCGTCGACCGGGCGCCCGAACGTCACGGCGTCGCGCACCGACGCGGGGACGGTCTCGCCAAGAATGCGGTCGGGTCGAGCACCCAGCGCGTCGTTGACGGTGGAGAACGCGATGCGGAGGGCGACGAATGCCGTGATCGCGAAGATCTGCGCGTCGTCGTAGCCGGCGTCGCGCAGCGCCTGCACATCGCTCGCGCCGGTGCCGTTCGGATCGCGGGTGATCTGGCGAGCCCAACCGGCCAGCGCCCGCTCTGCGGCGTCCAGCACTTGATCGTCGCCGCGCAGGACGCTGCCGGCCACATCGTCGCCCGCTTCGCCCGCCAGCTTCTTGCCCCACGCCAGCGAGCAGTACGCATCGCCCAACGCCGACGCGCAGGCGGTGACCAGGATGCCGCGCTGGCGGAACGTGAGCGAGCCGGCGCGGGCCACCTGGCCCAGCAGGTCGAACAGCCCGAGCTGGGTAGTGGGCTGGTGAGCCCACAGCCTCGACGCGTTCATGACGTACCCGAGCTCGTCGACATCGTCGTCGAAGAGTCGCTGCACATCGGCGGACACCTCGGGGGCGGCGAGGAAACTGGCCTCCGTCGACGGCTCGGCGCTGGCGGCGCCACCGGAGGCGACGGTCGCAGTGCTCTTCGGTTTACGGGCGACGTAGCCCACCACGGCGATGGCCGCCCGCAGGGGGAGCCCCTCGCGCACGCGCTCGTTCGCCGCGTCGGTGGCGGACCTGATGAACGCCTCCTCCCCGACTGTCTGGATCGCCTCGTACGCCGGTCCGAGCGACGCCAGTGCGCGGGCGTACTCGTCCGGGTCTGCGAACTCCCAGACGAATGGGATGTCGAAGCGAGCGACGTCGACGAAACCCGACTTGGCCAGGAGCTCCTCACCCGCACCGGGCCGACCGAGAGCGACCATCGCCGCCTGGTTCGCGACCTTCGGCGGGCTGGCCAGCGTGAACGGCGCCAGAGCCCACGCCCCGGGTGACACCTTGATGTGACCCCAGACGGTGATCCCCACCCGACCGCCGGGGGCGAGCACGCGGTGGACCTCGGCGACGGCATCCGGCGTCGTGCCCCAGATGCCGCGGAAGCTGGTGACGACGTCGAACGAGGCGTCGTCCCACGGCATGGCGTGCATGTCGCCGACGTGGAGGTCGGCTTCGGGGTTGCGGTCGCGGGCGACCTCGATCAGTCGCGGCGACGCGTCGATCCCGGCGCACGTCGCCCCTCTGGCACGAGCCAACTCGATCGCCAGACCCGCCCCGCACGCCACGTCCAACACGCGGTCTCCGGGACCGATGCCGAGATGCTGGTGCAGGGCGACGTACTCGCGACAGTTCGACGGCTCGCTCAGCGTCGCGAAGTCGACCGCCCGCCGACCCCATCCCTCGTCGACGCCGCGCCACCCTGGCGCGCCTCGATCGTCGTCGCCGCTTCGATCCGTCGTCATGGCGTCGAAGCTACGCGGTCCGGACAGATGCGTCGCCGCTGGACGGCGAGGGCTTCTTCGCATATCTCGCACGGCACCGTCGACCGAGCAGAAGGTGCCTGCGTCCGCTGTAGAGGATGGGCGGTCGACGTGTGACACTGTCCGTACGCCGCGACGAGCAACCGGTCGTCGCTGTCACGGAGGTCCCGAATGACTACAGGCAACGGATCAGACGACATTCGTCCGGCGGATCAGGACATCGACGCGCCAGATTTCGATGTTGTCGTGGGAGGGGTCGGCTTCGCCGGGCTCTACCTCCTCCACCGGTTGCGGGGTCTGGGGTTCTCGGCACGCGCGTTCGAGTCGGCCGGCGACGTCGGGGGCACGTGGTACTGGAACCGCTACCCCGGCGCCCGATGCGACATCCCCACCACCGACTACACGTACAGCTTCGATCCCGACCTCGAGACCGAATGGACGTGGTCGGAGAAGTACGCGACCCAGCCGGAGATCCTGCGCTACGCCCAGTACGTCGCCGACAAGTACGACCTCCGACGCGACATCCAGTTCGAGACCCGCATCGAGTCGGCCGAGTGGGACGAAGAAGCGTCGATCTGGCACGTGCGCACGGATCGCGGCGACGAGGTCAGTTGCCGCCACCTCGTGATGGCGAGCGGGTGCCTGTCAATGCCGAAGACACCTGACATCGAAGGCGCCGAGCGGTTCGCCGGCGAGGTGTACTTCACGAGCACGTGGCCGCACGAGGGTGTCGACTTCACCGGCAAGCGGGTGGCGGTCATCGGCACCGGTTCGTCCGGCATCCAGTCGATCCCGCTGATCGCCGCGCAGGCCGCTGAGCTCACGGTGTTCCAACGGACCCCCAACTTCTCGGTGCCGGCGCACAACGGCCCGGTGCGGCCCGAGAAGCGGGCACCGCTGGAGGCCGATCGTGACGAATACCGCGAGCAGGCGAAATGGTCGCGGGGCGGCATTCCGTTCCCGCTGGCCGAGTTCGGCGCCCTGCAACTGTCGGAGGAGGATCGGCTGGCGCGACTCGACTCAGCGTTGGAGGCCGGTGAACTGTTCGAGATCATCGGCGTCTTCAACGACGTGCTGATCAACCGCACCGCCAACGAGGTCGTGGCCGACTACATCCGGGACATGATCCGATCGATCGTGAACGACCCCGAGACGGCCGAGACGCTCTGCCCGACCGATCACCCCTTCGCCACGAAGCGGCCGTGCCTCGACACCAACTACTTCGCCACGTTCAACCTGCCCCACGTCCGCCTCGTCGACCTGCGCAAGCACCCGATCGCGACGATCACCGAGAGCGGAATCGACACCGCCGACGAGGCATTCGAGTTCGACGCCATCGTGTACGCCACTGGTTTCGACGCCATGACGGGTGCCCTCGTGTCGGTCGACATCACCGGGCGCGACGGCGTGACGCTGAAGGACAAGTGGGCCCACGGCCCCACCACCTACCTCGGTCTCACCACGGTCGGGTTCCCGAACTTCTTCACCATCACCGGGCCGGGCAGCCCCTCGGTGCTGTCGAACATGATGGTGTCGATCGAGCAGCACGTCGACTGGGTCGCCGACTGCCTCGCCGACATGCGCGAGCACGGCGACACGACGATCGAGCCCACCGAAACAGCAGAAGCCGGCTGGGTGCAGCACGTGAACGACTGCGCCGACATCACCCTCTACCCCACCGCCAACTCGTGGTACATGGGTGCCAACGTGCCCGGCAAGCCACGGGTGTTCCTGCCGTACGTGGGCGGGGTCGACGTCTACCGAGCCGCGTGCGACGAGGTCCGGGGCAACGACTACTTCGGGTTCCGCGTCACCGGGCCCGCGGGTTCCCGCTGCAACGACGGGGTGGTGCGCCGGCTCCAGCCCGACGTGATGATGGTGCTCGACCTGATGGCCGGGATGGACCTGCCGCCGCTCGAATCGATGTCGGTCGAGGATGCACGGGCCTTCGTGGTGGCCATGGGCGCGCAGAGCCCGCCCGGACCTGACGTCGGCGAGATCGTCGACGGAGTGCTGCCCGGCGATGGCGGAGAGCTGGCGTATCGCCTCTACCGACCGCCGAGCGACGGGCCGCATCCGGTCGTCGCCTACTTCCACGGCGGCGGGTGGGTGCTCGGGAGCCATGACTCCGACGATCCACTGTGTCGCGACCTGTGCGTGCGTTCCGACGCGGTCATCGTGTCCGTCGACTACCGCCACGCCCCCGAGGCGCGGTTCCCGGCCGCCGTCGACGACGGTTTCACCGCGGTCAAGTGGATCGCCGACCACATCGTCGAGCTGGGTGGCATCCCCGGACAGCTGGCGGTGTGCGGATGGAGCGCCGGTGCCAACGTCGCGGCCGTCGCATGCCAGCGGGCGCGTGACGCCAGCGGGCCCGACCTCGTCGGGCAGGTGCTGCTCACCCCGGTGACCGACTCCGACATGACCCGCGGGTCGTACGTCGAGAACGCCGACGGCTATGTGCTCACCGCCCCGCTGATGCAGTGGTTCTGGGATCACTATGCCGATCCGGACGATCGCACGCATCCGCACGCGTCACCGCTGCGTGCCGACGATCTCTCGAACCTTCCACCGGCACTGGTCGTGACCTGTGAGTTCGACCCGCTGCGCGACGAGGGCGTCGCCTACGCCGAAGCCATGGCGGCCGCGGGTGTCCCGGTTCGCCAGCTGTCGGCGCGGGGTCACACCCACACGTCGCTGACGATGGTCGACGTGATCCTGTCGGGGGCCGGAGTGCGGGCGGAGATCAGCGAGGCGATGCGTCAGTTCTTCGGCGCGTCGGTTCCGGCGTGACGCACCGCCGAAGCGTCCACTGACGGGAACCTCAGCGCTGGCCGAGGTGCTCGGCGCGACGTTCGTAGAAGTCGTCGATCGAGCCGAACTCCGGCTCGTTCGAGAAGTGGGCACGCGTCGACTCGACGATCTCGTCGTTCGACTTGTGGAGGTCGAGCGGTGCGCCCTGCGGCTGGCGGACGTGCCACGGCGTGTCGATGAACACCTCGACGCCGTTGAACTCGGGATCTCTGAAGTACACCGACCAGGCGTTGCCGTGGCAGAGCGGAATGATCTCGGTGACCTCGGCGTCGGCTTCGAGCGTCTTGTTGAGCGCCTTGAGGTCGTCGAGCGTGCCCGCCGATCGGAAGGCCACGTGGTGCACGTTGTTCGACGGGTTCGGCTCGTCGCGCCCGGTGATGAACGCCACCTGGTGATGGTGGTTCGCGGTCTGCGAGAGGAACACGATCTCGACTCCGCCGTCAGGGTCGCCGAGCGGCCCGCGATCGGTCACTTCGAACCCGAGCGTTTTCGTGTAGAAGTCGATCATGCGGTCGACGTCGTGCACGTAGAGCACGGCGTGGGCGACCTCGAGATGGAGTGCGGTTGCCACGACCGCACGTTAGTCACCCTGGCAGCGCGCCGTCACGGCTGCGACGATGCGCCCATGAGAGTTGCGGTCGTGACGGGGGCGGGATCGGGCATCGGGCGGACGGTCGGGGTGCACCTCGGCGCCGACGGGTTCGACGTGGTGCTGGCGGGGCGCCGGCGCGAACCGCTGGACGAGACTGCGGCGCTTTTGCAGGCCGCCCGCTCCGATGCTCGAACGTTGGTCGTGCCGACGGACGTGAGCGACGCGGCGTCGGTGGCTGCCCTGTTCGAGGCGACCGCGACCGGCTTCGGTCGGGTGGACGTGCTGTTCAACAACGCCGGCACCGGTGCGCCGGCGGTGCCGTTCGAGGAGCTGACGCTCGCCCAGTGGCAGGCAGTCGTCGACGTCAACCTCACCGGCTCGTTCCTGTGCGCGCAGGAGGCGATCCGACTCATGAAGCGCCAGTCGCCGGCCGGCGGTCGCATCATCAACAACGGCTCGATCTCGGCCCATGCGCCGCGTCCGAACTCGGCGCCGTACACCGCCACCAAGCACGCCATCACCGGGCTCACCAAGTCGATCGCCCTCGACGGTCGGCCCCACGGCATCGCCTGCGGCCAGATCGACATCGGCAATGCCGCCACCCCGATGACGGCCCGCATGGCCGGCGGAGTGCTGCAGGCCGACGGCGGTCGGCGGCCCGAGCCCACGTTCGACGCGGAGGAGGTCGGACGCGCCGTGTCGTACATGGCGGGCCTCGGCCTCGACGCCAATGTGCTGTTCCTCACGGTGATGGCCACCGAGATGCCGTTCGTCGGCCGCGGTTGACGTTCGCGCCGCGCTCTACGATCCGTCCCCGGCGTCGCCGACGGCATCGCCGCGTCGCAGGTCGGAGACGGGTAGGACATCCGTCAATCCCGCGATCCAGACCAGTTCGAGCAACGCCGGCGGCGGGCTGAACAGCTGGATCGCGCCGCCGCACCGACGGGCGGTGAGTTGCAGGCGAACGAGGGTGTGGAGCACGGCGCCGGCCGATCCGTCGAGGTGGGCGACATCGCAGGCGACGACATCTGCCCCTCCCACGGTGAGGAGCGACTCGATCTGGGCGCACCACATCGCCAGATCACACGCGCCCGACCGGCCTTCGATCTCGACGACGACACGGGCGCCGCCGCGCCGCAGCTCGACTGATTCGACCACCCGGTCGTCCTGCTCCACACCACAAGAGACTCCCGTCACACCCAAGAATCACCGCTGGTTCCAGCACCACCGGATCTCCACGAACCCTCCACATCCTCTCCAAGCACGTACGACGCGGTCGCGGTTGACGACCAGGTGGTGGAGCAGGTCGAACACCTGGGGCTCGACGTGCACCGGCCCCGATGGCCCGACGAGCGTGTACCGCTGGTCGTCCAGCTGGAATCCCCGAACTCGAAGCGCACTCAGCGATGGTCGCACAGCGCGCCGAAACACCTGTCTCGCGAGCGATCTGTCTCACGCAGACTGTCGCGATGGTCGCGATCGTCATGCTCGGTACCGGCACGCCGAACCCAGACCCGGCCCGCGCCGGTTCGGCAGTGGCCGTCACCGATGGCGACCGCTTTGTGCTGGTCGACTGTGGACGGGCTGCCACCCATCGGATGCTGGAAGCCGGGCTGCAACTCGGCGGCCTCGACGCGGTGTTCATCACGCACCACCACTCCGACCATGTCAGCGACCTGGCGACGCTCGCCATCATGCGGTGGGTCAGCGGGACCGGAACGCCGTTGACCGTCATCGCACCCCGTGGCCC
>DATMDV010000070.1:0-3790 GCA_035557475.1 Ilumatobacteraceae bacterium
CAACGTTCTGCACTAGGTGTACGCGCGCGCGTCGAAGGCGATGTCGGGCAGACGGATCCGTCTGCCGCTGATGTACCGCGGTACGACCTGGATCCAGTACTGCTTCGGTCCAAGCCACGGTTCGACAATGACCGATGTCAGCTCGTGCGGAGCCGCCTCGTGGGCGACTCCCTGGACCAGTACGCTCCAACCGGCGCGGTGCCCCGGATCGATCGAATCGATCTGGAATGCGACCGGGTGGCGCTGCAGGGCCTCGAGCTTTGTGCCGGCATTCGTTCGGAACACGATGGTGTCCCCTAGAAGCTCGTAGTTCACGGGCGCAACGAATGGCAGTCCGTCGCCAGCGATCACCGCGATCCGGCCAACCGATTGAGCGGACAGAAGCGACAGGCACTCCGCCCGCGACAGCTCCTCAAGTTCGGGTGTCTTGTGACGATCGTCGTCCCGCGGGGCGGACTCCACAATCGCATGATGCGCCTCCGAAAGGCTGTCGACAATGGACCTCCGGCCCTATGTCGCCCGCCCAACACGGAAATCGACCCGCGTCCCCGTGGAGGTAGAACATCGGGACGTTCGGCCCTCGCGCTCGGCTGGATGGGAAGCGCACAATGGACGTGCGGGGCAGGGACGACGTGATTCCACATCCGACGCCGCGCAAGGAGGCGACAATGAGAACGATCGAACGGGTGGCGGTGCCGGTCAACTGGACCCCGGAGAGTGATCGGGCGCGCGTCGTCGCGAGCACGCTGGCGAGGTGGGCAGGTGTCGGCGTCGAGCTCGTGACCGTTGCCGAGCCGATCATGGCGGCGACCCTGAAGCCGAGGCTGATCGAGCTGGCACGCAACGCGACCGCGCCGACGACCTGGCGAATCGTCGAAACCGGAGGAACGCCAGAAGCTGCCCTCCTCACCGAACTGGCCCGCGACGAGAACCAACTGTGGTGCCTTGGCTCACACGCTCGAGGAGCCCTCGGCGAACTGCTCGTCGGCAGCCTGAGCGAGGACTTCGTCCGCCACGCCCACGTCCCCGTCATGCTTGTCGGCCCCGAAGTCGACGTCGCGCCGACCGGACGGGTGTTGGCGGTCGCGCTCGATGGCACCGAACAGAGTGAATCGATCCTTCCCGGAGCCGCCGAGCTCGCCCTATCGCTGGGCATGACCCTGCGCCTTCTCCAAGTCGCCAGTATCAGAGAGCACGTCCCGCCGGACGTGTCGGAAAGCGCCTATCTCTCGCACGCTGCCGCCCGCGTCTCCCATTTCGAGCGCGACGCGGTCGACTACGACATCCTCCACGGAGAGCATCCCGCAGCCGACATCGCCGACTACGTTGCCGCCCACGCCGAGGTGGGCGTCGTTGCCCTCGCCACGCGGGGCCTGAGCGGCTCCGGCCGCCTGCTGCATGGGAGCACCGCCTTCGACGTCGCCCACCGCGCGTCGATCCCCGTGCTGATCCTTCACAAGGTTTGATCGACGGCTCACGGATTCGAGCTGTATCCGGCCCTTTCCAAGCCACTTCACCACTCCAAGGAGTGTCGCGATGAAAAGAATCCTTCTCGCGTACGACGGGAACGAAGTCGACGACAGAGCCCTCGAGACAACTGTTGAGCTGGCGAAGGCCTTCGACGCGACCGTCTCTGTCGTGAGCGTCATAGAACTGGTGCCGGCACGGGCCGGAGGTGCCATGCCGTGGGATGTCGAACGACACACGGCCGACCTGAACGCCGCGGTGAACAAACTGCGTGAACACGGCATTGCCGCCGACGATGCGATGCTGCCAAGAGGCAACCCGAAGCGCGTCATCGAGGCCATCGCTGAGCGCGGACACTTCGACACCGTCGTCGTGGGTCACCGAGCGCTTTCGCCGATCAAGCGGCTGCTCGACGCGAGCGTCGCCAGCCACGTCGCCACTCACACAGCAAGCGACGTCGTCATCGTCCACTGAGCCATCTCGCCAGCCTCCCCGTCGACGCCACGCAGTTCAGGTGCTCGACGGCGTTCGGGGATCTGCGCACCTACATATAGCCGAGGTTTCGGGCCTCGGCGACGAGATCGTCGCGGAATCGCGGATGGGCGATGCCGATCAGAGCGGCGGCCCGCTGGGAGATCGAGCGACCACGCATTTCGGCCACGCCGTACTCGGTGACGATGTGGTCGACGGTGTTCTTGAGAGTGGTGACCATCGATCCCGGGGTGAGGGTCGACCGGATCCGTGACACCTCGCCGCTCGCGGCCGTCGAGGGCAGCACGACGAAGGCCATCCCGTGAGGCGAATACATCGCACCTCTTGCGAAGTCGGCCTGGCCGCCGCTCGACGACCAATAGCGTCCGCCGACGGTTTCCGACGCGCACTGGCCGACGAGGTCGACCTCGGTGGTGGCGTTGATCGACACGAAACAGTCCTCTTGGGCGATGACCCGCGGGTCGTTGACATGGTCGACGGGCAGGAACTCAACGGCCGAGTTCTCGTCGAGAAAGTCGTACAGCTGCTGGCTCCCGAGAGCGAAGGTGGTGACGACCTTGCCGGGGGCCAACCGCTTGCGGGCGCCGGTGACCACACCGTTCTCGATCAGGTGAACGAGGGCGTCGGAGAGCAACTCGGTATGCACGCCGAGGTCGTGGTGGTCGGCCAGGCTTCCGAGGAGTGCACTGGGGATCGACCCGATGCCGGCTTGGATCGTCGCCCCGTTCGGGATCCGCTCGGCAACGTACGCAGCGATCCGTACATCGATCTCGGACGGCCGGGACGGTGGTACCTCGACGAGAGGCCGGTCAGCTTCGGTCCAGCCGATCACCTGGCTCACGTGGATCTGGTTGCGCCCGAACGTGCGGGGCATGCGGGCGTTGACCTCGAGGAAGAACGGCGCGATTCCGATGAACGGCGCGACGTAATCGCAGTTGGTGCCGAGCGAGAAATAGCCGTGACGGTCCATCGGTGACGCGGCGGCCAGCACGAGCGAGCACTTGGTCGTTTCACGCAGCAGCCGCGGCACCTCGCTGAAGTGGTTGGGGACCAGTTCACAGCCCCGCGCGTGGAATGCCGGACGGGTCACCGGCGAGAGGAAGTACGACACGTGCAGCAGGTTGTCGCGACAGGCACCGTGCAGGTACGGGCGGTCGTGGAGTGCATGCATCTGATGTACCCGAACACCGCGGAAGCGTGCTGCGTCCGCCTCGATGGCATCGAGGACCGAGACCGGCTCGCCATTGGCGAGCGGAACGATGAGGTCTGCACCGTCCTCGATCAGAGCTAAGACGTCCTGCGGTGATCCGCCCCCGCTCGGTCGTGCGCTCATCCCCGGAGCATCGCACGGCAACGAAGCGCTGACGGGAACCTCAGCGATGTCCGACGAGCTTGGCCAGTTCGACGAGACGGTTGGCGTAGCCCCACTCGTTGTCGTACCAGCCGAACACCTTGACAAGGCGACCACCCACCATCGTCAGCGGGGCATCGAACACGCAGGATGCGGGCGAGCCGACGATGTCGGTGGAGACCAGTGGTTCGGAGCTGTACTCGAGCACGTTTGCGAATGGTCCACGCGCGGCCTCGGCGAACGCAGCGTTCACCTCGGCGACGCTGGTCTCGCGCTGGACGAGCACGACGAGATCGGTGATCGAACCGTCAGCTACTGGCACTCGTAGCGCGGTTCCATCGAGCCGACCTTCGAGCGCCGGGATGACCGCGCTCGTCGCGCGAGCGGCACCGGTCGAAGTGGGCACGATGTTGAGGGCGGCTGCTCGGGCCCGGCGGGGGTCCTTGTGGGGACCGTCGACGAGCGATTGGTCTCCGGTGT
>DATMDV010000071.1:0-2638 GCA_035557475.1 Ilumatobacteraceae bacterium
GAGCCCTGCTCCTACGTGGTGTGAGCCGGCTCGATCAGACTCGTTTCTCCGAGAGCTCTGACCACCCAGTCGCCGACGAACGCGGCCAGCTCGGCGGCTGACAGCTCGATCCGGCCGTTGCGCCAGGCGTTGCTGAACGACGACACCGCGCCGAGCACGCCGAGCGCGAGCAGGGTCGGGTCGGTGTCGGCGATCTGCCCGTCGCGTTGGGCTTCCCGGATGTGGGCGAGCACGTCGCGCAGATAGACGTCGCTGCCTTCGTGCAGCACGGCGGCGAGATGTGGATCGGTGCGCTCGACCTGGAGCAGGGCGAAGTACGACGCGTGCTCGGCCATGAACAACAGGCTCGCCTCGACGCCCTGACGGATGTGGGTGAGCGCGTCGGCGCCGGGGTCGAGCGACGCGGCCTGCGCCCGACGGAGACGTTGCCGCATCGATCGCACCAGCTCGGCGAACAGGTCGTGCTTGGTCGGGAAGTACCAGTAGAAGAGTCCCTTGGCCACCCCGGCGGCCTCGCAGATGTCGGCGATGCGCGTCGCCGCGTAGCCGCGCGCGGCGAACAGGTCCATCGCCGCCTCGACGAGCTGCTGCTTGCGCTCCTTGCCCTGCTCCGTGTGCTGACGCGGCGAGTCACGACCGGGTGTGTCGTCGGTTGCGGCCACGACGTCAGTTCAGCCGTTCCTTGACCGAGGGGTCAACTCGTCGCGGAGCCACGAGTCGACGCGACACCCGCGCCGCTATGGGCACGACCTCGCGATGCTGTAGAACGAACGCCCATGAACATCACTGCGTTCCCCGGCCACGCAGGTCGCGGCTGGCCGCACCTCGGCTGGCGCCTCGTCGCTCGCACCGGTGACATGGTGGAACAGTGAGCGCGCCGGTTCTTCCGGGCGCCGAAGCGTGGTCGCACGATGGTGCCCTCGGCGCCGGTGTGCTCACCCTCCACGGATTCACCGGCAACCCGTCGTCGATGCGCGGCATGGCCGAGGCGCTCGCCGGCGCTGGCTTCCACATCGAGTTGCCGCGGTTGCCGGGTCACGGCACCGCCCTCGACGACATGATCCCGACCCGGTGGGACGACTGGACGGCCGAGGTCGAAGAGGCCTATCAGCGCCTCGCGGCGCGGACCGATTCGGTCGTCGTGGCCGGGCTCAGCATGGGCGGTTCGTTGACGTTGTGGACCGGCCTGCAGCATCCCGAGGTCGCCGGCCTGGTGTGCGTCAACCCCGCCACGGTGCCGCCGGCGCCGGAGGTCGTCGACATGCTCGCCGAGATGCTCGCCGACGGAAGCGAGACGATGCCTGGCATCGGATCCGACATCGCCGATCCGGACGTCGTCGAGATCGCGTACGAGGGCACGCCGCTGCGTGCCCTGCAATCGCTCATGACCGACGGGCTGGTCCCGATGAGCGAGCGCTACGGAGAACTGAAGATGCCGCTGCGGCTGTTCACGTCGCATCAGGACCACGTCGTCGAGCCCGCCGGAAGCGAGTTCCTCGCCGCCCACTACGGCGGCACGGTCGAGCACACGTGGCTCGAGCGCAGCTATCACGTGGCGACGCAGGACTACGACCGCGACCTGATCTTCGCCGAGACCGTCGAATTCGCCACGCGGGTCACGAGCCAAACATCGTCGACCCGGAGATCCGCGACCCGGAGACTGGAGGAGTGATCAACGCGTTGTTGGCCACGTTTCCGGCGCCGCCGGGCAGCGTGATCGAGATCGGGCCGCTGAACCTGCGCGCCTACGGCTTGATGATCGGACTCGGCGTCGTCGCCGGCGTCTCCGTGCTGGGCCGCATGTTCGAAGCCAAGCAGGTGGGTACGCGCGACGACGCCGGCACGGTCTCGATGTGGGCCGTGGCGGCGGGGATCGTCGGCGCCCGGCTCTACCACGTCGCCACCGATTGGGAGCGCTTCGACGACGACCTCGGCGCGATCCCGCAGATCTGGAAGGGTGGGCTCGGGATCCCGGGCGGCTTGCTGGCGGGGATCGGCGTCGGCATGTACGTCGCCCGCCGGCGCGGCCTCGACATCGCACGGGTGGCGACGTGCGCGGCCCCCGCGATCCCACTCGCCCAGGCGATCGGGCGGTGTGGCAACTGGTTCAACCAGGAGCTGTTCGGCAAGCCAACCGACCTCCCGTGGGCGCTCGAGGTCGACGCCGACAAGATTCCGCTCGAGTATCCCGCCGGCACGACGTTCCACCCCACGTTCCTGTACGAGTCGTTGTGGAACCTCGGCCTGTTCGGTGTGCTGCTGCTCATCGACCGGCGCCTACGCCTCGGACCTGGCCGGCTGCTGGCCGTGTACATCGTGGGGTACGGCCTCGGTCGCCTGTGGGTCGAGGGGCTGCGCATCGATCCGGCCGACGAGCTCGGCGGCTTGCGTTGGAACCAGTGGGTCGCGCTGGCGGCGATCGTGGGTGGGGCGGTGTACCTGGTGGTCACGCGGGGGCGCCGGTGGCCCGAGCCAGCGCCCGAAGACGCGACGCCAGATCTGCAGGATCAACCGGGTTGAAGTACTCGTTGCTCGCCACCTCGGCGGCGGCGATGAACCGCAGCACGCCGGGTCCCCGCCACGGCGACACGAGCTCGATGTTGAACCACGCGTCGTCGTAGCCGGCGCCGGTTGTCGG
>DATMDV010000072.1:0-2023 GCA_035557475.1 Ilumatobacteraceae bacterium
GAGTGGGCCTGGCGGCCGGGGGAGGAGGTGGTCGACGTGGTCGCCGCCGGCGCTGGCGTCGTCGTGGCCACGCAGGGCGGGACCCTCACCGCGCTGGACGGTGCCTCGGGAACGGAGCGGTGGAGCTACGCCCGTCCCGGCGCGCACGTCCGGGCGCTGGTCGCCACACCCGACCGGTCGCTGGTCCTGGCCGCGTTCGATTCCGGTGGCGGCCGCGACACCGGCACCGAGCTGCTGGTCACCCTTGACGCCATGACCGGTGAGCCGCTTCAGGGCGCGCTACACGACGACTGGGTCTCCGACCTCGAAGCGCTCGCGCCGACCGATGGTGTGCTGCCGGTGTTCCACCGCGCCGAGCCGACCGAGCCCAACGGCATCGCCGACCACTCGATCGAGGCTCTCGACCTGCGCACCGGCGAGCCGCGCTGGACGTGGTCCGCGCCGCGCGGATGCATCTCGCCGTTCGCGCTGCCCGCGAGCGGTTCGGATGTCGTGCTCGCGCCGCTGCACTGCGGCGACCGTCTCGGGGTCGTCGCACTGGACGAAGCCAACGGGCGACAACGCTGGGAACGCACCGCGCGGAGGTCCACTTCGGACGAGCTCGCGGTCGACTACTACCTCGATGCCTCGTCCGACGGCGCGGTCGTCGCCGTGCGCGTTCCCGCCGCCGGCATGCACGTTCTGCTCGGCACCGCCGACGGGACCGAACTAGCCAAAGGCAACGCTGACCGGTACGCCCGCGCCGACATCGGCGATACCCCCGCGCTCATCCACGAGGACGGCGTCGACCTGGTCGACCCGAAGGACGGCCGACGCAGTCCCGTCGACCCACCGTGCGCCGAACGGCTCACCGACACCACCGTCTCGGGCACCTATGTGGCGCTGTGCGGAACGGTGGACGAAACCCAGCTGACGTGGCAGAACGGAAGCGCTCCTCCGGCGACGACCACCGTCGACTGGGGCACCGGGCCCGCGCCGATCGACACCTTGCTCGACAGCCGGCAGGTCCTCCTCCTGGCCACTCCCGGCGCGCTCGTCGTTGCCAGAACCGACGCCGTCCTCGGCTTGTAACCGAACTCCTGAGTGGGCCTAGGATCCGGAGGATGGCGCGCACGGCTCACGGCCCGAAGATCGCTGGGAGCGGCAAAAGCGCCATGATCTCGCTGGTGATGCTGGTCGTGATCGCTTCTTGTTCCTCGCCGGAGCCGCCGCCCGCCACGACCGACGTCGAGCGCGACCGGGCGGTCGCCCCGTACGACTGCGGCACGATCCAAGGCCCGCTGTCGACGAACAGCTTCTACGAGGACAACCCGACCTACACCGACCCGGTCGACGACAGTGCGTCGTGGACGACGTCGACCCCAGAGGCGCAGGGGATGGACTCGAGCCGACTCGAGCGGGCCTCGGCCGCCCTGGCCGACCTGCCCTACTCGTGGAGCTTCCTCGTAATCCGCCACGGCGCGCTCGTGTTCGAGCGCTACTACAACGGCAGCGCGAAGAACCAGAGCAACAACGTTCATTCGGCGTCCAAGAGCATCTGGGGCGCCGCGATCGGGATCGCGATCGACCACGGTCGAATCTCCAGCGCCGACGCGACGATCGCCTCGGTCCTGCCGTCGCGATACGACGCGGCGATGAACCCCGAGACCGAGACGATCAAGGTTCGCGACCTGCTCACGATGACCTCGGGCAGCCGATGGACCGAGAACACGACCGAGACCGAGCTCCAGAAAACGCCCGACTGGATCGCGGCGACGCTGCGGCTCCCGAGGGCCGCGACACCGGGCACCCGGTTCAACTACAGCACTGGCGACTCTCACCTGAGCTCCGCGGTGCTGGACTCGGCCACCCAGACGACGGCCTGCGAGTTCATCCACGAGAACCTGCTCGCGCCGATGGGCGTCGTCGCCGAACGCTGGGGGCGCGACCCGAAGGGCTACTTCTCGGGCGGCTACAACTTCTACGCGACGCCGCGTGAGCTCGCGAAGTTCGGGTTGCTCTATCTCGACGACGGCCGCTGGCA
>DATMDV010000073.1:0-4922 GCA_035557475.1 Ilumatobacteraceae bacterium
CGTGTTGGGCACTCTCACTCCAGGGTGACCGGGAGCGCGGAGACGCCGCTCGCGTGAGAAACTGACCAAATGACGACGCTGCACTGGGCGAACGCCGACCTCGAGGTTCACAAGCTCGTCGTCGGTCCGTACGACAACAACGTGTTCGTGATCCGATGCCGCGACACGGGCGATTCGGTGCTGATCGACGCGGCCAACGAGCACGAGCAACTGCTCGAGTTGTGCCGGCGTCTCGGTGTCCGCCGCGTCCTCGAGACGCACGGCCACTGGGACCACATCCAAGCGGTGCCGGCGCTCCGCGAGGCGGGCTACGAGGTCGCAGTCACCTCCGCCGACGCGCCGATGTTGAAGGACGTCGGCTACGACGTGTTCCTCGACGACGCCGAGGTGATCGAGGTCGGCAACCTCCGCCTCCACGCGATCCACAACCCCGGGCACACACCGGGCTCGATCTCGTTCCACGTCGAGGGCACCCCGCTGCTGTTCACCGGTGACACCTTGTTCCCTGGAGGTCCGGGCAACACCAAGTTCGATGGCGGCGACTTCGGAACGATCATCGAGTCGATCGACAACCGCCTGTTCACGTTCCCCGACAACACCGTCGTGCTCCCTGGTCACGGCGTCGACACGACGATCGGTGCCGAGCGACCACACCTGCAGGAGTGGGTCGAGCGCGGCTGGTGACAACGCGTCAGGCGTACTGGGACGGCACGCCGGTCGCGATCGCGTCGTGCACCTCGTCGACGATGCGGCGGATCTCGTCGTAGTCGGGGCGGTTGGGCTCGATCAAGGGCGGCACGAGACCGACCGACTCGGTGATCGCAGCCGTGTCGCCGAGCGTGTCGAGCAGGTCCGTGAACTCGTTCGGCGACAGCGACGTCCGCACGGCGTCGGACAAGGCACTGGCGACGCTGGAGAAGCCGCCGATCGCGTCGGCGAACGAGATCTGCTCGCCGAGCGCGGCGAGCAGTTGGCGCTGACGTCCCGTCCGTCCGTAGTCGGAGTCGGCGTAGCGTGACCGGACGAATGCAAGCGCGAGCGTTCCGTCCATCTCGACGGTTCCGGGGCCGACCGACGACGGGATGTCGTGCTTGGCTCCGGGAAGCGCCGGTGGCAACGGGACCGAGCGTTCGAGATCGACGGTGACGCCGCCGACAGCGTCGATCAACTCGAGGAAGCCCTGCATGTTGATGAGCACGTAATCGTCGATTCGTACGCCGAGCGAGTAACCGATCGCGCCGGAGACGGCAACCGCTTCGGACTGCAGACCCTCCTGCGCGTACTGCGCCTGCAGATCGGGCTTGGTGAGCACATAGGGGTAGACCGCGTTGGCGATGTTGTCGAAGCCATCCGGGAAACGCTCGAACAACGGGGTGCCGGGCGGGAACTGCAGGCGCCGCAGGTCGCGCGGGATCGACACCAGCGACGTCCGTCCCGACGCCTGGTCGGCCGAGACGAGGATCATCGTGTCGGTGCGCAGGCCCCACCGACCGGGTGCGGAATCGCCGCCGAGCAAGAGGATGTTCGTCGTCCCGCGCGGCGTCGAGTCATCGGCGATCGTGTTGCCGGTCGCCTCCTCGTCGACGGTGCTGTCGGTCGGGACGAACAAAGGGGGCGCGTCGTCGGACCCGGCGAACACGTCGTCGACGACCTCGCGAGCCTGCTCGGCGCGGACCACGCTCCATCCGACAGGGACGGCGAGCAGTGCGACCATCACGTACGCCATGATCGCCGCCAGCCCGACGTTGCGGTCGTGCCAGCGGACGATGGTCAGTTCGATCACGGCGACGACGCGAGCGAGCAGTGCGACAGCCAGAGTCAGCGTGATCGACCTCAGGAACCGATCCTCGAGCGCCAGGTCGACGAGATCGTCACGCCTGACGACGATCCATCCGATGAGGAGCAGTGGCGCGCCGATCCCCATCGCCAGCAGCACGACGCCGAGGAGCCACATCCGGCGCAGCATCGTGGCCCCAGGGGCGACGACCGCCCAGTACATCTCCGAGCCGACGCGCATCCGCCGCTCCGTCTTGCGCGGCGGACCGGACGGCACGAATTGACCCGCGTCGCGGGGTGGGGGAAGGGGTTGCACTCCGTGATGACTCTATGACCGCTGCGCACGATGTTCGGGGCGCGTCAACTCTCGATCGTGAACACCCGACTCAGCGCCAGTGTCCGGCCGTCACGCGCGACGGCGGCGATGCGATAGCTCCAGGCACCGTCGGTCGGTCGCGCCACGTTGTGCTGCAACGTTCCGGGTGGAAGCTCGGTCAACTCGACGCCAGGGGCGGGCGGCCATGAGCTCTCGCCATCCGCGACGGCCGGCACCGCGGCCACGACGTAACCCGCCGCGCCAGGCACCGGTCGCCACGCGAACACGACATGTTGCTCAGCGGGGCGGATCGTGACGTCGAGCGGCGCGGGGCCCGGGTCCGACGGCTCGGAGCGCGAGGGTGGCGGGATCGTCGCCGGCGCGGTCGACGTCGCGGGCGTCGGGGGCACGGTCTGCCGCGGTTCCAGCGAGCCGACGGGCGGCGCGGGCGCGTCCCGTTGCGACGTCGGCGGCCGGACACCCGTGGTGGCTGTCTCGCGGCCCGTCGTCGTCGGCCGGGCGACAGCGGTGGTCGCCGATTCCCGCGCCGTCGTCGTGGTCCGGACGATCGTGGACGCCGGCCCGGGCGCGGTCGGGCGCGGTCGAGTGACCACCACCGGTGCCTCGGCAGGGAGACTGGACGGCTCGTCTCCGCCCGTAGCTGCCGGCGGCATCGGCGTGGGTGGCTTCGAAGTCAGCAACGTCAGGCCGTCGGGAGTCACGAGGTAGTCGCCGGCGCCGGCGATCGTGATCCCGTCGACCTCGGCCTCGCCGTCCTCTCCGAGCCGCAGGATCGCACCGTCGGGGACGTCCATCCCCGCCGCGCCATCGACCACCGACCCGTCCGGGAGCACCACATCGACGTCACCCGACATCGACACGATCCGGTCCGACGAGCCCGCCCCGTCGAGCGACGCGATCACGACGACGGCGAGAAAGCACGCAGCGGCGAGCGCGCCGACCGCCGCGCGGCGGCTGACCCGCGGCGCGTCGACCGGCTCGGCCTCGACCAACTCGAGCTCGCGCGGCCGCGCAGCGCTCAAAACCCGATGCTCGAGCCGCTGCGCGCGCGCCGGGTCCAAGACTGGGACTGGACTGTTGCCGAGCCGCCGCAGTTCGTCGCGCAGCCGTCCGCGTCTGGTCATCGGTCTTCTCCTGGTCGGGCGCCGTCGCGCGACTCGAGTCCGGCGACAGCCGAGCGCAGCGCCCCGAGGGCGCGGTGCGACAGGACTGCGACGTGGGCCCGGGTGATGCCGAGCGCGTTCGCCGTTTCGGCGGTCGACAAGTCAGCGAGGAAGCGCAACGTGATCACCTCTTGATGACGTTCACCGAGTTGCGAGAGCGCCTCGAGCACGACCGATCGATCGTGCGGCAGGGCGTCGGGAGCACTCCCGATACGCGCCTCGCTGTAAGCAACGAGTTGCTCACGCCGACCACGTCGCGACTCGCTGCGGTAGTGGCTCGCCATCTCGTTGGCGGCGATCCTGAAGATCCACGGGCGGAAGCCGCCCTCGCCGTTGCGGAAGCTCGGCAACGCCCGCCAGGCCTTCTCGAAGGCGGCCGCCGTGAGGTCGTCGGCGAGGTCGATCGAGCGGCAGCGACGCTGCACGAAGGCGTGCACCGCCGTCACATGCCGCCGGAACAACACGCCGAACGCATCCGGATCGGCGACCGCGAGCTCGGCGAGCGCATCGTCGTCGAGCGACTCCGACCCCACGGTCGCCGACCGGACGGCTCCGCCCTCACCCGCCACCAGTCGTCTCAGGGCCCACCACGCTCCCCAGGGCGACGTTCTGCAGCGACGGTCGTCGCTGTCACCGGTCGGGTGTCGACCGGCTCCGTATCGGCCGGACGCGTGTCCACTGGTCGCGTCTCGGGCGGTCGCGTCTCCGCTGGTCGCGTCTCGGCCGGTCGCGTCTCGGGCGTGGGTCGGGTGGGCGGGATCGCGACGGTCTCGGGTCGACTCCGTCCCACGATCCGACCGTCGGCGTCGGTGACGATCAGGGCGTAGACGAGACGGCTCGCGCCGGGAGGCACCGGATCACGGTAGGCCGTCTGACCGTCGGCGGGGAACGACGCCACCAGCTCACGCCCCTGCCCGTCGACGGATCGCCAGAGGGCGGCGGTCTTCGCCGCGGCCGCCGTGGGCGCGGTCCAGCGACAATGCACGTGGGCGCCCTCGTCGGCGAGCTCACACCCGAGCTCGATCGCTTCGAGACCGGGCCGTGCCGGGGGGATGCGAACCACCTCGACACGGCTGCGCCCGACGATGCGACCGTTCTCGCCGAGCAACTGCACCGCGTACATGTAGACGTGTCCACGCCGGACGGCGTCGTCGGTGAACGCCTGCACGGTGAGATCGTCGCTGCGATAGACGATCTCACGAGCGTGACCGGAGCCCGGGTCGACGAGTCGCCAGAGACGGACAGCGCTCGCCGGGGGCACAATCGGCTCGGACCAACGACAGTGCACGACCGGCTGGGCGTCGACGGCGTCGACGGTGTCGGCCGTCCCCGCGGCACGCACCGCACACTCGAGTCGCACGACCTGGAACTCGTCGCTCGACGCCCCCGACCTCGCGCTCACCGACGTCCCCGCCACGGTGGATGCCGTGAGTGCTACAGCAATGACCCATCGATTCATCGCGTCCTCCTCATGTGGATGCACGAGCAACAACGCCACCGACCCCGATCGGATTACGGCCAGATCGCCGATCTCGTGAAGTTTCGGCGTCGTCAGGGCGCCGAGACTTAACGAGATCGGTGATCTGGCCGTAATGCGATCGGGGTCGGTGGCGTTGTTGCTCGTGCATCCATGAGGAGGACGCGAT
>DATMDV010000074.1:0-25325 GCA_035557475.1 Ilumatobacteraceae bacterium
TCGCCGGCGGCTGCCAGTTTCTCCGGCGCCGGACTGATCCGGGTCGACGTCGCCGCCGGCCTCCCCACCCCGACTGTCGTGCAGTCCTGGCCGCTCAGCGACGGGAGCGCGCCGTTGTCGGCCGCTCGGGTCGATGGAGGCATCAACGCGCTCGGCCAGCCGATCGTCGGCGAGACGACCGTGCTTGGCACTCCGTGGGTCGGCGCCCGCTGGACCGGCGCCCGCTGGACCGGCGGTTCGTGGGATGGCGCGCGATGGACGAACGGTGAGTGGTTGGGGGCCCGCTGGACCGCCGGCTCGTGGACCGGGGCACGTTGGACCGGGGCACGTTGGACGGGCGCACGTTGGACCGGGACGACGTGGACGGGTGCCTCGTGGTCCGGGGCGCGCTGGACGGGTGCGCGTTGGACCGACTCGTCGTGGACGGGCACCCGCTGGACCGATGGCGGCTGGTCCTGACCGACCATCCCCGTGTGACGAATGGACTTGACTGATGGACGCGCCTCGAAACACGTCGACGGTCGCGCGCATCGTGGTGCTCGCGATGGCCCTGATCGGTGTCGCAGTCGTCGCGATCGTCTACGCGCCTGACGGCACTGCACCATTGCGCACTGCGCCGCTGTGGATGCCGTTGGTGGTCTGTTTGGCGTTCGGCGTGGCCGAGCTCGCCGTGTTCCACCTCGAGCATCGACGCGAGGCCATCACCTTCTCCATCTCGGAGGTGCCATCGCTGTACGCGTTGGTCTTCCTCGACATCCGAGTCGCCGTCGCCGTTCGCCTCGTCGGCGGCCTCGCCGCCGTCTGGGTGACGCGCCGGCCACCCCTGCACAAATTGCTCTACAACGCCGGGGTGTTCGCGTTGGAGATCGCGGTCGGCGCCTGTGTGTTGCGGACCATCGTGTCCTGGTCGGACGGTTCGATGACCTGGGTGCTCGCCGGCGGGGTCATCGCCGTCGGCGTGCTGACCGTGGTCGGAGTTGTGCTGGTCTGTGTCGCGATCGCCCAGTTCGAGGGCGACTTCATCGGCACCGCCCTGACCGAGCTCCGCTCCTCGGTGTGGATCTTCGCGCTCAACGCCACCATCGCCGGGCTCACCCTCGCCCCCGCGCTGGTCACACCGTGGCTGTCGATGTTCGCGATCGCGCCGATCGTGATTCTGTGGATCTTCGTCCGGCAGCAGGGCAAGATCGGACAGACCCTTCGCGACGTCGAATCGATCCAGGGCTTCGCCGGGCGCATCGCCGGCGAGGTCGACCTCGATGGCATCGGGCGTGCGACGGTCGACGAGACGACGCGGCTGCTCCGCGCCCGCCAGGCCGGCCTGGTCATCTTCGATGACGAGGTCGCGCTGATGACGATCTCGGCCGGCATACCGATCGTCGGGCTCCCAGTACGCACCGACGATCTCAGGTGGCACGCGGTCCTGCATGGCGTCGACGACGAGAGTCTGGGCGGCGGACGCGTCGACGACCTGTGCGCGGCGCCGGTGCGGTCCGATAAGGGCGTCGTGGGAGTCCTCGTGATGCGCGGGCGCGAGGGCGCAGTCGAGTCGTTCACCGAAACCGACCTCAGTCGCCTCCGAACGCTTGCCGACCAACTCGCCGGCGCCGTCTCACGCGGTCTGATGCACCGACATCTGCAGTTCGAGGCAAATCATGACCTCCTCACCGGTCTCGCCAACCGCGCGGCCTTCGAACGCGACCTCACCGACCTCCGTGAACGGGCCCTCCAGCACGCATCGACGGCGTTCGTCGTCATGTTCGACCTCGACCGCTTCAAAGAGGTCAATGACACCCTCGGTCACCACGCCGGCGACCAACTGCTCGTCGAAGTCGCACATCGACTGACCCGCGTGACCGAGCCCGGCGACCTCCTGGCCCGGTTCGCGGGCGACGAGTTCGCGCTCAGCGGCCTCCGCGACAGCATCGACGACATCGACATATTCGTGCGGGCGTGTACGAGCGCGGTCGCCCGGCCGTTCAACATCGATGGTCTCGAACTGGTCGTCAACGCGAGCGCAGGAGTCGCCACCCAGACCGGGGACGCCGACAGCGCCGCCATGCTCCGCCGCGCCGGCGATGCTGACAGCGCCCTGCTCCGGCGCGCCGATGTCGCGATGTACCACGCCAAGCAGAACCATCTCGGACACGAGTTCTATCGAGACGAGATCGACCGGCGCACCCCCGCCCGGCTGTCGATGCTCGCCGATCTCCGGACCGCCATCGATCGCTCCGGCATCGAGCTCCATTTCCAACCCAAGCTCGACCTCGTCGCCAACGTGGTGTGCGGAGCCGAGGTGCTCGCCAGATGGCAGCACCCGACGCGAGGATCGGTTCCGCCGATCGAGTTCATCAAGGTCGCCGAGGAGAGCGGACTGATCCGTTCCCTCACCGATCTCGTGCTCGAGGGCAGCATCGGCGCGATCGCCGCGCTCGACGCCCGCGGTCACCGGCTGGGTATCGCCGTCAACCTGTCGACCCAGGATCTGCTCGACGAGCTGCTGTGCGATCGCGTCGAACGCCGGCTCGAGCAGTTCGGCGTCGAGCCCACGCGACTCACCCTCGAGATCACCGAAGGGACGCTGCTCTACGACGGGCCGCGCACCCGCTCGACCATCGAACGGCTGCATCAGATCGGCGTCCACCTCTCGATCGACGACTTCGGCACCGGATACTCCTCACTGAGCTATCTCCGCCAGCTCCCGGTGACCGAGCTCAAGATCGATCGCAGCTTCGTGACCAACCTCGTCGTCGACGCGCAGGACGAGACGATCGTTCGCTCGACGATCGACCTCGGTCACAACCTCGGCCTGCAGGTCGTGGCGGAGGGTGTCGAGACGAACGACGTCGCCGACCGCCTGCGTGTCCTCGGATGCGACATCGCCCAGGGTTACGGCATCTGCCGGCCGTTGCCGTTCGATCAGCTCACGACGTGGCTCGTCAACACGTCCTTCGCCACCCGCCAGGCTGATCCGACCCGTCCACTCCCCTGGTGAGCCCGGGGCTATGCCGCCAGGATCGTTTGGAGCGTCCCGTCCGGCGCCAGGCGCTGCACGTTGCCCTCCTCGTCGAGCACCACGATGTCGGCCGGCGATCGGGGCGACCCATCGAGTAGGCACACCACAAATTGCGGGACGAACGAGGGAAACGATTCGTCGTTGCCGCACGACGAGGTGGACCAACCGTCTCGGCCGCCTCGGGTCGGTGTCGGTACGATCCGGTGCGTGACGGTGGAGCCTGCCATCGCCGAACTGATCGGCGACGTTCCCTTCGATCCCGACGCCTTGCGCGACAAGTACCGCGAGGAGCGTGAGAAGCGACTGCGGCCGGATGCCAACGACCAGTATGTCGAGGTCACGGCCGAGTTCTCGAACTACGTCGACGACCCCTACGTCGAGCCCGGGTTCACACGCGAGCCGCTGTTCGATCACGTCGAGGTGGCCATCGTGGGCGCCGGGTTCGGTGGTCTGCTGATGGGTGCTCGTCTGCGCGAGGCGGGCTTCAGGAGCATCCGGCTGATCGAGAAGGCCGGCGACGCCGGCGGCACGTGGTACTGGAACCGCTACCCGGGCGCGATGTGTGACGTCGAGTCGTACATCTACCTGCCGCTGCTCGAAGAGATGGGATACATCCCGAAGCACAAGTACTCGTTCGCTCCTGAGATCTTCGAGTACAGCAAGGCGATCGCCCGCCGGTTCGACCTCTACGACGACGCGCTGTTCCAAACCGGCGTAACGCAGCTGTGCTGGGACGACACGAACAGCCGGTGGATCATCAGCACCGATCGCGGCGATCGAATGACGGCGCAGTTCGTGGCGATGGCGAACGGCCCGCTCAGCCGGCCGAAGCTCCCGGGCATCCTCGGCATCAACGAGTTCAAGGGTCATACGTTCCACACCAGCCGTTGGGACTACGACTACACGGGCGGCGAAGCGTCCGGTGGGCTGACCCGCCTCGCCGACAAGCGCGTCGGCATCATCGGCACCGGCGCGACCGCCATCCAGTGCGTCCCCCATCTCGGCGCGGCCGCCGGCCACCTCTACGTGTTTCAACGCACGCCGTCGTCAATCGACGTCCGCAACAACCGGGAGACCGACCCGGATTGGGTGAGGTCGCTGGAGTCCGGCTGGCAGCAGCGGCGGATGGACAACTTCAACATCCTCGTCAGCGGCGGCGACCAGGATCAGGATCTCGTCCAGGACGGCTGGACCGACATCTTCCGCAACCTGACGGGCATCGCCGCCAAGCAGGCGAGCCGCAAACTCGGTCGCCGGCTCACACCACTCGAGAAGGCCGAACTGATGGAGCTCGCCGACTTCCAGAAGATGGAGTCGATCCGCGCCCGGGTGGAGTCAGTGGTCGGAGATCCGGTGACCGCCGAGAAGCTCAAGCCGTGGTACCGCCAGTTCTGCAAGCGCCCCTGCTTCCATGACGAGTACCTCGAGACGTACAACCGGCGCAATGTCACGTTGGTCGACACCGAGGGCAAGGGCGTGGAACGGCTGACCGAGACCGCGGTCGTCGTCGGCGACCGTCACTACGAGGTCGACTGCCTGATCTTCGCCACCGGGTTCGAGGTCGGCACGACCTACACGCGTCGAGCCGGGTACGACATCATCGGTCGCGATGGTGTGTCGCTCTCGGACAAGTGGGCGAACGGTTTGCGCACGTTCCACGGCCTGCAGACGCACGCGTTCCCGAACTGCTTCTTCCTCGGCTTCACGCAGACAGCCGTCACCGTCAGCGTGCCGCACGCGCTGAACGAACAGGCCCGCCATGTCACGTACATCCTGGAGGAGGCGCGCCGGCGCGGCGCGCACACGGTGGAGGTCACCGGCGACGCCGAGCAGTCATGGCTCGACGAGATGCGCGACAAGGCCCGTTTGGCCGAGCGGTTCTACGCGGCCTGCACCCCCGGCTACTACAACAACGAGGGCAACCTCGGAAACCCGAACGGCTTCTTCGCCGGCGCCTATGGAGCAGGACCGATCAAGTTCTTCCAGACGCTCGAAGCGTGGCGCGACGAGGGGCAGCTGCAGGGCATCGAGCTGCATTGACGTCGACGCTGCGGTCGACGGCTCGCCGTCAGTAGCGACGATCGTTGGTCTTCTTCTTCGGCGGAGCCTTGAACGGCGCCTCGATGAGCATCTCGAAATGGGCGTCGTCGGGTTGGTTGGGCTCGTTCAGTCGCTGCAGGAACGTCTTGAGCGCGGCTCGCGCGGGCGCCACGTGCGCACCCTTCAAGCCCACTGATCGGCTCATCGCGTCCTTCGCCTTGGCGACCCGTTCCTTGCGGGCTGCCTTCTCCTCATCGGAGTACACCCGGGTGACCTTGTTGGCCCTGGCCGCCTGCTCGGCGAGCCGGCGAGCTTCTGATTCCTGGAGCGGAGTGAGTTTGGCTGGAGGCGCCACGTTCGTGATCCTTTGCGTCGGAGGAACCTGAGGGTATCGAAAATCAACGCCGTCGCCGCTCCGAGCGGGCAACGCCGCCGGCGCTGCGTTCTACATTGGACAGATGTTGGTCGTGCCGATGATTCAGGTCGCCGATGTCGTCGCGTCGAGCCAGTGGTATCAACGCACGCTCGGGCTCGTCAGTGGTCACGGTGGCGAGGAGTTCGAGATGCTGTTCGCCGGTGAGCCATACGCGACTCCACTGCTGTTGCAACTCCACCGCTGGGAGGCGCACGAGCACGGCTTCCTCGGCTCCCCCGACATCCCGGTCGGCAACGGATCGTCGTTGTGGTTCGGGGTCGCCGATCGAGCGGCCTTCGACGCGGCGTGGACGCGAGCCGCCGAGGCGCCGGCGCACGTGCTCGCCGAGCCGGCCTGGAATCCCCTCGCCCACCACCACGAGTTCTCGTTGCGTGATCCCGATGGCTACGTGCTGGCCGTGCACACTCCGTTCAGCTCGAACCCGGAGGAGTGACCGGCTGCGAATCGACGATCGCTCGGACCGCCCACGCGCGGGCGGTCAGAATGAACGGCGCCGGCGGCAGCAGATTGCGGCACAGCTCACGCAGCTCGGTCTGACGGACGGCGTCGAGGCCGGCCGTGTAGGCGCCCGCCGGGCCGACTCCGAGCGTGTACGGCTCCCACCACTCCTCGAACGTCTGGTGCTCGACGCTCACCGCGAGCGTGCTCTCGGTGATCTCGCGCAGCCCGGCGTCGTGGAACAGCTGCGCGAGATGCCCTTCGCGTGCTCCCGCCAGACCTGACTCGTCGTCGACATCGGGCTCGAGCTGGCGCACCGCCTCCCAGAACGAGCTGAGCGGTCCCTTGCGCCCTTCGTGGTCCCAGACACACGCCGCCACGACACCCCCGCCGCGGGTGACACGGCCCATCTCGCCGAGCCCCATGATCGGGTCGGCCATGAAGTGGACGACGAGCTGCGCCAAGGCAGCGTCGTACTCCTGATCCGCGAACGGGAGCTGCTCGGCTGGTGCGCGCCGCACCGCGACCGCGGGATGGCGCTCCCGGGCGGCGGCGACGAAGCTCTCCGACGGATCGACTGCGCTCACGGCCTCGGGTCCGACGCGCCTGACCAACTCGGCGGTCAACGCGCCCGGGCCGCAGCCGACATCGAGCACCCGCTGTCCTGGGACGACCGCGGCGAAATCGGCGAACAGGGGGGCGAGCGGCATCGAATACCTGCCCATGAATTGGTCGTACGCGTCAGCACCGACGTTGAAGCTCATGTCACCCCTTGATGCCGGTGCTCGCAGCCGACCGCGTGAAATGACGGCTGAAGAACACATAGACGATGGCGATCGGCAGGGTCGACAAGGTCGCCAGGGCGAGCCGCAACGGGAACTCGGTGGCGCCGCGGAGGTCGCCCCTTGACAGCCGGGCGATGCCGAGGGTCAGTGTCGCCTTGTCGGGATCCGACGTCGCGACGAGGAAGTATGTGAACTCGTTCCATGAACCCTGGAACGAGATGATCACGACCGTGACGAGAGCTGGCACGGTGAGGGGCAGCACGATCCTGCGGAAGCGGGTGAACACCCCGGCGCCGTCGATGATCGCGGCCTCTTCGATCTCGTACGGGACGGCTTCGAACGCGGCCTTCATGAGCAGGATGCTGACGGCGTCGGCCAGCAACGGCAGGATCATCGCGGTGTAGGTGTCGAAGATGTGAAGGCGCTGCAGCACGAGGAACTTCGGGATGAGCAGCACGATGCCTGGCACAGCGAGGACGGCGAGCAGTCCGGCGTTGACGATCCGGCGTCCCGGGAATCGCAAGCGGGCGAGGGCGTAGCCAGCCAGGCTCGACAGCGCGACTCGGCCGAGCGTCACCGACACGGTGACGATGAAGCTGTTGGCCAGCCACCGGTCGGCGGGGATTCGAATCGCCGGGTTGTCGCCGTTGACTCCGCGCCAGGCGTCGAGCGTGCCGGGATCAGGGACCAGTGACACCGGGTTGGCGGCCGCGTCGGGATCGGTCTTGAACGACGTCACGACCTGGATCAGGAACGGTCCGAGGTAGAGGATGACACCGCACGCGAGCACGAGATACGCCAACGCGCGGACTGCGTGCCAGCGCTTCATCCGCGCCGCTCCCGCGAGATCCAACGCTGCCCGACGGTCAGCACGACGATGATGAGGAACAGCGTGAAGGCCACTGCCGCGCCCTGCCCGAATCGGCCGTCACCGAAGCTCTTCGTGTACGAGAGGTAGGCGGGGGTCTGCGTCGTCTTCCCCGGTGCGCCCTGGGAGATGATGTACACCTGGTCGAACACCTGCCAGCTGCCGATCAGCGCCAGCGTGACGACGAGCGCCAGGCTCGTGCGCATCAACGGGAACGTGACGTAGCGGAAGCGCTGCCAGCTCCCTGCTCCGTCGACAGCTGCTGCCTCTTCGACCTCGCGCGGGATGTTTTGCAGGCCGGCCAGGAAGAACAGCATGAACGTTCCCGACGAGGTCCAGACGGCGAGAAAGAGCAGGGCACACATGGCCACCGACGGCCCGGCGATCCACTGCCACAGCGAGAGCCCGATCAGGTCGTTGTCGGCCAACCACCCCGGCGGCGACTGTGGATCGACGATGCCGAGCCCGTCGAGGACGATGTGGGCAAGCCCACGCGAGTCGTTGAACCACACCGGGCCGTCGATCCCGATCCACGACAGCAACGTATTGATGACCCCGGAGCTCTGGAACAGGAAGAGGAACGTGATGCTGATCGCGACCGAGCTGGTGATCGACGGGAAGTAGAACACGGTGCGGAAGAACCCGCGTCCCTTCAGCACTCGGTTGTTGACGATCAGCGCCAGGCCGAACGACAGCGCCGCCACCGCCGGCACGAATGCCGCCACGTAGTACACGGTGTTGCGCACGCTGATCGCGAAGTCCTCGCGCAGGAGCGAGTCCTCGGTGAGCATCCGGCGGTAGTTGTCCAAGCCGACGAAGTCGAAGTCGGTGATGGGGTTCGACTGGCCGTTCCAGTCGAGCAGGCTCACCCACAGCGCCATCAGGATCGGGGCGATGAAGAACACGAGGAACACGACGACGACCGGCGCCACGAACAGCCAACCGATCCCGGCTTCGCGCACGCGCTGACGCCGATGCCACGGCGGCCGCGAGGCGGCCGCCGTGGCGCTGGTATCAGGGGACGAGTCGCCGGTGGCGACGGCGCTGATGTTCGTCATGAACCTGCGTCGGCGATCACTTCCTCGGTCGTCAGCTGCAGGCGCTCGAGCACCTCGTCAGGCGTCGCGGCCCCGCTCCCCAGGTTCTCGAGCTGGGCGTTGAGATCGGCGATCACCGACCCGAAGCCCGGCAATGCGACCGGACCCTGGGCATACTCGATCCCGGCGTTGAAGGCGGCTTTCTCGGGCTGGGCCTCGGCGTTCCACTCCTCGAGGCTGACCCGTGACGGGTTGACGCCGAACGCCTCGGTGAACGACTGCTGCTCCTCGGGTGACGCGAAGTGCCGTACGAGCTCGACGGCGTTCGCCGTGTCGCCGTCGGCCGCGATGCCCCAGCAGTTGGAGAACGTCAGCGTGCCCGGCCCGGCCGGCCCCTCCGGCAGCTCGGCGGCCATCCATTCGATGTCGGGGAAGTCGTTCTGCAAGGCGCCGACGATCCACGGGCCCTCGATCGTCATCGCCCCCTTGCCGAGGCCGAGCGCCTCGCCGCCCCAACTGGCCTCGACCTGACGGGTGAACTGGAAGTTGCCGGCGAGCACGTTGTCCTGCACGTAGGTCAGCGCCTCGCGGTTCTCGTCGGATTCGGCGGTGGCCTCGGTCTGGTCCTCGTTGACGATCCATCCACCCGCCTGCCGGAGGAACGCGCCGATCCGCTCGATCTCGCCGCCGAACACGAGCCCGGTCTGTTCACCGGTCGTCAGCTGAGTCGAGACTGCAGTCAACTCCTCCCACGTGGTCGGGAGGTCGTCGTCGGTCAGGCCCGCCGCCTCCCACATCGTGGTGTTGATGACGAGGGCCAGGTTCGAGAAGTCCTTCGGCACGCAGTAGAGCTGATCGTCGATCGTGTACGACTCGAGGAGGGCCGGGTAGAAGTCGTCGAGGTCCTCGATCTGGTCGCCGTACGGGAACAGCGAATCCTGGAACGTTCTCGTCTCCTCAGGGCTGATGTAGAAGACGTCGGGTGGTTCGCCGCCTGCGAACCCCTGGGTGAGCTGCTGGCGCAGGTCCTGGGCCGGGATCACCTCGACCGGTGTGCCGGTCGCCTCGGTGAAGCGCTCCGCGGAGGCGATGATGGCGTTGGTCTCTGCGTCGCCCGACGAACCGAAGAGGACCTGGAGTCCTTCACCACCGGTCGGTTCCCCACCGGCCGCGGTCGTGTCGGTCGCGCCCGACGTGCCATCGGGTGCTGACGTGCCTTCGGGTGCTGACGTGCCATCGGTTGCAGAGGAGGTTCCCGCCGTCGTGTCGCCGGCGGCTGGATCGTCGTCGTCGCCACAGGCGGCGACCGCCAGCGCCAGTACCGCCACGGACGCGAGCGCGACTCTCCGGCGGCGGATCGAAAGGTGGCGATGTTCACGCATGGGGGATGCTCCTTGTTGTTGGGGATTGGGGGTTGGGGAGATCACGACGTGCGCGGGCGTGCGTCGGCTCGAGGAGCACGGTCACATCAGCCGCGCCGTCCACGTCGGTGGAGGCGATGAACCCATCGTCGGCGCGCGGCGAGCAGGGTCTGGCAGCCCGCCCGCAACGGCGCGCGGCCAACGTCATGGTGTTTGCACGTTACAAACCCTGACGCGAGCACGCCAGCGCGCGGCTCCGGCTTGGCCGTGAGCAGCCCGTGGCGAGTCGATCAGTGCGGACTGGCACGATGAGCCGTATGCGCTACTTCGACGGTCCCGACACCGTTCGCCGAGCCAGGCAATGTCTGGATGATGCGGGATTCACGCTTGATGCAGTCACTGAACGCCTCGGCACGCACGCGTTCGCGCACCTCGCGCTCGGCGAGCTGGCGCCGTTGCTTCGAGCGACGCGGGCCGGTGACCGCCTCGACACACTGCTTCGCCTGTTCGTCGTCGGCGTGCCGGTCTCGTTGGTCGAGGCGCGGGCCGCGCTGACCCCGCTCTCGGTCGAGGGGTGGGAGACGGGCGGTGTGGTCGCCGTCGACGCCGCCGAGGTGACGAGCCGAATCGCGATTCGGCCGCTGGGCGAACCGGCGGACTGGTTGATCGCCCATGACTTCGCACGGCCCGCCGAGACCGCGATCGCGGGCGATCACGTACTCGGCGTGAGCGCGTCGACGATGGCGTTGGCGGGTGCCACGATCCGCCGCGACATCTCGACCGCGTTCGACCTCGGAACCGGGTGTGGTGTGCAAGCCCTGCACGCCTCTGTGCACAGCGATCAGGTGGTCGCTTCCGATCTCAATCCGCGGGCGACCGCCTGCGCCACCCTGACCATGGAGATCAACGAGGTTTCGAACGTGGCGATCCGCCACGGCGACCTGTTCGGCCCCGTGGACGGCGAGCGGTTCGACCTGGTGGTCGCCAACCCGCCGTTCGTGATCTCGCCGTCGCATCGCTACCTCTTCCGCGACAGCGAGCTGGCGGTCGACGAGCTGTGTCGACAGCTCGTCCGATCGGCACCGGTTCTCCTCACCGACGGAGGGCACTGCCAGCTGCTGGCCTCCTGGGCGCACGTGGCCGGCGAGGATTGGCGCGACCGGCTGGGTACGTGGTTCGAGGACACTGGTTGCGATGCGCTCGTGTTGGAGCGCGAGGCGTTGGAGCCGAGCGCCCACGCGGCGAGCTGGCTGCGTCAGACCGAGCCGCCTGGCCGGTGGCAGCCCGAGTACGACGAGTGGATGGCGTACTACGAGCTGCACCGCATCGAGGCGGTCGGGTTCGGTCTGATCACGATGCGGAAGCGGGCTGCGGGCAGTCCGTGGTTCCGCGCCGAAGAAGCGTCACAGGACTGGTCGATGCCGTGCGGGGATCACCTCGGCGCGGCGTTCGAGTTGGCCGACTTCCTCGATGGCGCGCCCGGCGAGCGATTGTTCGACGTTGCATTGCGGGTCGCTCCCGACGTGGTGCTCGACGAGCGAGCCCAGCCAGGTCCTGACGGAGGTTCTGAACCCCGGGGATGGCTGGTGACGGACCGCGTTCTGCGCCAGACGGCGGGACTCCGCAGGGAGGGCCAGGTCGACGGAGTGATCGCCGCCATCGCCGCCGCCTGCGACGGCACCCGGCCACTCGGTGCCGTGTTCGCCGAGATCGCCGCCGCGGCAGGCACCGACGCGTCCGATCTCACCCGGGCGGCGCTCCCCGTGGTGCAACGGCTCGTCGAGCGCGGGCTCCTGTTGCCCGCGGTCGGGTGAGGCTCAGAGCTTCTTGTTGAGCTTGACGTCGAACCCGGCTTGGACCGGTACGCCGACCTTGCCGGTCGCCGTCTGCGGCACGTAGCTGACTTCGATCTTGCTGTAGTTCAGCGAGAACTGCTCGATCGGCACGCCACCGTCGCTGTCGCTGTGTTGATCGCTGGTCACCACGACGTCGGAGAGCTTGTACTGCAGGAAGTCGGCCGACTTGCTCTTGCCGGCGCTGCGGACACCCGACAGCGCCGCCGACTTGTGATGCGTGCCGGTCGCACTGGACAAGAACAGCATGGGCGACGCCTTGCTGATCCTCGCGACGAAGTGAAAGTCCTGGAAAGCGGCCTTGCCGGCACCACCACCGCCACCACCCGAGCCCGTGCCGCCAGTGGGGTGGGTCACTCCCCACGACCACGACAGGACGTCGATCTCGTCCTTGTGACTGACGTCGGTCGATTCGCCGTCGATCCCGTCGATCTTGAGGAACCAACTCTCTGCCACGACGTCACATTGCCGGATCGGCGTGACGCACGCAAGGCGTGCGGGCGGCCGTTGACCAATCCGGCGCGCGCACCACGACGAACCTCCGTGCGAATCCCAGCCACTCGCGTTCCCGCCCACCAATTGGAGGTTCGAAATGACCCACGCCCATCCCGTTGCTCGACGCCGCCGCGGCCGCCGCGCCCTCGCCGTCGCGACCGCCGCCGCTTCAGCCGTCGCGCTCGCCACCGTCAGCACCGGCTCCCCCGCCGCTGCCGACGCGCCGCCCGCGACCTTCGTCGGCCTCGTCAGTGGCAACGCACTCGTCCAATTCCAGGAGAACACCCCGTCGCAGTTCGACTCGCTCGTCCTGATCAACGGGTTGGCGCCCGGCGAGGTCGTGATGTCGATCGACGGGCGGCCGGGAACCGGCCAGCTCCTCGCCCTCGCGGTGACGCCATCCGGCGGCGCGACCGACGGAAGGGTGTACTGGGTCGACCCCGACACCGGTGCGGCGACGCCCACTGGCACGCCCACGTTCGACGTCGAGGACGCCGCGCTGCGCACCACGATCGACATCAACCCGACCGTCGATCGTCTGCGCGTCGTCGGCACCGACGATCAGAACCTGCGTCTCAACCCGAACAACGGCGCCCTCGCCTTCACCGACACCGACCTCGCTTATCCGCCACTCCCGGTCGGCATCGAACCAGTGGTGTCGATCGCCTACGACCGCAACGTCGCGGCATCAGTTGCTGGCGGCATCACCACGCTGTACGGCATCTCGCAGAACGGTTCACTCGTGACCATCGGCGGAATCAACAGCGTGCCGTCGCCGAACCTGGGCCAGGTCCTCGAGGTCGGCGCGCTCGGGGCCGTCCCCGACGACGAGCACGTCGGCTTCGACGTCACCGCCCAGAACAATGCGTACGTCTCGATGACCGTCGGCGGCGAGACCGGCCTGTACACGGTCGACCTCACCACCGGCGTGGCTGCCCTCGTCGGTGCCATCGGCAACGGCGATCTCCCGATCCGCGATCTGGCGGTCGAGATCCAGGTCGACGACGCAGCGTCGCAGTACACGAGCCTGGCGACGCCGGCCCGGCTCGTCGACACCCGCCTGACCAGCAGGGTCGGTCCTGGTGGCACGCTCGTGGTCGGCGTCGCCGGCACCAACGACATCCCGGCCAACGCGACCGCGGCCGTCCTCGACGTCACCGTCACCCAGCCCGACGCCGGCGGTTTCACGACCGTCTTCCCGACCGGCAACGCGCTGCCGACCACGTCGACCGTGAACGTCGACGGCCCCGGCCAGACGCGCGCCGCATTCGCGACGGTGCCGCTCGGCGCCAACGGATCGGTCAGTGTGTTCAGCGAGCGCGGGAGCCAGATCATCGTCGACGTCGTCGGGTTCTACGGGCCCGCCGTCAGCGCCGCCGGTCGTCTCGTGCCGCTTGCCCCGAGCCGCATCCTCGACACCCGCAATGGCACCGGCGTCGCCGCTGGTGGCGCAGCGAAGCTCTCTGCGAACCAGACGGTCGAGCTCCAGGTCACCGGTCGCGGTGGCGTGCCTGCCATCGACCCGGCGAACCCGACGAACGTGGCGGCCGCGATCGTCAACGTGACAGCCACGCAGACCACGGCACCCGGATTCTTCACGGCCTTCCCCGGTGGCGCGAGCCAACCTGTCGCATCGACGCTGAACGCCTCGGAGACCGACGAGACGATCGCCAACCTGGCCGTCGTCCGGGTCGGCCCGACCGGGACGATCCAGCTGTTCAGTGAGACCGGCGGGCATCTGATCGTCGACGTCGTGGGCTACGTGACCGGCAACCCCAACGCCCTCGCCACTCCCCGTGGCCTGTTCGTGCCGGTGACCCCGAGCCGCCTCGTCGACACCCGCCTCGGCGCAGGGGCCGTCGCCGCCGACGACTCGATCGACGTGCAGGTGACCGGGGCCGGCGGGGTGCCCGCTGGCGGCGTGCTCGGGCTCGCCGGCACCGTCACCGTCACCCAGAGCGCCGGCAGCGGCTTCGTCACTGCGCACCCGACCGGGTCGACGCGACCCGAGGCATCGTCCGTCAACACCATCCGCGCCGACCAGACGATCGCCAACGGCATCGTCCTCGGGACGGGCGCGGGCGGCAGGATCACTCTGTACACGTCATCGGGTGCACAGCTCATCGCCGACGTGGTCGGCTTCTACCTGAGCTGAGCCACGGGAGTCAGGGGACCGCCGGGCCGTGGCGATGAACACCACGGCTCGACGGTCTCCCACGTTCTCGTACTAGCCGCGGAGCGAGGCCCAGGGCTCCTCGGTCGACGCATCGACGGCTTCGTAGCCGGCGGTGCCGTGACTCGGGCCGAGCACGACGAGCAGTCGAGCGGGTTCCGTCGCGTCGGGCGGGACGAACGTCGCGTGCACGGTGTCCATCGGAATGAAGGCGACATCACCGGCGTGCAGGTCTTTGCGTTCTTCGCGTATCCACTGCTCGACGTTGCCGCTGCGGAGCAGGATCACTTCCTCCTGGTTCGGGTGCCGGTGAAAATCGTGCCCCTGACCGGGCTGGATCTTCACGTCGAGCACGCACAGCTTGGCGCCTTCTGGCACGTTGGCGGGTCGCACGACCCAACCGAGCTCACCCCAGTCGAGCTCTTCCCACTCGACATCATCGACACAGATGAAACACATTCGGTTCTCCTTCTTCAGAGGCTGAAGGTTGCGACGGGCTCAGCCCGTCAACGGGTGGGCTCACTCATTGAAAAGACACGTCGGGTCGGGCTGCTCCCCGGCGAGGATGGCGACGGCCGCAGCCGCCGGTCCGACACAGATCTCACGGTACGTGACGTCGGTCAGGCCGGCCACGTGCGGCGTGACCACGACGCGCTCGTGGCCGACGAGTGGATCGCCGACGGCCGGCGGTTCGGGGTCCCACACGTCGGTGGCATACCCACCCACGACGCCGCTCGTGATCGCGGCGAGGAGTGCCTGTGGATCGATGATCTGCGCGCGTGCCGTGTTGACCACCAGGACTCCCCGCTTCATCCGGGCGAACTGTTCCGGCCCGATCAGGCCATGCGTTTCAGGGGTCAGCGCCACACAGACCTGGATGACATCGGCGGTCGCCAGCAACTCGTCGACCTCGAGCAGTGCGAGGTTCGAATCGCGCGACGTCCGGCTCCAGTAGGCGACGTCCATGCCGAGCACCGCCCCGAGCTCTGCAACCCGCCGTCCAATCGCCCCGAGACCGACGACCGCGAGTCGTTTCCCACGCAGCTCGAGACCCTCGTATCCCTCGCGGATCCCCCACCCACCCTGCTTGACCGCCCGATCGAGCTCGGTCAATCGCCGGGCGAGTACCAGCATCAGCATCAGCGCATGCTCGCTGACGGCGGATGTGGTGCGGCCAGGCGCGTGCACCACGGCGACACCTGCGGACCTGGCGGCTGCCGTGTCGACGTTGTCGAGACCGGCGCCGCAGCGGCCGACGACCTGGACGTTCGGCAGACTGCGGCACATCTCCGCGGTGATCCGGCCCCGGCCGCGGGTCAGCACCGCTCGCACCTCATCGAGCGGGAGGTCGCCGTCGAGCTCGGTCGGATTCGCCATCACCCGCACCTCGTCGGCTCGTTCGAGAAGCGCGAGTGCGTCGGGATGCACCGATTCGAGCAGCACGATCACGTGGCTTCCAGGAACGCCACATGATGATTGCGATGTCCGGCGCTCATCGGCGGCGTCTACTTTCTCGTGTGCTCGGCGATGAACTCGGGCCGCGGTGTCACACCGAGTCCCGGCCGAACGGGTGCGACGACACGTCCTTCGGTCACCTCGATCGTCTCCATGGGAAGTTCGTGCAGGAATGGATTGGCGCCGAGCGAATACTCGATCACCTGGGCCGCCGGGCTGGCGAACGCCAGGCTCATTCCGGCGCTGAACGAGAGTGCCGAGCCCCAACAGTGCGGCGCCAGCTCCAGCTGATACGCCTCGGCGAGCGCCGCGATCCGCCGACCCTCACTCGGGCCGCCGCAGATCGCCAGATCGGGTTGCAGCACGTCGACGGCATCGAGCTCGATCAGGTCGCGGAAGTCGAACCGCGTGAACTCGCTCTCGCCGGCGGCGATCGGGATGTTGGTCGACGACCGAACGGCCGCGGCACCGCGACGATCGTCGGCACTGACAGGCTCTTCGAACCACCGCACGCCGCATGGTTCGACACCTGCCGCGAAGCGCTTGGCCTCGGATGGGCTGAACGTGCCATGGGCATCGACCATCAGTCCGATCCCCGGCCCGAGCGCTGACCGCGCCGCGGCGACCCTGGCGACGCTCGTGGCAACGTCGCCGTCCATCACCCCGACGCGCATCTTGACGGCCGAGAAGCCGCGCTCGACATACCCGTTCAGCTCGGCGCCGATCCCAGCGGTGTCTGCCCAGCCACCGCTCGCATACAGCGGCATGTCGGCTCGGCACGCCCCACCCCACAGATCGACCACGGGTGCACCGAGCGACTTTCCGAGCAGGTCCCACAACGCCATGTCGACGCCGCTCATCCCCGCGACGTTGAGCCCGCGGCGTCCGAGCGCCGGAAACGTGCGACCCCGGCTCAGCGCGTAGTGCCCGCGGGTGCCGTTGTACATCTCCTCCCAGTGCCGCGTGACCCGACGCGCGTCCTGTCCGACGAGTTGGGGGCCGAGCTCGTCGGTGATCAACGACACCAGCGCCGCACAGCTCCCAGCGCTGCCAACCGCCGCCTTCGACTCGCCCCAGCCGACCAGCCCGCTCTCGACGTCGATGCGTACGAGCGCCATGTCGAAGCTCGCGATGCGCCCGAAGTCGGAGACGTGTTGTCGCTCGGTCGGGATCGGGACCGACAGCCAGCAGGCGTCGACGTTGCGGATGATCATCTCGAGCGGGTCATTGGATGAGCGGGAGCAGCGTGGTCGAGCACTTCTCGACGAGCATGCTGTAGAAGCTCTCCGAGAGGAGGCTGCTGCCGTGGTCGATGATGAACTGCAGCTCTTCCGGGCTGATGTCGACCGGGTTGGTCTCGACCGCGTCGGGATACCGATTGGCGGGCGTGCGGTCGACCGGAGCGACGAACTCGACCGTGAGGGCACCGTCGTAGTTGACGTCGCGCAGCGCACCGATGATCGCCGGCCAGTCGAGGGCGCCCATTCCGCACGCCATGCGGTTGTTGTCGGCGACGTGGAAGTCCCTGAGTCGCGGGCCGATGGTGCGGATCGTGTCGAGCAGATCGACCTCCTCGATGTTCATGTGAAAACAGTCGAGGCACACGCCGACGTCGGGCGCGACGGCGTCGGCGAGCGCCAGCGCCTGTTCGCCGCGGTTGACGAAATGCGTCTCGAAGCGGTTGAGCGGCTCGATGGCAATGACGACGCCGGCCTCGTTGGCGTGCTCATGGATCTCCTTCAAGCCCGCCACGCACCACGCCCACTCCTCGTCCGGCGTGCCGTCCGGGACGATCTTGCCGACCGTGCTCGGCACGATCGTGATCTCCGTACCGTCCAGCTCCTTGACCATCGTGACGACGCTCTTCATGTAGTCGACCGAAGCGGCGCGTTGCTTCTCGTCCTTGGCGCACAGGTTGCGGTCGGCGAGCGTCAACGTGACCGCGCCCCAGCACTTCAACCCGTACGACGCCAGCATCTCCCGAACGTCCTTGGTGTCGTACTGGTCGGGCTCGCCCTTGATCTCGATGCTGCCGTACCCGAAGCGGGCAAGCCTGGCGATCGTCACCTCGATCGGCTCGGCCCGCATCCAGTTGTGCATTGAAAGGTGCATGTGATTCATCCCTCCTGCCGGTCTCCCGGCTCGATGTGTCGTTGCTCAGAACGTGACCGCTTTGAATGCTTCGGTCTGTGCCTGCAATGCCTGTTCCGTGGGCAGCCGCTCCATGCTCGATGCCCCGTAGAAGCCGTGGATGTCGCGCGCTCGCTGCAACACGTACGCCGAATCCTCCGGGTTGGCGATCGGCCCGCCGTGACACAGCACGATCACGTCCGGGCGCACACTCCGCGCGGCCGCGGCGCATCGGTCGATGAGCTCGACGCAGCCGTCGAGCGTGAGCGCCGTGTCGGCGCCGATGCTCCCGCCCGTCGTGAGACCCATGTGACACACGATGATGTCGGCACCGGCCTCGGTCATCGCGACCGCACTGTCCTCGTCGAAGACGTACGGCGTCGTCAGCAGATCGAGGTCACGGGCGACGGCGATCATGTCGACCTCGTGGTGGTAGCCCATGCCGGTCTCTTCCAGGTTCTGGCGGAACACACCGTCGATGAGTCCGACGGTCGGGAAGTTCTGCACTCCGGCGAAGCCGATCCGCTTCAGCTCCGGCAGGAAGACCTCTGGCATGTAGAACGGATCGGTGGCATTGACCCCGGCGAGCACCGGGACGTGCTTCACCACCGGCAACACCTCACGGGCCATGTCGACGACGATCTCGTTGGCGTTGCCGTAGGCCAGGAGACCTGCGAGTGATCCCCGACCGGCCATGCGGTAGCGACCGGAGTTGTAGATGACGATCAGGTCGATCCCACCAGCTTCTTCGCACTTCGCCGACAACCCGGTCCCAGCCCCGCCACCGACGATCGGCACGCGTCGTTCGATCATGTCGCGGAACCGTGCGAGACATTCGGTGCGCGACGGCCGGCCTGCGTGGCCGTGGAACGCAGTGACGGTCACGACACCCGACCGGTGATCTCGTGAAAGGCGCCGAGGGCGGCGGCCGCGAACTTCGGGTGGTTGATGGGGTGTGGCACACGCACGACCTGCCGGTCCCGCGTCTGGTCGAGGTTGGATTCGATCGTGGTGAACAGCGCTTCGTCGGCCCCGGGGTCGAAGAACGGCTGTCCCGACGCGTCGAGCAACGAGACCCCACCTTCCGGGAGCAGGAAGCGAACAGGCCCCTCGCAGTCGTTCAACTTCGAAGCGATGAACGCGCCGAACTGTTCGTTCTCGGCCGCCGTCGTGCGCATCAACGTCACTTGCGGGTTGTGCACGTGGAACAGGCGATCGCCGAACTCGGCAGGCACCGATTCGACGGCTCCGAAGTTGACCATGTCGAGCGCACCGCACGAGCCGACATAGGGAACGCGGGTGCGGGCGATCGCGCCGAACCGGTCAGGGCCGGCGGGGAAGACACCTCCGACGAGATAGTCGGCGACCTCGGTGGTCGTCATGTCGAGCACGGCCGTCACCATCCCGGAATCGACCAGTTTCTCCATCGACTGGCCGCCGGTGCCGGTCGCGTGGAACACGAGCGGG
This sequence comes from Ilumatobacteraceae bacterium, assembly GCA_035557475.1. GTDB lineage: Bacteria > Actinomycetota > Acidimicrobiia > Acidimicrobiales > Ilumatobacteraceae > JALOLG01. Next base: position 19,555 of record DATMDV010000074.1, read on the forward strand.
TCGTACTCGGACTTCAGCGCATCGACGAGTTGGGTGACGAGCGGCGTGGTCACGCCGAACATCGTGAGGCCGATCGCGGGGAGATCCGACGCGCTCGCCGGAACCGGATTGTGCACCATCCCGGCGATGGCGTTGGCGGCGTTGCCGAGGACCTGGCGGGAGATCCGGTTCAGGCCGGCGACGTCGGTGACGGAATACATCATCGCGATGTCCGCCGGTCCGACGTACGGCGCGACGTTGCCGGATGCGACCGTCGAGACCATCAGCTTCGGGCGCCCGACGGGCAGGGCGCGCATCCCAGGGGTGATGATCGCCGTCCCGCCCGATCCACCGACGCCGATGATGCCGCCGATCGCCGCCACGTTGGCGCGGACGTAGGCCTCGAACGCCACCGCCATCGCACCGACGGCTTCGCCGCGATCCGACGAGGCGACGGCCGCTGCGCCGTCCGGGTGATGGCCGGCAACTTCGCCGGCCTTCACGTCGGCACTCGACTGGTGATCGGTGGTGCCGACGTCGACCAGCACCGCAACCGCCCCGGTCGCCTCGATGACGTCGCGCACATATAGCAGTTCGTCACGTTTGGTGTCGAGCGTCCCGACGACGTAGACCGCCTTCATCGGGGGATCCGTTCTGGCACTGCGACGCAACGATCGGGGACGCGAGGTTCGAGCGACATCATCAGCTCCTGTAGGCCTGACGGCCGACGCCCTGTACCGGAATCCCCTGCGCCGCCAACACCTCGTTCTGCAACGCGAACATCGACGCCGCCGCCCGGTCGATGTGCCGGGTGAACGCCATCGAGGCGGCCAGGATGGGCTGGAGGAGCGCCTTGTCCTGGACGCGGGCGGCGCCGTACTCGTGCTCGACGATCAACGGTGTCGTCGTCGGCTCGAAGTCGAGCAGCTCGCGCGCCGCGAGCTGATGATCGAGCCAGTCGACGGTGCGGTTCTGCAGATACGCAAGCGGATCGTGGCGGGCGGTGCCGGGCAGCTCGTGTTCGCACAGCACCGTCTGCTTGGCCCACGCGTTGGCGAGATCGGCGGGGTTCGTCGAGATCTCCCCGTCGACCCAGTCGCCGCGCTGCACGGTCTGGCCGCCGTACCCCCAACAGGCGACGCCTTCGGAGTGGATCACCTGACCCTTGACGTGCATGCCGGCGATGAGGAAGTCGTAGCCGGCGTCCTTGAGGTACTGGAAGACCGAGCGGGTGTCCTGCCCCATGAGGATCGCGTGCGACGGGTCGTAGTGGATGCGGAATTGGTCACCGACCCCGTGTCGCTCACAGATCTGGTGGAGCGCGATCCACATTCCCGGGGCGTAGCCGATGTTGTTGTGGAAGTTGTCGCCCGGAGTCCAGCCGGGCATCGGGCACTGCTCCACCCGGTACTGCAGGCCGCGGGCCTTGGCCTCCTGGAGCAGCGGCACGAAGCTCTCCTCGAAGTCGATCAGGTTCTGATCCATCGACTTGGCCTGGTTGCGGCCGACGAAACCCGTCACCGCCGGCACCCCGAGCAGCGAAGCGGCGTTCATCACGGCGAGCATGAAGTCGTGCTTCTTGCGGCGGATCGCCGGGTTCTCGTGCAACATGTCGTCGAAGTAGCCGATGTCGGCGATCGAGACACCCGTCGCGTCGATTGCCGCGAGCACGCGCTTCGCCCGCACCTCGTCGAAGGGCTCGCGCAGGTCGAGTGTGTTGGCGACCGGATCCAGCATCGCTTCTGCAGGAACATCGGCGAGCGACGGGTGCAACGCCGCGGACAGTTCGATGCAGTCGGCGTCGAGGGTGACCGCGAAGTCGAGCCACTCCTCGATGGCCAGATCGGGATCAGGGTCTCGTCGTTCGCGGGGCGTGAGCTCCTGGAGGGCGGCGGTGAGCACACCGATCGGCATGAACTTCGGCTCGAACTGTTTGATCTCGGACATCGGAGAACCCCTTTCAGTTTCTAGATGTCAGCAACCGTGACGGGCGCCCGATGGCGGGCCGACTCGATCGCCGCGTGGAGGACGCATTGGGTGGCGAGCGCGTCCGCGAAATCGACGAGCGGCACGACCGGGGCGCCGCCACCGATGACGGTGAGGATGTCGCTCGCCTGGTTGACGAAGCTGTGCTCGTAGCCGAGGCCATGACTGTCGGGCCACCAGGCATCGGCATACGGATGTCCATCGCCACCGCGGGTGACGTCGATCGTCGTCCATCCCTGCACTTCGGCGTCATTGCGGAGGTCGTAGAACTCCAGCTCGTTCATCCGTTCGAAGTTGAACCGCAGGGCGCCCCGATCACCGTGGATCTCGAAGCGGTTGGCGTTGTGGTATCCGGTCGCCAGGCGCGTCGCTTCGAAGCTGGCGACACCGCCGCCGCTCAGTCGGGCGAGGAACAACACCGCGTCGTCGACCGTGCTCGCGGCCTTGCTCCCGGTGGTGCTGGCGCCGGCGCCGGCGATCTCGCCACCGGTCTCGCCTTCGAGGACGGCGCGCTCCTCGATGAACGTGTGCTCGATCGCGCCCTCGACGGTGACGATCTCCTCCCCCGTCACGAACCTGACAGAGTCGATGATGTGGGCGTTGAGATCACCGTGGGCACCGGAACCGGCGATGTCGCCCTGGAAACGCCACAGCAGCGGCGTGTCCGGACCGCCCCAGCTCTGCAGGTAGGCGGCACGCACGTGGTAGATCCGGCCGATCCGGCCGGCCGCCACGAGACGGTGCGCGAGGGCAATGGCCGGCGTCCGCCGATAGTTGAACCAGACCGACGTCGTACCGGATGCCTCGGCCGCGGCGGCGACCATCGCCCGCGCATCGCTGAGCGTTCCGGCGAGCGGCTTCTCGCACGCGACGTGTTTGCCGGCCTCGAGCGCGGCGATCGCCTGTTCGGCGTGGACGTTGTTCGGAGTGCCGATGTCGACGAGACCGATGTCGTCGGACGTGACCGCCGTCCGCCAGTCGGTCGTGTGATGTTGCCAGCCCCACCGTTCGGCGAACTCTCGCAGCTCATCCTCATTGCGGGCGACGATGGTGTGCATCGTCGGGAGCGGATCGACAGCGAAGAACTTCCCGACATTGAGCCAGGCATTCGAATGGGCACGCCCCATGAACTTCGAACCGACCAGCGCGACGTTGATGTGGCTCGTCATGACATCTCCGTGTTGTGTGTGCTTGGGCTGTGCGTGCTGGCGGCCTCGACGCCGAGATAGCGCCGTTGGAGGTCGGGGCTGTCGATCAACTCGGCCGCCGTCGTCTCGGCCTGGATCCGACCCGAGACCATCACGAGCTGGCGGTCGGCCATCTGCGTGGCCGCGCGAAGGTTTTGCTCGACCACGAGCACGGCGACCCCCTCGGCCACGAGTTGGTGCACGACCTCGATCAAGGTGTCGACGATGGTCGGTGCCAGACCTTCTGACGGTTCGTCCATCACCACCAGCGAACCGTTGAGGAGCAACGCCCTGGCGACCGCGAGCATCTGCTGTTCACCGCCCGACAGCTGGGCCCCGCCGTTGCGACGGCGTTCGCCGAGGCGTGGGAACAACTCGTACACGGCTTCGCGCGTCCAGCGCTTGCCGCGAGTGCCCTTGGCGAGCATCGACAGGTGCTCGTCGACGGTCAGCGAGCGGAACAGCCGGCGACCCTGCGGCACGTACGAGATGCCGCGCTTGGCGATGTTCTCCGGTGCGTGGTTGTCGATCCGCTCGTTGTCGAAGACGACCTCACCCGACGTCGCTCGAACGAGACCCATGATGGTGTCGCAGAGCGTGGTCTTGCCCATGCCATTGCGACCGATGATCGCCACGGCTTCGACGCCGATGTCGAACGACACACCGTCGAGCACGCGTGATGCGCCGTAGCCGGCGCACAGGTCGCGAACTTGCAGAAGGCTCCCGCTCATAGGTGGGCTTCACTTCCGAGATACACGTCGTGGACGAGTTGGCTGCCGCGGATCTCGTCGGGAGTGCCGGCCGCGATCACCTTGCCGTCAGCCATCACGACGACACGGTGAGCAACCCGAAGTGCGACGTCCATGTCGTGTTCGATGAGCAGCAACGTCACATCGGCAGCCAAGGAGTCGAGGAGATCGATCAGCCGCTCCCGTTCGCCGCGAGACAACCCTGACGCCGGCTCGTCGAGCATCATCAGGTCGGGGTTGGTGACCACGGCCATGCCAACCTCGAGTTGTCGTTGTTCACCGTGGGAGAGATCGCCGACGGGCGACCCGAGACGATCGCCGAGCCACACATCGCGAGCCGCCTCACGAGCCCGGACTCGCCACTGCTCGTCGAGCGGCGTTCGCAGCAGCGATCGGTGGCGACCGCGCCTGCCGACGACGGCCAGATAGAGATTGTCCTCGACCGTGAGGCCGGGGAACAGGCGTGTTCGCTGGTAGGTGCGAGCGACCCCGAGGCTCGGTCTGCGACGCGACGGCAGCAACGTGCTGTCGACGCCCCTGATCCAGACCGAGCCCGAGGTCGGGCGAATGTCGCCGGCCACAACGTTGAACAACGTCGTCTTCCCGGCGCCGTTGGGACCGAGGACCGCCAACCGTTCGCCTTGGGCGACATCGAGGTCGATGCCGCCCAAGGCGAGTAGGCCACCGAACGCGACCGATACCGAGCTCAACCTGAGCAGAGTGTCGGTTGCGGCGGCGATGGTGTCCACGGTCGAAGGGCCTGACTATTCCTGGGCTTCTATTCCTGGGCCCGGCTATTCCTGGGGAACCCCGTCGACGACGGGAATCGCGTTCCCGACCCACGGCAGCTCGCGCTCTTCGCACTCTGGAGCGTCGCGTCCGGGAGGTGGCGTGTCGGCGCTGAACGTGCCGCCGAACGTCTGGTCGACACCTCTGATGATGGAGACGGTCTTGTTGACCACTTCATCACCTTCGAGGACCAGTTGCTGCACCGAGGTGTCGATGATCGCCTGACGGTTCTCGTCGAGCGTGACATCACCGAACGGTGCCTCCACCGTCATCGTCGACAGTTCCTCGCGGAGTGCCGCGTGGTTGTCGGAGAGGTCGCCCTCCACGGCATTGAGCGCCTCGATGAGCGCGAGGCCGGCGGTGTAATAGCCGTAGGCGAAGCCGAACGTCAAGCTTGTCGACGGCGGGCCAGGCTCGTTGCCGGTGAGCGCGCCGGCGAGCGTGTCCCACGCTGCATCGGCACTCGCCGCGTAGGCCTCGATCTCCGGCGTCTGGATGTCACCGGCGAGCGAGGCGAAACCACCGACGTAGGCGCCCGCGATGCCAGTCCCCAACGCCGATGCAAGGCCGGGGTTGAAGAACAGATTGCCGGCGTGCTGGTCGCCGTTGAGATCACCCTTGGCATTGACGAACGCCTCGAGCGACGCCTGCGTTCCGGTGCCGCCGACGACCCAGAAGTAACCGTCGACCTCATCGGGATCCGGCAACTGGGCGATGAACGACGAGTAGTCGGTGGTGTTCAGCGGCGGGAACACACGCTGCACGACGTCGCCGCCCACGGCGCAGAACTCGGCGATGAATCCCGCCGCCGACGTCCAGCCGAACCCGTAGTGGTCGGCGATGACCACTCCGGTGTCCCATCCTGCGACGTTGTGCAAGGTGTCGCCGAGTCCGGCGTTCCATTGCGCACCGTCACCGTTGAACCGGAAGAAGTTCGGCGCCTGCACCTGCAGGGTGGCCTCCTGTGCGCCCGAGATCCCGTTGATGAACGTCACCTCGGGATGGTCCTTGGCGTAGTTCGCGATGGCGATGCCCTCGTCGCCGGACAACGGGCCGACGACGACGCTGGCGCCGTCCTGCT
>DATMDV010000075.1:0-2107 GCA_035557475.1 Ilumatobacteraceae bacterium
GCGCCACTGGAAGTTCGAGTACGTCGGGGCGACGGCCTTCAGACCGTCTTCCTTCCACTTGGTCAGGAAGTCGTTCTGATCCTCGCCGGTGATCGGCGGGACTTCCTGGCCGGCGTCCTCGAACGCCTCGATCGCCGCGACCGAGGTCGCGCCGGCGTCCATCCAGACACCGTCGAGGCTGCCCTCGCGCTGGATGAAGTCGGACACGATCGTCTTCGTCTTGGCGGGATCGCCGTCGGTGAACTCGACGCCGACGACGTTGATGCCGGCCTCGTCGAAGATCTTCTTGGCGCCCGACCAGCGGGTCTCGAGCACGTCGACGCCCGGCAGGATGCGCAGGGCGAGGACCTTGCCGCCCTCCTTGACGTTGTCGCGGAGGAACTCGGCCGCGTCAGCACCGAAGGCGTAGCCGCCGATCGGGGCGACGAACGTGACCGGGCAGTCGGTGGTGACGCCACGGTCGAACACGATCACCGGGACGTCGGTCTCGCAGGCCTTCTCGATGGCCGGCGTGAGCGTCGCCGTGGTGTTCGGCGCGACGATCAGGGCGTCGCACTTGTTGCCCGAGGTCAGCGACTCGATGTCCGAGATCTGCTTGTCGTCGTTCGCCTCGGCGTCGACGACCGTGAACTTCGCGATCTCCTTGGTGTTGTCGGCTTCGGCCTGCATGGTCTTCAGGCCGTTCTGGCGCCACGGGTTGTTGTTGCCCGCGTTCGAGAAGCAGACGTTCCAGCCCGAGCTCTTGTCGGACTTGAACTCCGCCGTGTCGCGCATCTCCGGCTCGATCATCTGCAGCCACGGCTGCTCGGCCGGGCCCTCAGGCGTGGCGGACCGCTGCGCGAGCTGCTTGTCCATCACGGCCTGATCGAAGAACTCGGCGTTGTTCTCGCCGGTGTTCGAGGTCGCCGCCGGCGACGCGGTCGCGGTGGCGTCGCCCTTATCTGCAGTCTCCGTCGGCTCGTCCGATGAGCCGCACGCCGCGAACACGCCGCAGCACGCCAGCAGAGCCATGGGCCCCGCCAGTCTCCTCCAGGTCATTGATCCTCCTCGTTGGTTTGCGTCCCCGAATGTCATCGCGCGCCCCGGAGCCGGTACGCGGCAAAGCCGACGGCGGCGATGATGATCACGCCTTGGACTGTGTCCTCGAGCGCGCCGGAGATTCCTTGCAGGTTCAGCCACGTGAACAGCGCCTCGAGGGTGAGGGCGCCGGCCATCGCGGCCACGACCGATCCACGGCCGCCACCGAGCACGACCCCGCCCAGCACGCAGGCGGTGATCGCGTCGAACTCGAGCCCCAGGCCGGCCTGGGCCGAAACCCCGCCGAAGCCTGCGAGCATGATGCCCGCGACGGCGGCCAGGGTGCCCGAGAGCACGAAGGCCAGGATCCGCACGCGGTCCACGCGCACGCCCGACAGGCGGGCGGCACGTTCGTTGTCTCCCGCAGCGATCAGCTGCCGGCCGAAGTCGGCGCGCATCAGCAGCACGGATCCGATACCAACTGCGAAGAGCAGGATCACCGACCACGGGAGTTCGTCGATCACCGGGATCCCTTCGATCCCGCTACGCCCGATCGAGCGGAAGTTCTCAGACAGCGCGCCCTTCGGGGCGCCGCCCGACCAGTACTGCACCGCTCCACTGAGGATCAGGAGCATGCCGAGCGTCGTGATGAACGACGGCACGCGCATCACCGTCGAGATGAAGCCGTTGACGAACCCGACGGCGACCCCGATCACCAGCAGCACGACGATGACCGGCCACATGTTCGACGGGTTGCCGTCGATCAGCCGCGCCGCCACGACCACCATGACCGTCACGAGCGAGCCGACCGACAGGTCGAAGTTCCCGCTGACGAGCACGAAGAACGCGCCCGCGGCGAGAATGACCAACGGGGCCGAGCGCTTCAGGTAGGCCAGGAACGGCCCCGGCTCGGCGAACGTCGGGTTCAGGATCGAGATCCAGACCCAGAGGATCAGCAGCAGGACGAAGATCGTCCCGGTCGACAGCAGCTTGCTCACCCACTGGCGGCCGCCGCCCTCCTCCGCGCCGAACCCCGCGGCGACGTTCTCGGTGCTCATGACTTCTTCTCCTCACGCCGCGCGTACACCGC
>DATMDV010000076.1:0-5169 GCA_035557475.1 Ilumatobacteraceae bacterium
CCGGGTACGGCGCTCCACCCGTCGGGCACCGTCTACTCGCCGACACCCAACACCAACACGTGTCACGACATCACGGCCTATCCGGCGATCGGGCTCGCTGCCGGCGCGTGCCAGGGCAACGGCATCCTGCTCGACATCACCGACCCGGTGAACCCGGTTCGCATCGACGCCGTCTCCGACCCGAACTTCTCGTACTGGCACTCCGCCACGATCAACAACGACGGAACCAAGGTGATCTTCACCGACGAGTGGGGCGGCGGTACGAGCGCACGCTGCCGGATCACCGACCTGCCCGAGTGGGGTGCCGACGCGATCTTCGACGTCGTCGGCGGCACGATGGAGTTCGCCAGCTACTACAAGATGCCCGCCGCGCAGACCACCCAGGAGAACTGCGTGGCGCACAACTCGTCGCTCGTCCCGGTCCCGGGTCGCGACATCCTCGTCCAAGCGTGGTACCAGGGCGGCACGTCGGTCATCGACTTCACCGATGCGGCGAATCCGGTCGAGATCGCGTACTTCGATCGGGGTCCGATCAACACCCCGAACCCGACCGGGCTCAACATCGGCGGCCTCTGGTCGACGTACTGGTACAACGGCACGATCTACGGCACCGAGCTCGCCCGCGGCTTCGACACGTTCGGGCTGTTGGAGAGCGATCACGTTTCGGCGAACGAGCTCGCGGCCGCAGCCGAGGTCCAGGTCGCGGAGTTCAACGCCCAGCACCAGACACCCATCGTCTGGACGCCGAGCTTCAACGTCGTGGGTGCCTACTTCGACCAGTTGCTCCGCACGGGCGAGCTCTCGGCGACCCAAGCCGAACGGATCGCCAAGGACATCGCCAAGGCCGAGGAGAAGTTCGACCGCGGCGACCTTCGGGGCGCCATCGCCCAACTGCGTGACGCGGCGCGCCGGGTCGGCAAGGACACGCCACTCGGCGTGGCGCTGTGGGCTCTCGCAGACCACATCCACGGCTGACTACATCGCAGGGACGACGGCGGGCACCTCGTGTGCCCGCCGTCGGCGCGCAGCGACGTCAGCGCGGGGCGCAGACGATGAGCGAGGCGGGCACGATCTCGAAGTCGAGCTTCTTGGCCCTGCCTTTGACACCACCGTCGAGCTCGAAACGATGCTTGACGTCGGTTCGAACCGAGATCGATCGACCGGACCACATGCCGGCGTGAGGCGTGAGGCGCTGACGCCCGCGCACCGCGCTCACCATCAACCCTGCCCATGCCCGCAGACCTGTTGCGGTCACGACCGCGACGTCGAGCAGTCCGTCGGTGGGCGATGCGTCCGGGAACGCTTCGACGCCGCCCTTCAGTGTGCCGATGTTGCCGACGAGGATGCAGCTCGCCGGACCCTCGAAGACGTGTTTGTCGTCGACGTCGACGCGCACCTCGAACGCCTCGCGCTCGTGGGCCTGCTTCACGCCGGCGCGCAGGTAGGCGACCATCCCGAGCCGCTCCTTGTCGTCGTCGGCGGAATCGATCATCGCCGCATCGAATCCGGCGCCGGCCATGATGTTGAACGTCAGGCCGTTGCACGTGCCCGTGTCGAGCGTTCGGCGCTCACCGCCACGGATCAGTTCGATCACGCCGGCGGGATCGTCGGGGAGGTTCAGCGCCGACGCGAAGAGGTTGGCGGTGCCGGACGGGAGCACGGCGAGCGCCGCGTCGGTTCCGGCGAGCGCCTGCGACGCCGCCCGCACGGAACCGTCGCCTCCGCACACGAGGACGACGTCGGCTCCGCGGTCGAGCGCCTTCTTCGTCGCTTTGGTCGCGGCCGAGCCCTTCTCGATCGAGATCCATCGCGCCTTGTCGATGCCCGCGTCCCGCAATTCGTCCTTCAGCCGGCGTACGTCGCGCTTCGAGACCTTCTTCGTGTTGGCGATCACAGCGAGACTGGTCACCTCGACCCTCCCGGGTGCTTCGCAGCAGTTCCGTACGGCACGACGACGGCGTCGGGCTCGCCCTCGACCACCTTGGCCTCGTCGCGTGGGGCTGCGACCCCCGCCCGGAACGCCTCGAGCTGCGCCGCGCAGGCCAACCCGTAGAACATCGCGATCGAGCTTCCGTACGCCCACAGGAGCACGCCCATGAAGCCGGCGAGCGCGCCGTAGGTCTCGCCGAAGCCCTCGCTCGCGCTGAGGTACAGGGCCAGGAGCAGCGTGACGATCAGGGACCCGACCACGCCCACTACCGCGCCGAAGGCGAGCCACGACATCGGCGGCTGGTCGCGTTTCGGTGAGAGCTTGAACACGAGCGCGATCGCACCGGCGAGCAGTCCGAGCCCGACCGGCCACCTTCCAACAGACCAGGCCGTTGCCCACGATGAGTCGTCATCCATCCAGGCGCCGCCGAGGCCGACGACGAGGAAGTAGAGGACGGCCAGCGTGCCGGCGCTCAACATCATGAGCGCCGCGCGTGTGTACTTGCGGACCGATGGCCGATCCGCCTCCACGCCGTAGATGCGGTTGGCGGTCCGTTCCACCTGCCCGAAGGCGGTCGTCCCGGCGATGAGCAGCGCCGGACCGGCGACACTCAACGCGGTCCACCCCGACTCGGTCGAGCCCGCGTCCTCGCCCTGACCGAACGCCTCGCGGAACACATCGGCCGTCGGCCCGGGAGCGAGCGACTGCACGCTGTCGATGATCGCATTCGAGAGCGACTCCCAGCGCAACTCGGACGCGATCGCGACGAGGACGATCGTGCCAGGGATCAGCGCGAGTACGAGCTGGAACGCCATCGCTCGGCTGTGGCTGAAACCGTCGGCCACCCGCAGCCGCTGGAATCCGTCGCGCATGAGCACCTTGGCGCCGGCCGAGCGGATCGAATCGATCGCTCGCTCATCGGCGACCAGGCCGGCGGTCTCGGGGACTGGGTTCGCGGAGCTCATGCGTCGACCCGATCCCCGACCGGCGTGGTCGCATCGACCGAATGTGGTTGGTGGGCGGTCTCGACCACCGGATCGCCGAGACGCTGCTTGCGTCCACCGAAGGCGACCGCGACGAGGAGGAACCATGTCCAGCCGAGGGCCAAGCCGGCGAGGACATCGCTGACCCAGTGGACTCCGAGTAGCGCCCGGCTCGTCGCCACGACGACGGCGATGAGTGCCGCCCCGCCGGCGAGCACGGCCCGCACCGCCCGATGGCGGTCGCGCCCGAGCACGAGCGCGACGGCCGCCCAGCAGGCAGCGGCCGCGGCCGTGTGGCCGGACGGGAACGAGAACCCGTGGGCGTCCATCACCTGGAGGACCTCCGGGCGGTCACGGCGAATGATGACCTTGAGCAGGTTGTTGATGAGGTTCTGTCCGAGCCCGACGGCGGCGACGAACCAGAACACCTCACGGTTGCGGCGCCGGCCGTAGTCGATCGCGGCAACGATCGCGAGTACCAGGAACACCACCCAGGTGGTCCCGAGGTTGGTGACCACCTCGACCACGTCGACCGTGCTCGAGCCGGCGTTCTTCGAGCCCCATTCGGACACCCGTCGATCGATGTCTCGCACCGTGCTGTTGTCGTCGATCAGGACGAGCAACACACCGAGCGCGAGCGTGGCCGCGAACACCAGCGCAAACGCAGCAGTGAGCAGGAACCCGCCGGCCGATGTGCGATCCATCCGCTGCTCCAAGAAGCGACGGACCTTGGGATGGTGACGGATCGAGCGCTCGACGGCACGCTCGGCCGCGACCGGATCGACGGGGTCGACGTGGACCTTTCGGGACGCCGAAAGAGCAAACGCGCCGACGGCCGCGGCGATGCCGCATCCGACGATGATGCCGATCACGATCATGATGCGCTCCCCGTCGCGGCGACCGTTGGCGGCGCCAGCTCGTCGTCGTGAGTCGGCGTGTCATCGGGAATGGGGTCTGGGGCTCCCGCTCGGCCGTCGTCGTCCTCACGTGATCGACGGCGATCTTCGGCCCGGCACAGGATCCACGTCACGACGGCAACCGACGTCGCGCCGAGGAGCACCCCCGCCACGACATCAGTGAGGTAGTGCATGCCGCGATACAGCCGCGCCACACCCACGATGATCGGTACCGCCACCGCGAAGACGACCGCGAGGGCTCGGATCCAACGCTTGCGCGTGTGCCAGAAGATGACGATGACGATTGCCGCGTAGCACGCCGCGGCGGCGGCGTGGCCGGACGGAAAGCCGGTGTCGACTGGCGATGCGTCGACCTGCTCTACGTCCGGCCGCGGCCGTTTGACGAGCCAGGTGACCGTGATGAACACCATCGCCTCGATGATCAGCGGTACTGCCACCACGAGTGCGTCGAGCCACCGCTTCACAACCCACAGCAACACCCCGCAGATGATCGCAGTCGCGATGATCTTGACGATCGTCTCGGAGAGCCACGAGCCGGCGAGGCTCCAGTCGTCGAGCGCCGAGGTGCGCTGTTCGACGAACCATTCGGCGAGCCGCTGGTCAGTGCGCGCGAGCTCGCTGTCGCCGGACTCGACGATCAGCCATCCCATCGCCCACCAGATCGCGGTGAAGCCGAGATAGCACGCCAGCAGCAGACCTGCGTCGCGCCACCGGAGCGGCCATGTGTCGCGTAGCCGCTCGGACCGCTTCGAGGTCGAGCCGAGCTCGGTCTCGTGGTCGCGTCGGCCCACATCGGAGTACGTTTCCACGGCCATTCGGTACCCCGTATTCGATCGACCGAAACCGTCAGCGGCGCGTCGAGCCCTCGCTCAGCACGAGCGGAGATCGACGTCGAACACCACCTCGAGCCGATGCGCGCCACCGTCGTCCTCGACGGTCGCGCGCTCGAGGCAAACCGTCGCCGCATCGCCGTCGAACGACAGCACGCCCACGCAGTTCTCGAAGATCGGGCCATGATCGAGATCCCAGCGCACGGTCGGGCGTCGGCCGCCGGTGGCCCGTCGCAGGATCCTCGCGATCAACGCTCCCACCCTCGACGTCGCAACCCGCATCGCCGTGCGCTCGAAGGGGCGGAGGGCGTTGCGAATCGGGGAGTTGACGACCTGGTGGACGTGGCTGACGACGGGCGTGGTCGCCGGGAAATGGAGGACCGAGTGGTAGCTGAAATGGATGTCGCCCGACAGGACGGAGATCGTCGCGGGCGCGGATGGTCGGTCGGCGCTGCCGAGCTCGGCCAGCAACGTCACGAGCGCGTCGAACGATCGTCCGAACGCAGGCC
>DATMDV010000077.1:0-3900 GCA_035557475.1 Ilumatobacteraceae bacterium
TGGTTCGTGCTCGCCAGGGGAGTCCTGTGATGCCCCCGGGAGTCGTCATGACCAGGAACCATGATGAGTAGCGCGGCGTCGTTCCCGATCCTCACCAGCCTGATCCTCGTGCCGACGATCGGTGCCGTGCTCGTGATGCTCGCTTCGAGCCGGCGTCCCGACCTGGTCAAGCTCATCGCCCTCTTGTCGTCGGCCGGCACGGCGGGGCTGACGATCTGGCTGCTGTGGGCGTTCGACGCCGACGCCGAGGGATTTCAGTTCGTCTCGAAGCACGCCTGGATCGACGCCTGGGGCATCTCGTGGCACCTCGGTGTCGACGGGATCTCGCTGTTCCTCGTCGTGCTCACCGGCGTGCTGTTCCCGCTCTCGATGGTGGCCACCGATCCGCACCACGACGACAAGGCGTACCTCGCGTGGATGTTGCTGCTCGAGGCCGGCGTGATGGGCAGCTTCATCAGCCTCGACCTGTTCGTGTTCTTCATCTTCTTCGAGATCGTGCTGGTGCCGATGTACTTCCTCATCGGCGGCTGGGGGTACGAGCAGCGCGTCTACGCGGCGACGAAGTTCTTCTTGTTCACGATGCTCGGCTCGGCGTTCATGTTCGTCGGCATCATCGCCACCGTCTTCATCGCCCGCGACAACGGGGTCGGTCGCATCACGTTCGACCTCGTCGAGCTCGCGGAGGGCGCCAACTTCGCGGCGTCGACCGGGCGATGGTTGTTCTTCGCGTTCGCCGTGGCGTTCGCCGTCAAGGTGCCGATCTTCCCGCTCCACACCTGGTTGCCCGACGCTCACACGCAGGCGCCGACCGCCGGTTCGGTCGTGCTCGCCGGGGTGTTGCTGAAGCTCGGCACCTACGGCTTCTTGCGCTTCGGGCTGTACCTGTTCCCGGAGGCGGCCCGCTGGAGCCGGCCGCTGTTCCTGACGCTCGGCGTGATTGGCATCACGTACGGGGCGATCGTGGCCGCCATGCAGAACGACCTCAAGCGCCTCGTCGCCTACTCGTCGATCGCCCACCTCGGCTTCATCGTGCTCGGGACGTTCGCGTTCACATCGCAGGCGATCAGCGGTTCGGTGATGCAAATGATCAACCACGGCATCTCGACCGGCGCGCTGTTCCTCCTCGTCGGCATGATCTACGAACGCCGCCACACGCGCGAGATCGACAAGCTGCGCGGCATCCAACAGGTGGCCCCGATGTTCGCCGCCGGGTTCATGGTCGTGATGCTGTCGTCGATCGGCGTGCCAGGACTGAACGGCTTCGTCGGTGAGTACCTGATCCTGATCGGGTCGTTCCTGACCGCTCGCTGGTGGGTCGTCGTGGCCGCGACCGGGGTGATCCTCGCCGCGCTGTACCTGCTGTGGGCATACCAGCGGGTGTTCCACGGTGAGCCCGACGAGGAGAACAAGGACTTCCCCGAGCTCACGTTGAAAGAGGCCTCGGTGCTGGTGCCCCTGATCGGGATCATCGTGTTCACCGGGATCTATCCCAAGCCGATGCTCGACCGTATCGAACCGGCCGTCAACTCGTTGATCGCCCATGTCGAGGAACGCACTGGCTACGAGGAACCGCAGCCGGAACTGGCCGAACCCACCGGAGAAGAAGGCTCCGACTGATGCTCGCCCAGGACTTCATCGAGCCCAGCATCGACTGGTTCGCGCTGACGCCGCTGCTCGTCCTCCTCGGCGGCGGGCTGACGTTGCTCGTTGCCGGCGCCCTGACGCCGACGTGGCCGCGCGGTTGCTACGCCGCGTTCACCGCGCTCGTTGCCGGCGCCGCCGGCGGGCTCGCCATGTTCCAGTGGGACGACATCACCGACGAGGGAACGTCGACACTCGTGTCGCGGGCCCTTGCCTTCGACACGCTCGCCGAGTTCCTGACGATCACGATCTGCGTCACCGTCATCCTCGTGTCGCTGCTGACCGGCGACGAGCTGCGGCGGGCGGGCATCGACGGTCCCGAGGTGTACGGCCTGTACCTGATGGCCGCCATCGGCGGTGTCGTGATGGCGTCGGCGAACGACCTGATCGTGATGTTCGTCGGCCTCGAGACGTTGTCGCTCGCGTTCTACGTGCTCGCCGCGTCCGATCGGCGCCGCCGCCGGAGCCAGGAGAGCGGCATGAAGTACTTCGTGCTCGGCGGCTTCTCGTCGGCGTTCTTCCTGTACGGGATCGCGCTTCTGTACGGCGGCACGGGCTCGACCAACATCGGCGACATCGTCCTGTACTTCCAGAACACGGTCGACACGCAACGGGAGGACACCCTCGTCCTCGCCGGGGTGGCGCTGATGATCGTGGGGCTCGGGTTCAAGACCGCGGCCGTGCCATTCCACGTCTGGACGCCCGACGTCTACGAGGGCGCCCCCACGCCGGTCACCGCGTTCATGGCCTCGGCGGGCAAGGCCGCCGCGTTCGCGGCGATGCTGCGGGTGCTGGTGATCGCCCTGCCGTTCCACCGCGACGACTGGCGGCCGGTGGTGTGGGTGCTGGCCGTGCTGTCGCTCGTCGTCGGCTCGGCGCTGGCGGTCGTGCAGACGAACGTGAAGCGGATGCTCGCCTACTCCTCGATCAGTCACGCCGGGTTCGTGCTCGTCGGTGTCGAGGCGGCCGGGCATCGCGCCGGCGAATCCGATCCCGGTTCGGGGATGCCGAGCGTGGCGACCTATCTCCTCGTCTACGCGGTGCTCGTGATCGGGTCGTTCGCCGTCGTCGCCATCGTCGAGAGTGGCCGCAACGGAGACTCCGGCCTCGACTCGTTCAAGGGCCTGGCGGCGCGCCGGCCGGCGCTGGCGATCGCGCTCACCGTGTTCCTCCTCGCCCAGGCGGGCGTCCCGCTGACCAGTGGCTTCGTGGCCAAGTTCGGCGTGATCCGCGCCGCCGTCGAGGAGCGGAGCTACGCCATCGGCGTGATCGCCATGGTCTCCGCCGTGATCGCCGCCTTCTTGTACCTGCGGATCATGGTCAACGTCTGGCTCGAACCGGCCGACGATGACGTCGCGCCGGAACGGGTGCCGTTCACGTCGACCATCGCCATCGCCGGTGCCGCGGGGTTCACCCTGCTCGTCGGCGTGTGGCCCGGCTGGCTCCTCGACGCCACCGACACCGTCACCCAATACGCCCGCTAGCCCACCACCCCACCGGTTCTGTCTGCGTCAAACTGCGTGTCCGCTCGTCTGAAGCAGACAGTTCGGATTTTCAGGCGGGGGTGAGGGAGGACTCGCGGCGTTCGGCGACGCGGCGGGCGACGCGCTCGCTCTTGGCGAGGCGCTTCATCAGCCGTTCCCGAGCCTGTTCGCCCTCCGCGTCGAGACCGGTGACGTGCTCGACGTTCCATTGCCGCAGCACGACCGGCACGAGGATCTGCTCGTGGTGCACGGCGAGGTCGTAGATCCCGGCCCGGGCGATCTTTGCCGCGTGCTGGGTGAAGTCGGGGATGCCGATGCCGGGCATCTGGAACCCGGCGACCTCGTGCTCGATCGCGCACATCATCCCGCTCGGGTCGTGCTCGAGGGCGGCCTCGGCGAGGTCGCGGTAGAACAGTTGGTGCAGGTTCTCGTCGGACGCGACCCGCATCATCACCTCGTACCCGGCCGGATCGCCCATCATCCGACCCGTCGCCCGGTGGGCGATGCGGGTGGCGAGCTCCTGGAGGGCGAGGTAGACGAATCCGTGCTGCAGGGTGGGCGGATCGGGCGTGATGCCGGCCGACACCTGCGCCATGCGACCCCGCTCGAGCTGGTGCGGGTCGATCGCCCGCGTCACCATCAGATAGCCGTAGATGGCCATCGCGTGCCGGCCTTCCTCGGCCGTCCAGCGCCGCACCCAGGTGCCCCACGGGCCGTCGGCGCCGAACATCCGCTCGACGGACCGGAAGTAGTACGGGAGGTTGTCCTCGGTCAG
>DATMDV010000078.1:0-3215 GCA_035557475.1 Ilumatobacteraceae bacterium
ACGGCGGCGTGGGCGCGACGCACGCGGTCGAGCAGGTCGCTGTCGTCAGCCAGCCGCCCACTCGCGAACTGACCGCCCCACCATTCGATCGTGACGGGATGGTCGCGCAGCCACGGGTCGGTGTCGCACGCCGCCCGCACCGCGTGCTCGAGCTCGTCGCGGGCGTGTTCGACGGGTTCGTCGATCGCCACACCGAGGCGGCCCTCGGCGACGAGCACGTCGGGGACCGACGAGGCCCAATCGCCGGCGTGCACGGTGCCGATGCTGAGCGGATAGGCGATATCCCAACGGGCGGCCATCGGATGCGGATCCCGGTTGCGTCGCGCCTCGAGCTGTTCAAGCGCCTCGAACACGGGCCACAGCTTCTCGATCGCGCTCACGCCCTCGGTACGACGCGACGCGTGGGCGGCCCGGCCCGGCACGACGAGTCGAAACGTGAGCGCGCCCGCGTTGGCCGGCACGAGATCGAGGTCGGTCGGCTCGGGGATCACGCAGGCATCGGCCGTCCACCCCCTGGCGAGCGTGCTGTAGGTGCCGAGACCGCCGTCCTCCTCGCCGAGCACGGCGGCCAGGACGACGTCGCCCCTGAGCTGTACGCCTGACCGGCGGATGCTCTCGGTGGCCCACAAGGCGGCCACCAGTCCGGCTTTCATGTCACAGCTGCCGCGCCCGAACAGCCGCCCACCGTCGACGCGCGCATCGAACGGATCGGTGGTCCACTGCTGCAGGTCGCCGGCGGGGACGACGTCGACGTGGCCGTTGAACATCAGCGTCGGCGCATCGCCGGTGCCGGATCGACGCCCGGTGAGCCGGCCGACCAGCCCCCACGCCTCGTGCCGTTCGACCTCGACGCCGGGGAAGTCGGGCCGCGCCGTGATCTCGTCGAGCGGAATCTGCCAGTGGTCGACGTCGAGCCCGTGGTCGGCGAAGATCCGCGCGGTCGCCGCGATCGCCTCGTTCTCGGCGTCGGTGCCGCTGATGCTCGGGATCTCGACGAGCTGGCGCAGGATGCCGAACATCGAATCGGCTTGTCCGTCGACCTCGTCGAGCACGCGCCGGCAAACGTCGTCCATGTCGGGAACCTAGCTGGATAGCCTCGGCCGACGTGCTCCGCATCGTCCTGCCGAAGGGGTCGCTCGAGAAGGCGACGTTGGAGCTGTTCGAGGCGGCCGACCTGAACGTCGTGCGTTCGTCGTCGGTCGACTACCGGGCGACCATCGACGACCCGCGCGTCGCCGAGGTACGAATCCTGCGCCCGCAGGAGATCCCCGTGTACGTCGCGGAAGGGTTGTTCGACGTCGGGATCACCGGCCGGGATTGGATCGAGGAGACGTCGAGTCAGGTCGTGAGCCTCGGCGAGCTGAAGTACTCGAAGGAGACCGGCAACCCGGTCCGCGTGGTCGTCGCCGTGGCCGGCGACTCCGATGTCGAACGGGTCGAGCAACTGCCCCAGGGTGTCCGCGTGTCGTCGGAGTACCCGTCGCTCACGAAGCGCTTCTTCGAGTCGAAGGGCATCGACGCCGACGTCCGCCTGTCGTACGGCGCCAGCGAGGCGAAGATCCCCGACATCGCCGATTGCGTCGTCGACATCACCGAGACCGGTCGCGCGCTGCGAGCGGCCGGGTTGCGCATCATCGACACGATCCTCACCAGCTGGACCGAGGCCATCGCCAACCCGACCAGCCATGCCGATCCCGACAAGCGGCACGCCATGGCGCAGTTGATGACGCTGCTCAACGGCACGCTCGAGGCGCGCGGCAAGGTGCTCGTCAAGCTCAACGTCGCCGAGGACGAGTACGAGGCCGTGCTCGCGGTGCTGCCGTCGGCCAAGTCGCCGACCGTCGCCCGCCTCGCCAACGGCGGCTACGCGATCGAGAGCGTGGTCGAGAAGGCCCAGATCAACCGCATCATCCCCGCCCTGCGCGACGCCGGCGCGACCGACCTGCTCGAGATCCCGATCAGCAAGATCATCCATTGACACGATCTGTGATGAGGTGCGCCTGAGATGCCACACGGGTCGGTCACCAGTTTCGACGAGTCGCGAGGTCTCGGCGAGATCACCGACGACACCGGCACCGTGTTCAGGTTCCACTGCATCGAGATCGTCGACGGCACGCGATCGATCGCGGTCGGCACGCCGGTCGGGTTCGACGTGTTGGCCAAGCTCGGCCACTACGAAGCGGCGAGGATCGTGCGGTGGACGACCGCGAGCGACGCATCGTCGACGTGATCCTGGCCCTCGGTGAGGGTGAGGTGACGACGTACGGCGACATCGCCGACGTCGCCGGATATCCGAAGCGGGCGCGGTTCGTTGGTCGGATCCTGGCGACGACGCCGACCGACGTCCCGTGGTGGCGGGTCGTGAACGTCAGCGGGCGGTTGGTGCCCGGTCACGAGCGCGAGCAGGCGCAGCTGTTGCGCGCCGAGGGAGTCGTCGTGCGCGGCGGGCTGGTGAGATCGGCGCCGATCGGGCGGTTCAGCCGTCCGGCGGCACGGTCGGCGACGTCTGGGCGGCGGCGGCCTTGACCTGGACGAACGCCAGGCGGATGTTGGCGAGCGCGTCGCGCATCGTCGGCGCGTCGTCGCCGAGTCGGTCGCCGAGCCCCTCGACGAGGCAGGCCACGGCGTCGATGGCCAACGCCGCGGCCCCGAGGTCGGGTGGAGTGCTCGACAGGTGGATCGCGGCCAGCTCGTACAGACCCATCACGTGGTTGGTGACCACGAGCTCGGCCGGCACCTCGGCCAGGCGGGCTTGCGCGTCACGCAGTGCCTGGTTCGCTTCGTCGAGCGCTGAATCGCTGGCCCCCGACGACGGCCCCGATCGGTCGCCAGAGGATTCATCTCTCACGTGCGCTACCCTACCGACGACAACTGAGGCGAAGTGGGGGAGACCCCCACCCGACCACACCGACGGGCAGAGCCCGACAGACACGTGCGATCGGGTCGATGCTCATGATCTGCGACGGCGTGGCCGCCGGCGACCGACGCGCTGCGAGGCGCCCGGCCGTCGGAACTGCTCCGATCTCCGGTCGTGCTCCGCAACGACTTCGCGTCGAGCACAGCAACCGGACTGGGAGGCCAACCCATTGCACAGGAGTGATCAGCCATAGCACCGCCGAAGAGCGAACAGCACCGTGTCAACGACCGCATCCGGGCTCGTGAGGTCCGCCTGATCGGTCCCGACGGCAACCAGCTCGGCATCAAGCCCGTCCCCG
>DATMDV010000079.1:0-6940 GCA_035557475.1 Ilumatobacteraceae bacterium
TGGCTCCGAACCAGGAAGTGTTCATCGCCGCCGCGTCACAGATCACCAAGAACATTCGTCTCGGGCCAATGGTGAAGTTGTTGCCGTTGCATCACCCGGTGCGGATCATCGAAGACATGGTGGTCGTCGACAACTTGACGAACGGTCGGCTCGACTTCGGTGTCGGCCGCGGCGTAGCACCCATCGAGCACTACTGGTTCGGTAGCAACTGGCCGGAGTCGAGGGACCGGTTCGTCGATGTCCTCGGCATCATCTGCGACGCCTTCGCGACGGACGAGATCAGCAGCGAGAACTCGAAGTTCTACGACTTCCCAACGATCCCGATGTCGACCAAGCCGGTACAGAACCCGATCCCGTTCTGGTACCCGGGAAGTCCCGTCACCGCCGGCCGCCACGGGATGAACCTGATGTGGCCGGGCCCCATCGACCAGGCCTCGCACGACCTCTATGTCGAGACGTGGAACGCTCACAAGGGCGACACACACCGCGTCGACGGACCGAACTCTGTCCCACGCGTCGGCTGCACCATGATCCTGGCAATCGCGCCGACTGAGAACGAGGCCCTCGACATCGTCCGTCGCGGCATGGACGGTTTGCTCCGTCGGGCCCACAACGTGCACAAGCACGATCATCTGGTGGTGTCCGAGGACGAGTGCGACGCGGCGCTCGAACCGCTCCGCGGCATCGTGTCGCACATGGAGGACGCCATTCGCTTCGGCGCCGGTACTGCCGAGCAGATCAAGGATCGCTTCGCCACGATTCTCGCGCCCGGCCTCACCGACTACATCGTCCTGCAGCTTCCAGTCGGTGACATGACACTCGACGAAGCCAAGCGGACAATGGACGTCTTCTGCAGCGACGTGAAACCCTCCCTCGAAGCAGCCGCCCCTTGATCATCGATCGAAGTCGTCACCGGCGGTGTCGACTTCGTCGGACCCGCACGCGAACGTCGGCTCGTCGGCGACCAGATACTTGGCTTCACCGCGACGCTGCAACGAGAACGTGATGCCATCGCCGTCGGGCGGCGTGGCGTCGGGGGCGAACACGGTCAGCTGGCTGTCGACCTGCATGAGTCCGTAGTCCGGAGCTCCCGCTGTCTGTTCGATCGCCATGCCAAGTGCAGTAGCCGTCGGCGGTTCGTGGATCTGTTCGCGAAGACGTCGACATGTCTCGTCGCTGGCTGATGTCCATCCATCCGGGATGTTGCTGCGATAGAAGCCGAGAACCTCGGCGGCCGTCACTTCGCCGGGCAATTCGTACGTGACTCGCAAGCCGTAGTCGCCCGTGCCGCCGCCATCGCTGGTGATCTCGTATCTCTCCGATTCGCGTTCGATCGCGCCGGGGAAGAGCGGGAACGCACCGTACGACGCGCGGCGGTCCTCGACGTCGGTTCGCCGCGACAGAAGACCGTAGGTGAGCGATCCGGCGAGCGCGACCAGGACCGCGGCCATCAGAATGATCCGTCCACGGCGCTTCACATCCGTATTCGTACCGACAAACCCCCGGCATCACACGCGAGACGCTCGTTACGGACGCCCTTGCCTGTGGTCAAGGTGGGGACGAGTTCACGAGCTATCGCCGCGCGTCACGGTCGGAACGGACTCAGAAGTGAATCCGTATCGCGCCATCATCGCCAGGTGTCGGTCCGAACCGAGATGGCGGCGCAATTCTCGGTCGATCGCGCTGACGAGATCGGTGGAGTCCGGATGGGCGGAAAATGCCCCGAGCGGCACCGTGCCGCGCGCTGCGGCCCGCTGATCGGCGACTGCGACCAGCGAGGCGTCGGCGGCGCGCTCGACGAACGCGAAGCTCCCCGGAGCGGTGCTCGCCGATGCGTCCACCGTGCCATCGCGAACCGCGTCAGCGGCAGCGTCCTGATCGACGTACTCGACGATCCGGCGTGCGGGGACACCGACGCTGAGCGCTGTGTCGCGCTGGACCTGACCGTTCACGACACCGAGCACGATCGAGTCGTCGGCGGCGATCGCCTCATAGCTCGACAGATCGCGTCGATCCTCCCGACGCACGATGAACCCGTCAGTCACCGCCCACACTGGAACAGTGAATCGGACGAGCTCGGCCCGTTCGTCGGTGATGAACATCGGTGTGTTCAGATGCCAACGTCCAGCGCGCACACCGGGAATGAGCTCATCGAAGTTCACGAGCACCCACTCGATGTCATCGACTCCCAGACCAGCCAGCACATGCTCGGCGAGCTCGACATCACATCCTGTTGGCCCACCGATCACGGACGGAGCGAAGAACGGGGGCTCGTCGAGATAGGCAACCACCGTTCGTCGCCGCCAGTCGCCGAGGGAATCCACCGCGTGCACCGGGCTACGGCGACGTGAGCTCGCGGGCGGCCCGATTGAAGAAGCCCTGGGTCAGTTGTCTTCTTCGAGCTTCATCGTCGGGTGGGAGGCCCCAGTCACCCATCGTCGACAAGGCCGACGCCGAGACGTAGAGCTCCCAGATGAGCAACGAGTCGAGCCGCAATTGGCTGACGGTGTCGCGGGTCAGGGCGAGGTAGCTGGTTGTGAACTGCGCCATGGCATCTGCCCCGTACTGACACAACAGCTCGACACGGGCAGTCGCCAGATCAGCCATCGGATCGCCGAAGCACGCATCCTCCCAGTCGATGACCGCGACGAGACGACCGTCGCGCCACATGACGTTGCCCGGCCAGTAGTCGCCGTGCAGCAGAACGGAGCGGTTCGGGTGATATGCGAGCGCCCCGGAGGCGAGCGACGCTCGCACCTGGTCACCGGACCCGGTCGGGGGGAGATGGGGACCGATCGCTGTGAGCGGGTCTTCGATTGGTTCGAGTTCGGGGAGCTGCGGCGACAGCGGCCCGAGCGAGTGCAGGCCGACGAGGAATTGCGCCATCTGCTCGAGCGCTCCGGGCAGGTCGCCCTCGCCGATGTTGGTCGAGCCGTCGATCCACTCGATGATCATGTATGGACCATTGGGGGCGTCGGTGTCGTTGTGGAGGAACGGCTCCGGGACAGCGAGACCCTCACGATGAAGTGCGGCGAGCAGTCCGTACTCCTTGGCGGTGATGCTTTGCTGTTGCTGCTTGAATCCGGGCGAACGGTGTCGCCGGTACACAACCCGCCGCCTCCCGCCAGCAACGGTGGCGATTTCGAGACCGAACACATCGGCCGACACACCACCAGTGAGCTCGCTGATCCCGACGAGTTCGCCGCCAGGCTCGAGCTCGAGCACGGCCTGCTCGATGCCGTCGATTCCGGATCTCGCGTCCACGACGACAAGTCTAAGCGTGGCCCAGAGGGTGCCCGAACAGACGTTCCGCGCGGCTTGCAGACCCACGCACGAGGGACCAGGCTGGGCATCGATCAGAGCACGCTGTGCGCACCCGACATCTCGGCGAGGAGGACAGGTGCCGTTCCAGTTCTTCAAACAGACAATCGCGGTCCTGGCGTCTGCGAGCGATACCAACGGTGTACTCGGTGCCGTCGAAGTGGCGGGTCCTGCAGGCTCCGTGCCCCCGCTCCACGTGCACCATCGCGAGGACGAAGCGTTCTATGTCCTCGAGGGCGACTACAGCGTCTTCATCGGTGACGATGTGATCAGCGCCGCCCCCGGCACGTGGATCTGGGGGCCGCGAACGGTGCCACACGGCTACCAGATCCATTCGGAGCGCGGCCGGCATCTGAGCCTCACCATGCCGGGAGGCTTCGAGGGGTTCTTCGAGGAGGTCGCGGCGATCGCGATGCCGTCCGCTGACCCTCGCAACGAGATGGCCAGGCTGGCGACGGTCGCCGCCCGGTACGGCGTCGAATTCCTCGGGCCGGCTCCCGCCACGTAGAGCTACGCGGGCGCGGCGGCGTGAGCGCGGAGACGCTCGAGGAGAACGTTGACCGGTGCCTGGGCGTCACCGCCCCCGTCACCGCTGAGGATCCGACCGACTACCTGGAGCGCCTCCTCATGCGCGATCAGCAGATCCCAGACCGGGTCCTGACGCTCACACAGGGATCGCAGCTCGACGTACTTCGCGAGCGCTGCCTCGGTGATCGGATCGAACCGTGCGAGGAACGTGTCCCACCCGTCCTCGATGGCCAAAGCAGCGTTTGCACGGCCCTGTGCTCGACTCCGCTCGTCATCGCCACCGTCCACGCCATACCGGTGGAGCGCAGGTCGAAGCGCGTCGGCCATCAGCCGCTCCACCTCCGCCAGGTCCTCGAGCAGCGCGCGATGCCCCGTGGCCTCGAACCCCACGGCGAGCTCCGCGAACAGTGCCTCACCCGCGATCTCAGCCCGATATGACCACGCCAGCAACCGCGAGAACCGTTCGACGTCGGACTCGTCGTCAGCCATGGACACATCGTGCCCGGGGACGATGATCCCGGCAACTCGGCGCCCCTGGATGAGTAAGGCGCCTCGATTAGTAAGTTGGCATACCGCGACGACCGCGACTCGACATGGCCCTCGACCCCGACTTCTACGACAACGAGCTCCGCAGGCACAACGAGCAGTTCCGCCCGGCAGCCGCTGTCCAGCCCGACGATCGCGTGCTCGATGTCGGCTGCGGCACGGGCCAGACCACGCGTCAGGCCGCCCACGCCGCGGTCGAAGGGAGCGCGCTGGGCGTCGACGTGTCGGCGCCGATGCTCGAACGTGCTCGTCAGCTCAGCGACGACGAGGGACTGCGCAACGTCAGCTACGTACAAGCCGATGCCGAGAGCCACCCCTTCCCCACGGCGGGTTTCGACCTGTGCATCAGCCGGTTCGGGACGATGTTCTTTCGCCGACCCAGTCGCCGCGTTCGCCAACATCGGGCGCGCGCTGCGACCGGGCGCGCGTCTGGTGATCCTGGTCTGGCAGAGCCGGAGCCGCAACGAGTGGGCGATCGAGATCGACCGGTCGGTGGGAGGGCCACCCTCGGCTCCCGTCAACCGGTTCGACCCATTCTCCCTCGCCGACCCCGCCGTGACGGAGGGCATCCTGACCGACGCCGGCTTCACCGAGGTCAGCTTCACCGACGTGCACGAGCCCGTCTTCTACGGCGAAGACACCGAGGCCGCGTACGACGCGGTGCTGAGCCTGTGGCAGGCGAAGGACCTTCTCGCCGACCTGGACGCGGCGACGGCCGAGCGAGCCCTCCAACTGCTGCGCACCACCATCACCGCGCACGACACCGGCGCCGGCGTTCTGTTCGATTCCCGAGCGTGGATCGTCTCTGCCGTTTGGCAGCACCGCTGAGCTGCATCAGGTGAGTGGGACGACGTACGAGTCGACGTGGGCGATCAGGTCGTCGCGGAACGTGAACAGGTCGCTGAAGGCGAACCGGAAGGACCCGGCCTCGCGGTGCTGTCCGCGGCCGGTTCCCGTCACAACGACGACGTTGCCGGCGTCGATGGTTCGATCGACGGTGAGCTCGGGGCTGCCCTCGAATGCCGGGTTCTCGATCTCGTCGTCGAACTCGGACTTCCCGTGCGTGGTGCGCACGCCGTGGATATGCCAGACGACGTCGTCGGTGAGACACGTGAGGATCGCGTCGTGGTCGGTGCGCCCGAAGCCCTCCATGTAGCGGTGGACGATCTGCTCCTGGGTGTTCATGTGGTTCGTCTCCGTTGGTCGCTTGTCAGCTCTCCCACGACGGCGTCGAGGCGCGCGAGGATCCCGGCCAAACCCGCGCGAGCCCGCTCGGTCTGCAGTTCGGGCGGCAACCGCCGCTGATGGACCTCCACCATCGTGCCGCCGCCACTCCGCCGGAGGTGGATCTCGGTCGTGATACCTGTGCGCGGTTCGGCGAGCACGAGGCGCGTCGGCGCGTCGATGATCTCGTACCGGAAGCACAGCGGGTGGCGGCTGCCGTCGGCGCCGGTCGTCTCCAGCTCGAATGTCCCCCCGACCCGCAGGTCGACGGCCACCGAGTCCGGCGGAACGGTGGCGTGATCGCCACCCCAGAACGCCGCGAGATGCTCGGGTGTGGTGAACACCTCCCACACGAGCGCGGGCTCGGCGTCGAGGTAGCGGGTGGCGATCAGTTGGTCGCCGTCGAGAACGACCTTGGCCGTCATCGTGACCGCTCCGCTCGCACCGACACGACGTGCTCCTCGAGCCGGTCGAGGCGCGACTCCCACTCTCGCTGCTGCTCGCTGATCCAACCGACCAGCTCCTGCATGCGGTCGACGTCGAGCCGGCACGGTCGCCGCTGACCGTCGACCCGTTGCTGGATCATCCCGCAGCGCCTGAGGACGCCGACGTGGCGGGAGACGGCCTGGTGGGTCAGGTCGAATGGCTCGGCGAGTTCGCCAACGGTCGCCTCGCCCCTGGCGAGCCGGCCGATGATCGCCCGTCGGGTCCGGTCGCCGAGAGCAGCGAAGGCGGCATCCAGGTCAATGCCGAGGTCGGGAGCAGCTGTCACGGCGCCGACGATATCTGCAACGAAGTTGTTGCGCAAGCGTTTCGTTGTATGAAAGCCAGCGCGACTCAGAGCGCAGCGAGCTCTCGCTCCAAGCGGTCGAGTCCGAGCGGGCCGAGGGCCAGGGCGCGGGCGTGCCAGGAGCGCAGATCGAAGGACGACCCAGCCGCGGCCTGGGCCGCCTCCCGACCCGCCAGCCAGGAACGCTCGCCCAGCTTGTAGGACGTCGCCTGCGCCGGCCACGACAAGTAGCGCAGAACCTCGCTGCGGGCGGACTCCTCGACCAGGCCGCCGGCGGCCCGCAGGGCGGCGACGGCCGTGTCGAAGCTCCACGGCTCGCCGCTGCCCGGCAAACCGTCGGGAACCGTCCGCCCGAGGTGCAGCCCGATGTCGACGACGACGCGCACCGCGCGAAACGCCTGGGACGACAGGAACCCGAGGCGGGTGTCCGGCGTGCGGAACCAGCCGAGCTCGTCCATCAGCCGCTCGGCGTACAGCGCCCAACCCTCGCCGTGGGCGCTGTTGAACCCGAGCCGGTGGGCCCGCACCAGC
>DATMDV010000080.1:0-46121 GCA_035557475.1 Ilumatobacteraceae bacterium
CGCCGAGCGGGTGCAGCGCTCTGACACCGAATGCCGGGCGCGGGCCCGCGAGTTCCTCATCCACCTGATCGGTGCCGTGCCCGACGACCTGACGTGGGACGGAACCCACCGCCTGCAGGGCCACGTCCACCTCGGTGGCCGTCAGCTGGTCGTGATCGCGCCACGCGACGACCTGCACCGCACCGTCGTGCTCACGACGCGGGACTGGGAGCAGGTCCGCCGTGCCGACGGCACTGAGCGTCGCTCGTTGCTGGGCGCCTGCGCCATCGCCGACCGCGGCCGCCTCGGCGCCGTACTCGCCACCGACGAACTGATGGCAGCTGCGTAGAAATCCGTTGACAGTCAGACTGCCATTATGGCAGTCTTACTGACATGACGGCAGCGACACTGCAAGACGCACGCAGCAACCTCGTGCGAGAGCGGGTGCTCGACGGCGTGCTCGAGGTGCTGGCCGCCGGTGACGATCTCACGTTCGCGAGAGTGGCCCGGGCGGCGGGTGTGCCCGAACGCACGATCTATCGACACTTCCCCTCCAAGGAGGCGCTCCACGCCGCGATCTGGGCGTGGGCCAACGAGCGCATGGGCTTCACGGGCCCGTTCCCGACCGACGAGACCGGCTACGTGGCACTGGTCCGCACCGCCCATCCAGGCTTCGAGCGGCTGGCCCCGGTGATCCGCGAGTTGCTGGCGTCGAAGGACGGCCTCTCGGTGCGCCTCACCGCCAATGACCAACGTCGCCGGAACGCCCTGGCCGCCGTGAACACGGAGGCACCCGGCCTCGACGCTGTGGCGGCGCGCCGGGTGGCCGCCGCGCTCCAGTTGCTGACCGCCGCTGCCACCTGGCAGACGCTGCACGACTACTGGGACATGGACGGCGAGGAGGCCGGCGAGACGGCCGCGCTCGCCATCGAGCTGCTGCTCGCGGGCGCCCGCGCTCGCGCCGAGACTGCGCCGGCGACGACTGCGGATCGAGGCCCTGCCGACGACCCCGCCGCTCCATCGTCCATCTGATCACTCACACACACCACACCCCGAAAGGCACACCATGATCTTCCACCTGTCCATCAACGCCCACGACCCCGCCAAGGTCGCCGCCGCGCTCGCCGAGCTGCTCGGCGCCGACGACATCGCCGCACCGTCACCACCGTTCCCGCCCGGCGCCCACATGGTCTGCCGCTTCGACGAGCGCGGTTCGATGGTGGAGATCACGCCCGCCGGCCACGCGTTCGTCCCGGGACCCGACGGCGAGGTGCAGTTCGCCCCGTCCGACACGGCGGAGCGCTCGGGCTTCCACGGTCTGTTCATGGCCGCCGTGTCAGAGGAACGGATCCACGAGATCGCGGCCGCGGCAGGGTGGACCTCGGCCCTGACCGACGCCGGTCCGTTCAAGGTGATCAACGTGTGGCTCGAGGGCCGCCAACTGATCGAGCTCACCACTCCCGAGTTGGTCGGCGACTACCTCGCGCTGTACGGACCCGAGAACCGCGAGCATCTCGACGGGCAACTGCGCGAAGTCGAGCAGTTCCTTCGCTCGCACCTCCAGCCGACGGCCTGAGCACTTCTCGGCGATCGCTCGCTCTACCGGCGGGCGATCGCCAAGACGTGGTCGATCTGGAACCGGGCGATGTCGACCTCGGGTGCCGGGAACAGGCCGATGCTGTCGACACCCGCCCGTTCGAGGGCGGCGACGTGGGCGTGGGCATCGTCGAGGGTGCCGACCGGCGCCAGTTCGATCCACCACTCGGCCGGCATCGTGACCAGACCCTCGACGCCGTGCTCGGTGAAGCGCGCCATCAAGTCGTCGAAGAACGGCAGCGCCCGAAAGCCGACATTCGGATCCTCGAGCATCCCGGCCAGCCAGGGGGCCATGATCCGGAATGCCGACTCACGATCGTCCTGGATGCACAACGCCGAGAACACCGCGACGTGGAACGTCGGGTCGTCGGCACGCTTGCCGGCCTGGTCCAGCGCCCAGGTCACGTACGACGGACTGGCCGGCTCGGCGAGCACGACGCCGCCTGCCACCTGGCCGGCCATCTGCATCGACTTCGGACCGCGCACACCGGCGAGCACGGGCGGCACGATCGATGGCGGTCGATCGAGCTGCACGTCGTCGAGATCGACGTGGCGCCCGTGCACCGTCACGTTCTCGCCGGCGAGAAGACGGCAAACCGCGAGGATCGTTTCCTCGAGCGTCGTCAATGGCGAAGGTGTCCGAGCGCCCATCTGCTCCATCCACGACTGCACGCCGTGGCCGATGCCGGGGAGGAACCGACCGGGCGCCAGCTCACACAGGGTGGCGATCTCCATCGCCGTGATCGCCGGATTGCGAGCGACCGCCGGGAGGATGCCGATCCCGACAGTCAGCCGCTCGGTCGTCGCCAGGGCCGTGGCCGCCAGGCTGACGCCCGCCGTGTAGAAGCAGTCCTCGATGACCCACAGCTGGTCGGCGCCGCCCCCGTCGAGGCGGTTGGCGACCTCGGTCACGAAACCCGGAGGGAACGTGCGGTCGAAGCACATCCCGATCGCGGCGCGAGTAGTGGCGGGCGAGCTCATTCCGCTCACGGTATCGATGCTGCCGTCGTCGTGCCGCCGCGTCCCCCTGCGCCGATACTGCAGCTCACGACGTCTGCTGCTGCTCGACGAGCTCGAGCCAGCGTTCCTCGACTACGTCGAGGGCGGCCTGCGCCGCGGCCAGCTCTGATCCGATGCGTGCGAGCTCGGTGTGCTCGACCGCGTTCGAGAGCTCGTCGGCCAAACGGTCGCGCCGGACTTGCGCTCTCGCCATCTCCTGCTCGATGTCGCGGAGTCGGCGCCCGATCGTGTACCGGCTCGCACCCTTGATGGCACCGCTCGTGCTCGAAGCGGTTCGTGCCGCGGCGGCATCGGCCGGACGCGTCGATCGCGTCGACCGCGGCGACGTTCCAGCGGCCTTCGCGCGCGATGCCAACCACCCGCTGACCCCGCCCGGCACCCTCGCCACTCGACCGTCGTCGTCGATCGCCAACACGTGGTCGACCGTCCGGTCGAGGAACGCCCGGTCGTGACTGGCGACGACGAGCGCGCCCGGCCAGCCGTCGAGGAACTCTTCGACGGCGCGCAGCGTGTCGAGGTCGAGATCGTTCGTCGGTTCGTCGAGGACGAGCAGGTTCGGCTTGGCGGCCAGCACCATGACCAGTTGCAACCGGCGGCGCTCGCCGCCCGACAACATCCGCACGGGCGCGAACTGCGCGGTCGAGTCGAACCAGAAGCGTTCGAGCAGCGCCCGGTCCTCGTAGTCGGGCTCGCGGTGCGGGCCGGCGACCAGCTCGCGCACGATCGCGTCCCGGCCGAGTATCGACGAGTGCTGATCCGCATACCCCGACACGACGGTCGAGCCGCGCCTGACCGTGCCGCCACTCGGCTCGGCACGGCCGGCGATGATGTCGAGCAGCGTCGACTTCCCGGAGCCGTTCGGGCCCACCACGCCCAACCGTGACCCCGGCTCGATGAGCACATCGACGTCGCGCAGGACGGTCACGTCGCCGAAGCGCTGCGACACACCGTCGAGCTCGACGACCTGGTTGCCGAGCCGGTGGGTTCCGACACCGAGCACCAGGTCACTCCCCCGCACGCCCGGCGCCGCTGGTGCGCCGCCGACGATCTCGGCCGCGTGGCGGAGGCGGGCCTTGGGCTTGGTCGACCTGGCTGGCGCACCCCGCTTCAACCACGCCAGCTCGCGGCGCGCCAGGATCCGGCGCGTCGCCTCGGCGCCCTCCTGTTGATCGAGCCGGGCCGCGCGGGCGTCGAGATAGGTCGCGTACGCGCTCGATCCCTCGGCGGCCACGTGCACGTACCCCCGTCCATCGTCGAGCTCGACGACCTTGCCCGTGCCGCGACCGGTCGTCAGCCGATCGAGCACATGACGGTCGTGGGTCACGAGCACGAGCGCCGACCGCGCCGCCGACAGCCGCGTCTCGAGCCATTCGATGGCTTCGAGGTCGAGATGGTTGGTCGGCTCGTCGAGCACGATCAGGTCGTGCTCACCGACGAGCGCCTTGGCGAGCGCGACGCGCTTGGCCTGGCCACCCGAGAGCTCCTCGGTGCGGCGCGTGAACAACGGTTGGACGCCGAGCGACGTCGCCACCGCCGCCACCTCCCATGCCACGTCTCCTTCACCGCGGCCACCCTCGGTCCAGCCCAGGTACTCGGCCACCGTGCCGGGCGGGAGCCGAGGATCCTGGTCGAGCGACGCGATGCGGACCCCGCGGCCGAAGCGAACTGTTCCGTCGTCGGGGGTCGCGGCGCCGGTCAACAGCCGCAGCAGCGTCGACTTCCCGGATCCGTTGATGCCGACCACGGCGACCCGCTCACCGCTCGAGATCGTGACCGAGAGATCCTCGAACAGCACCTTGTCGGGCTGGGCGACGCCGACCCGCTCGGCGTCGACGCAGATCATGACGCCACGTTACGGGCGACGCTCATCGATCACAGCCGAAGGCCCCGGCCCACCCGGACTGGGGTGGACCGGGGCCGTCGGCGCCCTGGGGGGAGGTGGAATGGTTCTGGGCTGGCGGACCTTTCGGGGGTCGCAACGAACGGCAGCCCAGAACGGGTTGGTCAGCCGACGTGCCAGAAATTGACTTGAAGGGGTCAGTCGCCGGACGGACGGGCCGTGTTGACCCTCTCGGTGATGCGCTCGGTGATCTCGGCCAGCTTCTCGTCGGCTTCTTCCTGGGTGAGGCGCCCGTTGGTGACGCCCTCGTCGAGGCGCTCCTTGGCGGCGTTCACGAGCGTGTCGATCACGGTCTGCACGTCGACGCCCTGGGCGGTCGCAACGTCGGCCAGCGACTGTCCGTCACGGATGAGGTCGCCCAACTCGTCGGGCTCGAGGCCGAGCAGTTCGGCGATCACGCCGCGCTCGATGCCGAAGCCGCCGTGCCCACGTCGATGCCCGCCGGGGAATCCCGGGAAGCCGCGGTCGGGACGGTTCTCGACGAGGAACGTGGCGACCGTGTCGGCTTGCTCGCTCGTCAGGGTTCCGTTGTCGACGAGCTCTTGGAGCTGCTCGCGGAGCCGCACACCGGGTTCGGGACGCCCGTCGACCTCGTCGTTCGTCTCATCCGTGGTGGTGTCATCCGTGGTGGTGTCATCCGTGGTGGTGTCGTCGGTGGTGGTGTCATCGGTGGTGGTGTCGTCGGTCGGCGTGTCCTCCTGGGCGACGACCGCCGCAGGCGACGGTCCGGCGGCGCTGGTCATGCCTGGGACGCCGAGCATCAACCCGATCGCACCCCCGCCGAGGAGACCGGCGGTCAGGCCGATCGCCGTGTTTCGCTTGACGTTGCCCGTGCTGTTGCTCATTGTCTCGACTCCCTTGTCGTTGCGGATGTATCGGTTGGGCCGGATGGCGCTTGAGCACCATGATGCGATCCGCCGGTGTGAGGCCGACCGGAACGACGTAAGAGAACGGTGAGACTGGACGCTCGGGTCCCTCCCGTGCCCGAATCCGCACAGAACGGGGCAGCGCGGCGCCGATCAGTCGTCGGCCGGGCGTGCTGAGCTGAGCGGGGCTGAGCTGAGCGGCCCTGATCTGAGCGGCCCTGATTTGAGCGGCCCTGATTTGAGCGGCAAGGTGAACCCGACCACGGCACCACCGCCGTCGCGCGACGCGACCCGGACCGTGCCGTGGTGCCGGGTGACGACGTCGCGCACGATCGACAGACCCAACCCCGAACCGGGCAGGGTCCGTGCCTCGACCGAGCGGTGGAAGCGCTCGAACACCAACGCCTGTTCCGATTCGGCGATGCCCGGTCCCCGATCGAGCACCTCCACGGTGCCGCCGGCCACCCTGACGTCGATCGCGCCCCCGCTCGGGTCGAACTTGCGGGCGTTGTCGAGCAGGTTCGAGATCGCCCGTTGGACGGCGCCGAGCTGGCCCTCGACCGGCGACTCGTCGGCTTCGACCCGCACCTCCCGGCCGCTGCGACGTTCGTACCGCGCCGCCAGCTCACGCGTCACGTCACCGAGCGAGAACGGCTCGAACGGGTCGTCGTCGAGACCTCCGCTGGCAACGGCGACGACCTCCTCGACGAGCAGCACGAGCTCTTCGATCTCGGAGTGCAGATCGTCGACCACCTGGTGTCGCTGATCGGGCGGGAGGTCCGGGTACCGGCGCAACACGTCGAGGTTGGTGCGCAGGCTCGTCAACGGTGTGCGCAGCTCGTGCCCGGCATCCTGAACCAGCCGCTGTTGATCGTCACGCGACCGGGCGAGCGCATTGAGCATCCGCCGGAACGCGGCGCTGAGCCGGCCGACCTCGTCGTGCCCGTCGGCCGGTACGTCGACGTCGAGCTGCCCAGTGGTCTCGACCGCTTCGGCCGCCGCGGTGAGCCGGCGCAACGACGCCGTGACACCACCCGCGATCACGAACCCGGCCGCGGCTCCGGCCGCGGTCACGGCGACGACGAGGACCAGCAAGCGCGCCCGCAGGCTGTCGAGGACGCTGTTGGTCTCGTCGAGCGGCCGGGCGATCTGCAATGCACCGCCGCGCAGGCCGAAGGTCCGAACGCGGTACTCCTCGTCGCCGATCGTCATGTTCTGGACGGTGGTCAGCCGGGTCTCGCCGACGAGTGCGACCTGTTCGTCGTCGGGCTCGAATCCGCCCACGAAGTCGCTGGCGACGACCTCGCCGCGAGAACCGAGGACCTGGAAGTCGTAGACCGAGAGCGGGCCGCGATCGGGCAACCGGTCGAACTCGCCAGGTCGGTCGAAGGAACGACCGAGCAGACCGACGGCGTCGGTCAGCGACGTGTCGACCTCGTCGTACAGCCGGTCGCGGGTCGTGCGATAGCTGATGACGCCCACGACGATCGTGGTGGTCGCGGCGATCACACCGAGCGCGAGCGCGATCCGCCAGCGCAGGCTCACGACGTGCCGACCCGTGCCGTGTAGCCGACTCCCCGCACCGTGTGCACGAGCCGCGGCTCACCGGCGGCCTCGGTCTTGCGCCGCACGTACCCGATGTAGACGGCGAGGTTCTTCGAGTCCGGCCCGAAGTCGTAGTTCCAGATCCGTTCGTAGATCGTCGAGTGATCGAGCACGATCCCGGCGTTGCGCACGAGCAGCTCGAGCAGCTCGTACTCGGTCTTCGAACAATCGATCTCACGGCTCCCACGCCACACGCGACGCCCGGCCGTGTCGATGCGCAGATCGGCGAGCACGAGCTGCTGATCGTCGGTCACGTCGTCCG
The DNA here is from genome assembly GCA_035557475.1 of Ilumatobacteraceae bacterium. Lineage (GTDB taxonomy): Bacteria > Actinomycetota > Acidimicrobiia > Acidimicrobiales > Ilumatobacteraceae > JALOLG01. The sequence continues at coordinate 7,229 of DATMDV010000080.1, forward strand.
TCGACGTGTGGTTGGCCCGCCGGAGCAGTGCTCGGACCCGCGCGAACAGCTCGGCGAGGTCGAACGGCTTGGGGAGGTAGTCGTCGGCGCCGGCGTCGAGACCGGCGACGCGGTCGCGTGTCTCGGTCCGCGCCGTGAGCATCAGGATCGGGATGCGGTTCTTCTCCGATCGCAACACGCGGCACACGGTGAGCCCGTCGACGACCGGCATCGACACATCGAGCAGCAACACGTCCGGCGCCGACTCGGCGAGGTGGGCGAGCGCCTCGGCGCCGTTCGTGACGGCGGTGACGGCGTAGCCCTCGAGCGTGAGTGCCCGCACGAGCGACTCCCGCACCGACCGGTCGTCCTCCGCCAGCAACACGTTCATCGCACGAGTAGACCAGAACGGGGTAAGTGCCGGGTGTGAAGTCCACTCCAGCCCGGATCCCCCGTTTGTGTCACCGACATCGGCGAAGGTCGCCGGTATCGGTGACACAAACAGGTAGCGGTCGCCGATCGCGGTGTCACAACAGGGCGAGTGGATGTCAAAGGAGCGCAGCGAGGGCGGTGACGAAGGGGGCCGGGTCTTCGCCGATGGCTTCGCCGTAGAGCTTCACTTTGGGTTCGGTGCCGCTGGGTCGGATCTGCACCCGGACGCCGCCGTCGAGCACGAGTCGCAGCAGGTTGGCTTCGGGGAACGTGGCGACCTCGACCACCCGCCGGCCGGCGACCTCGGCGGGCGGCGACGCCCGCAACGTCTCGACCTGAGCCGCTGCCACTGCCGGTTCCATCCGGATCGAGAGCTCGGCCATCACATGACGTCCGTACCGGGCTGCGATGGCGTCGAGGCGATCCTGGAGCGTCAAGCCGTCGGCCGCGGCCGTCGCGGCCACCTCGGCGAACAGGATCGCGGCGGTGATGCCGTCCTTGTCGAGCGGCTGGTGCGTGACGAGGTAGCCGAGCGCCTGCTCGTACCCGAACACGAATCGTTCGCCGGGGCGGTCGAGCACGGTGCGCCCGATCCACTTGAAGCCGGTGAACGTCTCGGCGTAGTGCACGCCGTACTCCGCCGCCATCCGCCCCAGCAGCGAGGAGGAGACGAGCGTCGTGACGACCAAGCGGTCGTCGCCCGACGTGTGGTCGAGGATGTGCTCGGCGAGTAGCCAGCCGAGCTCGTCACCACCGAGGCGCCGCCACGAACCGTCCGGCTGCGGGATCGCGGCGCCGAGTCGATCGGCGTCGGGATCGTTGGCGATTGCCGCCACCGCGCCCGACTCGGCGGCGACCGCCAGCAACAGGTCCATCGCACCGGGTTCCTCGGGGTTGGGGAACGACACCGTCGGGAACGTGCCATCGGGCTCGAACTGCTCGGAGACGACGTGGGGAACCGGGAGCCCCGCGGCCTCGAAGGCGCGCACGAGAACGGCACCGCCGACCCCGTGCATCGCCGTGTACGCCACCGTCACGCCCGGCACCTTCGGACACAGCCGGACGCCGGGAGCCGCCGCGATGTAGGCATCGATCAGGTCCGAACCGACCGACTCGATGAGCTGGTGGTCGTGCGGCGCGAGGTCGACGGCGACGGGATCGATCTCGTCGATCCGGGCCGAGATGCCGGTGTCGTGGGGTGGCACGATCTGGGCGCCGTCACCGAGAAAGACCTTGTACCCGTTGTCGGCCGGCGGGTTGTGCGAGGCGGTGACGACGACTCCGGCCGCGGCATCGACCTCGGTGATCGACCACGCCACCACGGGCGTCGGGACGAACTGGTCGAACAGGATCGCCCGGATCCCGTACGACGCCATCACGCACGCCGTGTCGAGCGCGAATACATCGCTCTTGCGGCGGGCGTCGTAGCCGATGATCACGCCACGCTCGCGGGCGCGTTGGTCGGTGGCGAGCAGGTAGACGGCGAGGCCGGCTGCGGCCTGACGCACCACGAGGCGGTTCATGCGCTGTGGACCCGCGCCGACGGCCGCACGCAACCCGGCGGTGCCGAACTGCAGCCGGCCCTCGAACCGTTCGGCCAGTTCTTCGTCAGGCCCGCCGAGCAGCGCCTCCAACTCGGCACGGATGTCAGCGTCGGGTTCGCCGGCCAGCCAGCGTTCCGCTTCGTCGCGGGCGCTCACGATCATCCGATCAGCGTACGCAGCTCCGTCAGGGGGCGCGGCCCGACGTGGGAGATGACCTCCGACGCGGCCAGCGACCCGAGGCGGCCGCATTCCTTCAGGTCGCGGCCTTGCGTGTAGCCGAACAGGAACCCCGCCGAGTAGAGGTCGCCGGCGCCGGTCGTGTCGATCACGCGCCGCACGGGATAGGCGTCGACGTGCAGCACGTCGTCGGGCGTGACGACATACGAACCCTTGGCGCCGACGGTGATCGCCGCCAGCCCGCAGTCGCGCCGGACCGCGGCGACGGCATCGTCGAAGCTGTCGGTCTGGTAGAGCGAGCGCAGCTCGTCGTCGTTGCCGAACAGCAGGTCGACCTCGTCGCGCACGAGCGACAAGAAGTCGTCGCGGTGCCGGTCGACGCAGAACGAGTCCGACAGCGTGAGCGACACCAGCCGGCCGTGGCGGTGGGCGGCCCGGGCGGCGTGCCGGAACGCGGCCTTGGCGTCGTCGCGGTCGTAGAGGTAGCCCTCCATGTACAGCACCTTGCCGGCGGCGACCGTGTCGGTGTCGACGTCGGGGACGCTCATCGTGCTCGAGGCGCCGAGGAACGTGTTCATCGTGCGCTGGGCATCGGGCGTGACGACGATGATGCACCTGCCGGTCGGGACGTTGTCGGACATCGCGCCGGGACGGAACGTCACGCCGACCGCGAGCAAATCGTGGCCGAACACCCGACCCAGCTCGTCGTCGCTCACCTTGCCGACGTACGCGGCCCGACCCCCGAAACTGGCGACGCCACACATCGTGTTGGCGGCCGAGCCGCCGCTCATCTCGACCGCCGAACCGAGCGCCCGGTACAGCTCGACCGCGCGGTCGGTCTCGACCAGCGTCATCGATCCCTTCACGAGGTCGTGCTCGCCGAGGAACTCGTCGCCGGCATGGGCGATCACGTCGACGAGCGCGTTGCCGATGCCGACGACGTCGTACCTCGCGGTCGTGTCGATCGGCGCGGCAGCGTCGTTCGAGTCGTCGGTCGGCCGCACGAATGGGCACGCTAACGGCTGGATCAGCCTCCCGGCGGGCTGCTCGTCCGCCGGTGCGGAACACCGGCGATCGAGTCGTGCGATTCGGCTCGACGGACCTCACCGGTACGATCTGGGCCGTGACCGACACGGCCCGCCTGCTCGACCCGTTCCGCCTGCCACGTGATGCCCGACCGACGCGCTACGACGTCACGCTCGAGCCCGACCTGGCAGCAGCCACGTTCAGCGGTGCGGTCGTGATCCGGATCATCGTCGACGAGGTGGGCGACTCGACCTTCGCCGACCGGGGCGAGCTGGTGCTCAACGCCGCCGAGCTCGACATCGTCCGCTGCCTCGTCGACGGCGCACCGGCCGAACACCGGCTCGACGAGGACACCGAGCGGTTGTTCATCCGCCCGACGGTCGATGGCGCCGATCACCGGGTGGTGCCCGGTGAACACACGGTCGAGATCGTGTTCACCGGGGTGCTCAACGACAAGTTGCGCGGGTTCTATCGCAGCACGTTCCACGACGAGGGCGGCGTCGAGCGGGTCATCGCGACGAGCCAGATGCAGGCGACCGACTGCCGGCGTGCGTTCCCGTGCTGGGACGAGCCCGACTTCAAGGCCGTGTTCGGCATCACGCTGGTGATCGAACCCGACCTCCTGGCGGTCTCGAACGGCCGCGAGCTCGACCGTCGGGAGATCACTACCGGCAACGGCGCCAAGGTGGCCGTTCGATTCGCCGACACGATGCTGATGTCGACCTACCTGGCGGCGTTCGTCGTGGGGCCGCTCGAGGTCACCGAGCCGGTCGACGTCGGCGGCGTCCCGCTCCGCGTGGTGCACGTGCCGGGCAAGGCGCACCTCACCGGGTTCGGGCTCGACGTCGGCGCGTTCTGCCTGCGCTGGTTCCAGGAGTACTACGGAATCCCGTACCCGAGCGACAAGGTCGATCTGCTGGCGTTGCCCGACTTCGCGGCGGGGGCGATGGAGAACCTCGGCTGCATCACGTTCCGCGAGAGCCTGTTGCTCGTCGATCCGGCGACGTCGACACAGTACGAACAAGAGGTCGTCGCCGACGTCGTCGCCCACGAGCTCGCCCACATGTGGTTCGGCGATCTGGTCACGATGGGGTGGTGGAACGGGATCTGGCTCAACGAGGCGTTCGCCACGTTCATGGAGATCCTCGCCTGCGATGCGTACCGACCCGACTGGGAGCGATGGACGAGCTTCGGCCTCGAGCGCAGCGTCGCATTCGAGACCGATTCGCTGGTGAGCACCCGTTCGGTCGAGTACGAGGTGAGATCGCCCGCCGACTGCGAGGGCATGTTCGACGTCCTCACGTATCAGAAGGGCGGGGCGCTGCTGCGCATGCTCGAGCAATACCTGGGCGCCGACCGTTTCCGCGAGGGCGTGAGCCACTACCTCACCACCCACGCGTACGCCAACACCGACACGAGCGACCTGTGGGACGCGATCGAGGACACGAGTGGCGAGCCCGTCCGTCGCACGATGGACTCGTGGATCTGGCAGCCCGGGTTCCCGCTCATCACCGCCACGCTCGATGGTGATCAGCTCGTGCTGCGTCAGTCGCCGTTCAGCTTCGACGTCGAATCGACGTCTGCCACGCTCTGGATGGTGCCGATCACGGTCCGCCATGGCGGCCACGTCGACACGCTGCTCCTCGACGGGCACGAGGCGCGCCTCACGCTCGCCGACCCGGCGGCGGCCGTCGTCGTCAACGCCGGCGGGCATGGGTTCTTCCGGGTCTCGTACGACGATGAGTTGCGCGCCCGCCTGATTGGCGACGCACTCCGCTCGCTCGACACGCTCGAGCGCTACAACCTCGTCGACGACGCGTGGAACGCGGTCATCGCCGGGCGCCTCGCGGCGACCGACCTGTTGACGTTCCTCGAGGGATTCGGCGACGAGCGCGAGTACGCCGTGTGGCAGGCGATCGTCTTCACCCTGCGCGGGCTCGGACGGCTCCTCGACGACGACGCGTTCGCCAGGTTGCAGCGGCGCGTCGCCCGGCTCGTCGCGCCGGCGCTCACCGACCTCGGCGATCCGGTCGAGAGCGAGACCGACCTCGTCGGAAAGCTCCGTGGGCTGCTCACCAGCGCGCTCGCCGTGCTCGGCGACGACGCCGCGACCCAGGCGCGCTGCCGGGAGCTGTACGACCGGTCGATGTCGGAACCCGGTTCCGTTGATCCGGAGCTGGTCGCCGCCGCCACGAGTGTCGTCGCCGCGACGGGGGGCGAAGCCGAGTACGAACGGATGCTCTCCGGGTTCCGTACCGCGGCGACGCCACAGGACCAGCTCCGTCACCTCTATGCGCTCGCCGAGTTCAACAGCGCCGAGCTGATCGACCGGACGTGCGAGTTCGCGCTCAGCAGCGAGGTCAAGACGCAGAACGCGCCGTTCCTCCTCAGGAGTTGCATCTCCAACCGTCGTCACGGCGGGCGGGCGTGGACGTTCGTCCGCAAGAACTGGGCCGAGGTCAACGAGCGGTTCCCGTCGAACACGATCATCCGCATGGTCGACACGGTGAAGACGCTGAACCGGCCGACCGATGTCGCCGACATCCAGGCCTTCTTCTCCGAGCACCCGATCGAGCAGGCCGCCAAGACGCTCGAACAGATCCTCGAACGCCAGCGCGTGAACGCCGCCATGCGCGAGCGCGAACAGGACGCACTCGCCGCCGCCCTCCCGTGACGACCCGGACCAGTTGGCGGGCGCTGTGACGAGCCCGTTCCGCGCTCGCCGGATCCGCCGCGACGACGAGATCGTCGCGCTGCTCGACGGCCACGAGCCGCGTTCGACGCGAGCCCTCGGCGAGATCCTCGATCGGGGCGTACGGTCGCGCACCTGCCGGGCGTGGATCGTGGACGACGGAGATCGCCGTCCGGCCGCGGCCGTGGTTCTGGTGCGGGCGACGTTCGACCGCTGGGTCGCCACGGTGCTCCTGCTCGACCACGGTGCAGCCGACGAGGTCGCGCGACTCGTCGATCGAAGCGCGGCATGGAGCGTGGTCGGCGCCGCGCCCGACATCGCACCGCTGGTCCCGTTGCTCAGACGGCGGCGCTTCGTCGACGTCCGGCCGTGGGTCGTCACGGAGTACCCGGTCACGGTCACCGACGCGTCGCATGATTCCTCCCGAATCGCGGTCGGGGCGGACCTCGATGCACTCGTCGAGTTGTACTCGGAGTTCGAGTTGTTCGGTGGCATGACGAGCTGGCAACTGCGGCCGGTGCTTCGTCACTTGCTCAGTCGGCACTACATCGTCGTGATCGAGCGGCCAGGCGACCCCACGAGGTTCGCCGGTGCGGCGGCCATTCGGACACGCTCTCGTCGGTACGCCGTGCTCGATCTTCTCACCGTCATGCCGGAGAATCGTGGTGCCGGCCTGTCGTGGGTGCTCGTCGCGCATGCCCAAACGATCGCCAACACACTCGGTCTGGCTGGTGTCGCCGCCTTGGGTGGGACGAACCCGATGAACCTCGACGGCCACTTGGACGACGATGCCTTCGTGGCCGTCCGCCTCGCCGCACCCCGGCGGTTCCGCGGGCAGGGCCGACTGCGCACGCTCTATGGTCGCGTGCGGCCGTTGAGTCCCCGTCCACCACTCTGGTTCCGCGAGCCCGGCGAACCGACGGTGCACACCGCCGATTGAGGCCCAGACGCGAGCCGGGGCGGTCCCTTGATGGGACCGCCCGCTGCTCGTGTTAACGAAGGTGGCTCAGCTCATTCCGCCCTGGCCACCCTGGCCGGGGAACGGCCACCAATCTTCATCCAGCGCAGCCTCCACGCTCTCGCGTGATTCAACAGCCGGTCGCTCGTACTGCATTTCGGTTCCTTCCCGCCGCGGGGTCACTCGCCGCACGCCGCAGGACACACCTTAGCGCTTCCCGCGAGGTGATTTCCACGCAATTGGCCACTCGGTGATGTCGAATCCGTGCAGGTTTCGGCAGGTTGCGCCCATTTGACGACGTCTCGGTGAACCATCGACCACGGTGCGTGTGATCGCCGGTGTCTGCCGAGCTACCGAATCGTGTGGCGCCCGACCCGTCTCGTTGCGACTCGAACTCGCTTGCGGAGTGCCGCCGCGTCGAGCCTCGCGCGACCGATCAACCGCTTGAACGCGCCGAGCCGGCGCCTGCGACCGGCGACGTCGATCTCGTCGACCCGGCCGATCAGGCGGTCGAGCCCGACTGGCGGATCGGGCGCTCGGTTCGTGTCGCCCTGGAGCCACCATCGACCGTCGACGACACCGAGCGCCCGATGGACGATCACGCGACTGTCGTCGTTGCACATCGCCCACACCTCGCCACGACGCGGCTGCGCCGCGGCGACGATCCGCACCCGGGCGCCGTCGGGTATCGCCCGTCCCATCGAGTTCCCGCTCGTGTCGACCCACAACGTTCCCGTCTCGGCGCGTCGGCGCAACAAGCGCGTGATCGTCTCGGGTGGTGTGGCGCCATCGGACATGTCGGACCGCTCCGCAGTATGGTCCAAGCCGCATGCATCGAGTCATCCACCTGGCAGGTCGGAGCATCGAGCTGTCGGCGGCCGACGAATGGCGGTGGGAAGCGGTCGACGCGCTGTTCGCCGGATGCGCCGACTCCTCGCAGACCCCACATCTCCGGCTGCGATTCGATCAGGTACCGCCAACGGTCCCGGCTCGCCCGCCGACGCTGTCGTACACGGGCATCGACGTGTGGCTCGGAGGCGATGGCGCCGCGTGTCGGAGCGCGGCGGGTGTTGCGGCAGTGCGTCAGGGCGACGACATCGTCGTCGGTGGGCCGATGGACGATTGGCGCGCGTCGGGCTCTGCCATCGATCCGCACCTCGACCTTCAGTCGGCGTTCCGCCGCAGTGTCCAGCACGTGTTGGCCGACGCGTTGGCCGAACACGGTCGGCACACACTGCACGCCGCGTCAATCCGTTACCGCGACCACGTGGTGGTCGCGCTCGGAGGGACGGGGGCGGGGAAATCGACTCTGGCCTACGCGGCATCGCGTCGCGGCGGGACGGTGCTCAGCGACGACCTGACGTTCCTCGCCGGCGACGACAGCCACCTCGTCGCGTGGGGACTCCCCAAGCCGCTCAACCTCCCGGGTGATCTGGTCGGCGAGGATCACAGCGCCAGCGAGGTGATCCCGCAGGACGCGCGCAATCGCGTGCGAGTGCCGCTGGAACGGTCACTCCTCGAGGATCCGGGACACGCCGCTGTCCTGCTGCTCGTCGCGCACGCCCCGGCCGCCGGGTACGTGCAACGGATCGAGCCCGGTCCATCGTTGCTGAAGACGGTGCTCCCGTCGTTCCCTTTGGCGCCCGATCCGGACAGGATGCGCGAGTTGTTCCCGATCGCGGCCGCGTTGAGCCGGCTCCCGACGTGGGCGCTGTTCCACGATGCCGATCCCGCGCGACGTCTCGACGTCGGTGGGACGCTCCTCGAACAGATCACCGGTGCGCTCGCGCACACGTCCGCCGACCGCACGTAGGGCTCAGTAGTTGCCGAGGATGCCCGCGCGGCGCGATGCGGCGAGTGCGCGACCGAAGATCCACACCGAGAGTGGGAGCAGGACGGCGACGAACGCGGCGAGCACGCCGAGGTCGGGACCGACCTCGCGCCACCCTGCACCACCCAACAATGCCTCTCGCAGGCCGGTGATCCCGTAGTACACCGGGAAACAATGAGCCAGCACCTCGAGAGCCCGCGGCAACACAGTGACCGGGAACAACGCACCGCTCAGGATGGAGGTCGCTTGGATCAGCAACCCTGACACCGGGTCGCCTCGCTTGGCGAGCACGGTGATGCTCGCCCCGACGATCCCGAACGCGCAGAACGACGCGAGCGTCAACACGAAGAACGGGAATGCCAGAAGCACACCCGACAGCGTGATGCCGCTGCCGATCAGCCCGATCCCGATGCCGACGTAGAGCGTCACGTCGATGAGCGTCAGCGCGAGCGGCAGCACGAGCGATCCGGCCAGGAGCACGGGAACCGGTGTGGGAGTGACGAGCAGGACTTCGAGCGTGCCGAGCGTCTGCTCGCGCATGATGGTTTCGTTGAACGCACCGATACCGAGGCCGGCGACCGACATGACGGCCAGTCCCACCATCGCGAAGTCGAAGTATTCGCCTCCGAACTGGGTGAGCTCGGCCGGCGCCGCGTCGAACAGACGCCCGACGTAGAACGCAAGGATCGCGGCGTAGACGAAGCTGAGGAGCTGCAGCATCTGGCGGAACCGGTAGCGCTTGGCAGTTCGCCAGTCACGCGTCGCGATCGCACCGAGACGGGCCGTGTTGGAGGACAAGGCGGTGCTCACGACCCGCCCCGATCGGTGCCGACTTCGACGTCGTCGACGACATCACGATCATCGCCGTCCACCCCGTCGAACGGGTCGGCGGGTGCGACGGACGACACCTCGAGGAGCGAGCGGACGGCGCTCGCGAATCGGCCGTCTCCCGAGAGGTCCGCGACCGCTCCGTCGAACCGCACCGAGCCGTCCGTCACCACGACGATCCGGTCGCATGCCTGTTCGATCTCGTCCAGGCGGTGGCTCGACAGGAACACGGCGATGCCCTCGGCAGCCATGTCGCGGATCATCCCGGCGACCACGGCGCTGGCGATCGGGTCGAGCGCACGAGTCGGCTCGTCGAGGAGGAGCAGCGGCGGTCGCGCGAGCAGGGCACGTGCGAGTGAGAGCCTGGCGCGCATCCCCGACGAGTACCCGAACACGAGTTTGTCGCGAGATGCCAACCCGACCTCGTCGAGCAGGGCGCCGGCTCGCGCCCTCGCATCACGACGCGTCAACCCGTGCATCACCCCGAAGAACTCGAGGTTCTCGCGACCGGTGAGGCGCCAGTAGAGCGCGCGGTCGTCGGCGAGGACCAGACCAATCCGGTCTCTGACCGCCCTCGCGTCGTGGCGGGGGTCGTGCCCATCGACGAGCACGTGCCCCGTCGTCGGCTGCAAGAGCGTCGAGATGATCTTCAGCAACGTCGTCTTGCCCGCACCGTTGGGGCCGACGAGCCCCACCACCTCACCGCTCGCGACCTGCAGATCGACACCGCGCAGTGCGACGACCTCATGATCGGTTGCGGCCCGGGCGACGAGGCGCATGAGCCCACGCAGACGTGGGAACACCATGCCGACGCCGTGTACCTCGAGCATCGGCGACCCCGACCTCACTCGTCGGTGGGCACGATGACACCGAGCTCTGCAAGCTCGGCGAGGAACACTCGAACGTCGGCCGCCAACTGCTCCCTCGTGACGCCCTCGACCTGGGGATGGACGACGTCGGTGATCGCGTCAGGCGGGCGCCCGTCGATCGCGTCCCAGATGATCGTGCCGACCGGGTTGAGGGTGATCAATTCACTGCCGTCGGGATCGAGAAGCACCGCACGCGAGCCGGTGACCTCCCAGATCACGTGATCGGCGCGCCGCATCGGTCTGTCCATCGCTCGTCGAGCCTACCGTCGACGCTCTCCGAGTCACCGGGCAACCACCGGGCGCGCGACGGTCAGAATTCGCCGAGACCCCGGCGCTCGCGGATGACACGCTCGATCGAACCGAAGAACACGGCGTCGACCAGCACGCCGATGATGAGGATGATCAGCATCCACGAGATCAGACCGGGCGAGTCGGCGAACTCCTGCTCGAACTTGAGCCGTGACCCGATCGAGGGCTTGTTGGCGATGATCACCAGCAGCTCACCCGCCATCAGGCTGCGCCACGTGAACGCCCAGCCCTGCTTGAGACCGGCGACGAACGACGGCAGGGCGGCCGGGATCACGACGTGCCGGTAGCGGTGCACTCCCGTCGCGCCGAGCACCCGGCCGGCACGCAGCAGGATCGGCGGGATCTGGTCGATCCCGGCGATGAGTCCGTTGGCGATCGACGGCGCCGCCCCGATGAGGACGACGAACAGGATCGCCGACTCGCTCTGCTTGAACAGGATCAGTGCCAGCGGGAACCACGAGATCGACGGCATCGTCTGCAATCCGGTGATCATCGACCCGACCGCAGTGCGCAGGACGCGCACGCGCGACACGGCGATCCCGATCAGCGAGCCGGCCACGATCGCCACGCTGAACCCGACCGCGGCGCGACGCATCGTCACTCCGATCGCCCGCCACGTGACGCCCTTGCTGAGCTCCTCACCGAGTCGAGGCAGCACCGTGTCGGGGCCGGGCAGCGTGTACGAAGGCTTCCAGCCGGACCACACGATGAGCTGCCAGATCGCGAGCGCGAGCACCAGCGCGGCGACCTTCGGCCACAGCGAGGCCCAGAGCCGAAACGCCCGCGACCCGCGGTCGTCGGCCGACTCGAGCGCGTCGAGGCCACTGAGCGCGGCGTTGTCCCTGCTCTTCTCGTCGGCGGCACGGTGCAGGTCAACGACGGCCATGGCTGACGACCTCCTTGCGCAACGAGGCGGTGACCTCGGCCGCCAGCTCCGACACCGCCCGATCCTCGATCCGTCGGGGACGCGGGAGATCGACCTCGAAGACCTGGGCAACCCGTCCGGGCCGGCTGCTGAGCAACACGATTCGGTCGCCCAGCCGCGCGGCCTCCCGTACGTTGTGGGTGACGAACACGATCGTCGCGCCGGTGCGCTGCCAGATCGACTCGAGCTCGTCGTGCATCACGTCACGCGTCATCGCGTCGAGCGACCCGAACGGTTCGTCCATCAGCAGGATGTCGGCATCCTGGGCGAGCGTGCGGGCAAGTGCGACGCGCTGGCGCATGCCGCCCGACAGCTCGTGCGGGCGTTTGTCGGCGAACTCCGACAGGTGCACGAGCTCCAGCAATTCGTCGACCCGGCCACGCCGGGCCGATCGCGGAACCTTGCGCAGCTTGAGCGCCAGTTCCACGTTGGCCCTGACGGTCAGCCAGGGGAACAGGGCCGATTCCTGGAACATCAGTCCCGTGCGACCCACGACATCGAGCGCGCCGGCGGTCGGGCTGTCGAGGCCGGCGAGCAGATTGAGCAACGTCGACTTGCCACATCCCGACGCGCCCACGATGCACGTGAAACCGTGACGCGGGACCGTCAGCGAGATGGCGTCGAGCGCCGGCACCGCGGTGCGCCGCGATCGGTACACCTTCGAGACCGCATCCAGGGTGATCACGACCGGTTCGGGTCGCTGACCTGACTGGGTCGTCGGCGTCGGCGTTCGGGTCGGCCCCACGCGGGTCATCAGACTGCCACCCCCATCACGCTGCCTCTCTCATCAGAGCGCCAGGCCTCATCAGAGTCCCGTCACGGTCGGTTGGCCGGCTTCGGCGAGCACCTCGTTCAGGAGATCGAGCGCGTAGATGCCGGTGAGATCGACGTCGTCGAGCAGACCGATCGCGATCGCGTCGTCGGCCGACTTCTGCAGCGAACTGGCGATCGGGTCGGTGGTGAACGTGAGGTTCGTCCATGTCCCGGCGAGCACCTCGTCGTTCATCCGCTTCTGGGTGATCGCTTCGATCCCGTCGTTGACGAGCCGCTGCGACTCCTCCGGATTGGCGTTCACGAAGTCCGTGGCCGCCACGTGGCCCTGCAGCAGTCGCTTCACGACGTCGGGATGCTCGTCGAGGAACTTCGTCGACACGATCAGGTGCGTGGTCACGTATTGCCCGTCCGGCCACAGGTCGCGCTCGTCGACGAGAACGGTGCCGCCGCCCTCTTGGATGAGGCGCGTCGCCCACGGTTCGGGAACCCACGCACCGTCGATGTCACCGGCCTTGAAGGAGTCGAGCGTCGCGCCGTTCTCCTGCGGTCTGATCGAGACATCGCCGCCGCCCGACTCGTCGGCCGACAGCCCCTTGTCCCGCAACCAGGCGCGCAACGCGACGTCTTGCGTGTTGCCGAGCGCGGGCGTGGCGATGGTCGTGTCGGCGAGGTCGGCGGGCGACGTGATCTCCGGCTTCACGACGAGGAACGCACCGCCCGAGGTCGCGCCGGACACGATGCGGAGTGCCTCGCCCTCGGACTTGGCGAAGCCGTTGATCGCCGGATTGGGGCCGATGTACGTCGCGTCGACGGCGTCGGTAAAGAGGGCTTGGACGGCCTCACCACCGGCGTTGAACGTCGAGGTCTCGAGCGTGACGTTGTCGCCGAGCGACTCGGCGAGGAGTCCACCTTCGACGCCCACGAGCGCCGTGGCGTGGGTGACGTTCGGGAAGTAGCCCAACCGCAGCGTCACGTGCTCACCGGACTCCGGTTCGTCGGACGCGGCCGCGGTATCGGACGAACCGGCGGGGGGCGACGCCGATTCGACGTCGTCGTCGCCGCAACCGGCGGCGAGCACGACGAGGGCGGCGATACCGAGGGCGGTCGGTCCGGCCAGTCTGTTCACGAGGTCCTCTTCGGGCTGACAAAATGGAAGATACTTCCGTTATCTGGAAACCCGAGTATTATCATCGACAATGGAGTCGGCCGCAAGTCCTCTCCCGATCTGGGAAGATCAGCCGGTGTCGGAGCTGCCGTCGAAGTCCGGCGCCCAGACCGTCGAGCGGGCGATCGCGATCCTCAACCTCTTCCGCGATGCACAGGTCTCACTCGGCATCACGTCGATCGCCCGCCAGACCGGGCTGAACCTCACCACCGCGCACCGCCTGGTCCGCACGCTGGTCGGCGAGCACTTCATGGAGCAGGACCCGGCGAACGAGCAGTACCGCTTGGGTCCAGCGCTCGCGGTGCTCGGCCGGCGCGCCGTCGAGGGCTCCGGCATCGATCGCGCCCGAGCCACGACCGACCGGCTGAGCGAGGCGACCGGGGAATCGGTGAGCGTCGGCGTCCGTGGCAGCCGGGGCGTGCTGGTCGTGCTGCAGTCGAGCTCGCGGCATGCGTTGCGTTTCGAGCACCCCGCCGGCGGCGCGATCGACGTGCACGCATCAGCGATGGGCAAGGTGCTGTTGGCGTTCGGAGAGACGGCCCCGACCGCAACCATCCGCGAGCTCGGACCGCTCGCCCGCTTCACCCCGTCGACGATCACCACCCGTGCCGCGATGCTCACCGAGCTCGAGCGCGTGCGCGCCGACGGGTTCGCGACCAACCGCCAGGAGCGTTACGACGGCGTGTGCGGTGTGGCGGCACCTGCGCTCGACGCGGCGGGTGTGGCTCGGTTGGCGGTCGGGATCCAGGGTCCCTCGGTGCGCCTGACCGACGCGCGGCTGCTCGAGCTGGGACCGTTGCTCGTCGCAACCGGACGCGAGGTCGCCGAGCTCGTGCTCGGCGGGCGCTGACACCGCCGCGGTCGGGTCTGAGCGTCGATTAGAGTCTTTCCGCCGCATCGCCGCAGGAAGTCACCACCTGTTCGCCCAGTGGCCACTCGACGTTCACCTGATCCTCGGATCGGCGTCACGTCGTATTCCTACGGTCGCGGTACCAACCAGCGAACCGAACGTGAGGCACCGATGCACGACTCCGATGACATCCCGTCGAACCCGACCTCGAACCCGCACCTCATCGACCTGATCGACGCCCGCCTGTCGCGCCGCACCGTCATCGGGGGCGCGATGGCCGCCGGAGTCGGCGTGTTCCTCGGCGGCGGCCTGACGGCGGGGTCCTCGCTCGCGGCGCCGGCCGCAGCCGCGAAGAGACGGGGGTTGCTCGGTTTCACGGAGGTTCCCGCGAGCGACGCCGACGCGATCACCGTGCCGTCCGGGTACGCCTGGGACGTCCTCATCCCGTGGGGCACACCGTTGACCTCGAGCACGGCCGCGTTCGCCGAGGACGCCTCGAACACATCTGCGGACCAGGAGCACCAGGTCGGGTTCAACCACGACGGCATGCAGTACTTCCCGCTGACCAACGCCCACAAAGGCAGCCGGCGCGGACTGCTCGTGCTCAACCACGAGTACACCGACGCCAATCAGATCTACAGCGCCGCGGCGGGCTCGGCGATCACACCCGACGACGCCGGCCGCGAGAAGGTCGCCAAGGCAGTCGCCGGCCACGGCGTCACGATCGTCGAGATCGTCCGCCGCGACGATGGGAGTTGGGCACACGTCGTCGACTCGCCGTACAACCGGCGAGTCACGGGCGCGACGCCGGTCACGTTCTCGGGTCCGGTCGGTGCCGACCATCCGATGCTCGCCTCCGAGGTCACGCCGTCACCGCTTGGCACGCTCAACAACTGCGCTCACGGGTTCACGCCGTGGGGCACCTATCTCGCCTGCGAGGAGAACTGGAACGGCTACTTCGGCACCAATGACACGACGTGGACGGCGACACCGCTCGAAGCGCGCTACGGAGTGGTGCCCGCCGGGTTCGGGTACACCTGGCACAACGCCGAGCCGCGTTTCGACCTCGCCGTCAACCGCAACGAGCTCAACCGGTTCGGATGGGTCGTCGAGATCGATCCGTTCGACCCCGACGCCGTCCCGGTGAAGCGCACCGCGCTCGGGCGCATCAAGCACGAGGGCGCGGGGATCACGGAGGTCAGGGGTCGGATCGTGGCGTTCATGGGCGACGACGAGAACGGCGACTACGTCTACAAGTTCGTCAGCAACCGGGCGTGGAAGAAGCAGCGGGCGCATGGCGTGAGCCCCCTCGACGACGGCGTGCTCTACGTGGCGGTGTTCGCAGCCGACGGCACCGGCACGTGGGTCGCGCTCGAGCACGGCACAGGCGTGCTCACCGCCGCCAACGGCTGGACCGATCAGGCCGATGTGCTGATCCGCACTCGGCAGGCCGCCGACGCGGTCGGTGCCACCCGCTGTCACCGCCCCGAGTGGACCACCGTGCACCCGGACACCGGCGACGCCTACGTCACGTTCACGAACGGCACCGGCAACCCCGCGCCGGTCAACAGCAACCGCGACCCCAACCCGTATGGCCACATCGTCCGCATCAGGGCCAGCCGCGACCACACCAAGACGGACTTCAGCTGGGACATCTTCCTGATCGCCGGCGATCCGGCGTACGACGCCGCCGTGCCCGCCGATCAGACCCTGTTCGGCTCGCCCGACGGGATCTGGGTCGACCCGGACGGCCGGGTGTGGATCCAGACCGACATCTCGAACTCGTCGCAGAACCTGGCCAGCCGCGGCTACGACAACATCAAGAACAACGCGATGCTCGCCGCCGATCCGAAGACCGGCGAGCTGCGGCGCTTCCTCACCGGGCCGCGCGGGTGCGAGATCACCGGTGTCATCACGACCCCGGACCAGCGCACGATGTTCGTGAACGTCCAGCACCCGGGCGAGTCGACGACGTTCTGGAACCAACAGTTCGGGACGCCGAGCGTGACGAACCCGACGGCGGTCAGCTCCTGGCCGTTCGGTGGACGTCCCCGCCCGGCGACGGTGGTGATCACCAAGCTCGACGGCGGCAAGATCGGCACCTGAGGTTCAGCCGCGGCGTTCCGCCGCGTTCAGCCGGGCCATCGTCTCCCGCGCCCCGGCTGGCGCCGGCGGTACGTCGCGAACGAGCGCTCCAAGGGGGTGAGGGGGCGGCGCGGCGCCGGATGGTACCCACCGGGCTCGCCGGAGGACGCGGTCGAGCGAAACGCGTGCTGACGGTCGGCAGCGAAACGGGTGACGATTGACAGGTCGTAGTACACGGTTTGCTCCTTGTGGTCATCTTGGTGTGGACATGTGGCGTAATCGTGTGGGATCAGACGCCGGCGAGGGCGGCTTCGGCCGCGGCGATGGCGGCGACGGCGTACAGGTCGGCACGGAACTCGTCGGCTTCGACGGCGCGGAGGTGACGGATGTCGTGGAGCCGCTCACCGATCAGGACCTGAATCGACGGTTCGCTGGTCACGTTGAACAGGTCGAGCAGGACGTCGACGCAACGACCCTGCGAGAGCAGCACCTGGCCACCGATGCCCGCAAGCGCGACATCGACGATGCCGGCGATGCCATCGGCGTTGATCGAGACGACGCTGGGCGCGGTTGGCGCGGCCGGATCGTCGAAACCGGGAAGTGTCTGGACGGTGAACATTGCGGTTCCTCCTCTCGAGTGATCGACGAACTCGACCATCTGTCCCTCAGGATGAACCCGCGCGCTGATATCCCACTGAGCCGCCGCTGACTCGGGCGTGAAAGCCCCACGCAAGCCGCGACCGGCCTGGAAGCGGGCGGTTTGTCCGGGCGGGCTGGGCCGGACCGACCCGGGAAGGCTGGTCGACGGCGAGCTGACGGGTGGAGCTGAGGGGAATCGAACCCCTGGCCTCAACAGTGCGATTGTTGCGCTCTACCAACTGAGCTACAGCCCCGCGAGCCGCGAGTGTACTCGTGCGAGATCGAGTTCGCCCGACCGCCGATCGCTACCATGGCGGCCGATGACGAGCCCGCCCGTGACGGGCTTTCGGCGGCGCAAGGCGAGACCGGTCGACGAGCTGCTGGTCGCGGCGACGGCGGCCGCCTGCCACCCGGCGCCCCATCCGCGGGTCGCCGAGCTCGCCGCCATCGCCGGCCTTGAGACGATCGGCGAGCTGCCGGCCTTGGCCGCCGCACACCGCGTCGAGGGCTGCGTGCACGCCGTCCTCGAGGGGGTCGGTGGCGTCGACGCCCAGGTGCTCGATCGTCTCGCGGTCGGCCGTCGCCAGGCCTCCGCCCATCACCTCCTCGTTCGTGACGTGCTCACCCGCGTCGGCGCCGTGCTCGACGCCGCCGGCATCCCGTGGCTGGTGTTCAAGGGCCCGGTGTTGAGCTCGTCGGTGTACTGCGACTCAGGAATGCGTCGCTACTCCGACCTCGACGTCTTGGTGCCTCCCGACCGTTTCGTCGACGCGGCCGCGGCAATGGAGGACGCCAACTACGCGAATTCCGTCACGTCGTGGGCGCCCCAGGTCTACTTCCGGTCCGGCGCGATCGCGTTCAGCGTCGGACGCATCAGCGTCGACCTGCATTGGCACGTCGTCTACAAGTACCAGGACCGGCGCTGGTACAGCATCGACCCCGATGCGTTGTTCGCCAGGCGCCGCACGGTCGACATCGCCGGCCAGCCGTGCGCCACGTTCGACGCCGTCGACACGCTGTTCCACCTCGCACTCCACGCCGCCCGGGAGGGCTGTCACCGTCTGGTTTGGCTCAAGGACATCGAGCTCGCCGTTGCCGTCGGTCAGCCGGATCTCGACGAGCTGGTGCGTCGCGCGCAGGCGGCGGGGTGTGCGCCCGCGATCGGCATCGCCCTGGCCCGTTCGAAGTGGTTGCTCGGAACACCGGTGCCCGACGCCATCGTCACCGCCCTCGTGGGACGTGTCTGGCCGAGGGCCGTGAGGGCGGTCGCCGCGTTCGACGATCTCGGTTCGACGAGCCGGTGGCCGTCGCCCGGCACGGTGCTGACGAGGGAGACCCGGATGTCGATCCTGCGCACCGCCGACCGAGCGGTTCGGAGGATCGCCGAACGGGGCTCGGAGCGACACATCAAACAGGTGCTCCGTCGCGGCGTCGACCGCGAGTCACGCGACCCTGACGAGATGGCACGGAACCAGATCGACCGTGCCGCGTATTTCACTCTCGTGCGCGACTGGCGCTCCGAGCTCTCGTAGGGCGGGTGGTTCTCAGAGCCGCGGATACGTGTCGGGCCACTGGTACTGCTCGCGTTGACGCAGTTGGGACAGCAGGTAGATGTAGCCGGCGAGCGCCAGGAACGACAGCGCGAACAGGTACAGCATCGCCGTCTCTTCAGTGGTGGCAGCGAGGAACAGCGTGCTGCCCGCCGCTAGTACCAGCATGAACAACACGTTGGAGCGCCGGCGCCGCACCGCGTCGGCCGGGCCGATCCGCGACACGTAGGCCTGACGGTGGGCTCGCGGTTGCACCTCGGCGTGGGTGCGTGGCCGCATCGAACCCTCGTGCAACCCGTTTGGGCCGACGACTCGGCCGCGGGGCGCGACTGCGTGCCGGTGGGCGGCTGCATTGCGGCGGGCGTGCGGGGTGCCCGGCCGGCCGCCGGCTGCCGGGCGCTGCAGCGGTGAAGGCGCCAACGGACGTGCCATCGAGTAGCGCATCGAACCACCGGCGCGCTGGGGCACGCTGCTCTGGAGACGGTTGAGCTGACGCCGAAAGTCGGTGACCGAGGAGTTGGGCCGATTCTCGAGCCGGGAGCGGAGGAGCGGGGGAAGCAGGACTGCGGCCCACGCTGCGGCCACTACCAGTAGGACGAGTTGGCCCATGTGTTTATCGATCTCGGTTCGGGTTCAGGGTCATCGGGAGCTGGCGGATCGCAGTGACCGGGGTTTCATTACGATTCTACGACATTCGCGGAGGAAGTGGCAACGACCGTAGTGCCCTCGGGCACATCGATCGGTGGACCCGACCGCTCGCCGCCGTCCCCATCGCCCACCGCGCCCTGCGCGACGTGTTCCGAGGTGCCCTGCTCGATTCTTTCCGACGTGCCCTGCTCGATCCGTTCCGACGTGCCCTGCTCGATTCTTTCCGACGTGCCCTGCTCGATTCTTTCCGACGTGCCGTCTGCCAGCCGGTCGGACGCCGGGCGGCGGTAGGTGCCCGATCGGCCCCCGGTCTTCTCCCACAGCGTCAGGTCGCCGATGACCATGCCGCGGTCAGCCGACTTGCACATGTCGTAGATCGTCAGCGCCGCCGTGGCACAAGCGTGCAGCGCCTCCATCTCGACCCCGGTCCGGTCGACGGTGTCGACCTGGGCCTCGACCGCGACATAGTCGTCGCCGATGTCGAAGTTGACCGACACGCTGCCGACCAGCAACGGGTGGCAGAGCGGGATCATGTCGGACGTGCGCTTGGCGGCCTGGATGCCGGCCACCCGGGCGACCGACAGCACGTCGCCCTTCTTCACCTCGCGGTTGGCGATCGCCAGCGTCGTCTCCGGCTTCATCACGACCTTGCAGCGTGCGACCGCTCGGCGGTGGGTCGCCTCCTTTGGCGTCACGTCGACCATCCGAGCCCGTCCGAGCGGGTCGAGGTGGGTGAAGGACAGATCGCTCATGACGGCTCACTCATGTGGTCCCCAGCGTAGCCGTCACGTACGGATCGGTCCGGTGTCGACCACCTCGAACGCCGTTCCGGGGATGTCCTTCAACTGGTTGAGGTCGTCGTCGTCCCAGCCGGGGCTGGGAGCGCCCTGGAAGAACCAGTTCGAGCCGTTGTCGGCGACCATCAGCCCGTACTGCTGCATCGCCACCGCGATCACCCGTGCCTGACCCGTCAGTTGCGATACGTCATACGACGCCTTCAACCGCAACCGCAGCCCCATCGGTGGGCGGTCGGGATCCGTCGAGTCGGACGCGAAGTGCGTGGCCGGAGCGATGTAGCCCCGCTGGGTCTCGCTGAACGTGACTCGGATGGCGTGACGGATGACGCCGGCCGCGACCTCGTCGTAGCGCACCAAACCCGGCAGGATCGGCAGTCCGGCGGCGTCGGCGCTGGTCCAGCCGTCGGGGCGCAGGGCGTTCGACGTGAGGTCGAAGCGAGCGCCGGACGCGGCGTTCCAGCCGGAACCGTTGCGGATCCCGACGAACAGCTCGAACAGGTCGCACGTGCCCTGCCGGAGCACCAGCACGTGCCGATCGCCGCTGGCTCCCCCACCCTCGACCGGCGCGTCGAGGGGGATCGGGAACGGACCCGGATCGCTCTCGTCGCCGTACGCCGTGTACGTGATGGGCACGAGCGCTTGGCTGGCCGGGACGACGACGTACGGAATTCCGTAGTTGGGGTTCTCGCCGAAGTCGGGGTGCAGGTTGTCGAGACCATCGGCCTGGATCTGGGCGATCATCGCCGCGCTCCGGGGATGGAGCGGGAGTTGGCTGACGTCCTGGTTCCATGCGTTGTCGGCGGGGAACATCGGGCAGCCGCCGAGAGACGGACCAGGCGGGCTGACCCGCACCGCCTGACGGCCGACCGTCGCCGGACCGTCGATGGTCGCGATCGCCGCGGCAGCGACGCCGGCGGTGGCGAAGAGGGCGGCGGCAACCGCCCCGACCGGTACGAACCGGCGCATCAGCCGCCGATCTGGCTCATCGAGCGCCCGGGACGGATGAAGTTGACCTGGCCGATGCGATGTCCGGCCCACTTGGTGCCCACCGCTCGCTCGATGCGCGCCGCGATCTGGTCGTCGCTCTCGCCCGCACGCATCGCGGCGCGCAGGTCGAACTCGTCGTTGGCGAACAGGCAGGTGCGGAACTGACCGTCGGCGGTGAGGCGCACCCGGTCGCAATCGCCGCAGAACGGCTTGGTGACGGTCGGGATGACACCGACCGTGCCACGCCCGTCGAGGTAGCGCCACCGGTCGGCCGGGGCCGCGCCGCGAGCCGGCATCTGCTCGAGCGGGTACACGGCGTCGATCGTCGCCACGATCTCGTCCTGGCCGACAACCTGGTCGTTCATCCAGTGTGCACCGGCGTCGAGCGGCATGAACTCGATGAACCGCACCTCGACGTCGCGTTCGCGGCCGAACGTCGCGAGGTCGACGATCTCGTCGTCGTTGACGCCGCGTTCGACGACGGCGTTGATCTTCACCGGATCGAATCCGGCCTCCTTGGCGGCCTCGATGCCGTCGAGCACGTTGGCGAGCTCGTCACGCCGGGTCATCTGCTCGAACTTGGCCCGGTCGAGCGAGTCGAGGCTGATGTTGACCCGCCGCAGACCGGCGGTACGCAGGTGCTTCGCCATGCCGCGCAGCGTCGCTCCGTTGGTGGTCATCGCCACGTCGACGCCGAGCGCGGCCAGCTTGCCGACGAGCACGGGGAGATGGGCCCTGACCGTGGGCTCGCCGCCGGTGAGGCGGATCCCCTCGACGCCGTAGCGCTCGACGAAGATCCTGGCCAGACGCTCCATCTCCTCGAACGTGAGCACCTCACTGCGGGGCAGCCAGGTCATGCCCTCTTCCGGCATGCAGTACGTGCAACGGAAGTTGCAACGGTCGGTGACCGAGATCCGCAGGTCGCGGATGACGCGTCCGAAGGGGTCGACGAGATCGTTGGCTCCCACGAATGTCAGCCTACGAGCATCAGGACCGCAACGTCCCCCCCAGGCGGGATCCCGTCGCCGTCGGGCACGATCGCGATCGCGTCGGCGAGCGCGGTGGCGGCCAGCTGATGGCTGCCCTGCGCACCCACCGGCGTGACCCGGAACCGGCCGTCGTCGCCGAACGCCGTGTTGACCCTGACCAGGTGCACCTTGCCGTCCGGCCGGCGCTGGATCCCGTCGTCGCTGACCGCCACCAGGCTGGGGCGGGCGAGCCGGCGATGGCCCATCATCCGCCGCAGTGCAGGTCGCGTGATCAGCTCGAAGCTGACCAGTGAGCTCACCGGATTGCCCGGCAGTCCGAACACCGGCGTGCCGTCGATCGTGCCGAACGCGAACGGTTTGGCTGGCTTGATCGCGATCTGCATCCAGGTCATCTCGGCGATGCGCCCGAGCACGGCCTTCACGACGTCGTAGTCGCCCATGCTGACGCCACCGCTCGAGACGATCGCATCACAGTCGCCGGCGGCCGCCCGCAGGACGCGCTCGAGCTCGGTCTCGTCGTCGCGCACCGTGCCGAGGTCGATCACCTCACACCCGGCTTCGGCGAGCAATCCCGCCAGCATCGTGCGATTGCTCTCGCGGATCTGCCCGGGCGCCAGCGGTGAACCGTCGTCGACGAGCTCGTCGCCCGTCGACAACACCGCCACCTTGACCGGCGGATGCACCGTGACCGTGCGGGCGTTGACGCTCGCCAACACGGCCGCGACCGCGGGGCGGATCTCGGTGCCCGTCGTGAACAACAGGTCACCCTTCTGGATGTCGTCGCCGGCGGCTCGCACCGACGCTCCCGGCTGCACCGCGCGGGTCAGGCGCACGCGGTCGGCGGTGAGCAGTTCGCTGTCTTCGACCATCACGACCGCATCGGCGCCTGGCGGCATCGGCGCGCCGGTCATGATCCGGATCGTCTCGCCGGGCCCGACCACGCGGTCAGTACTGGCGCCCGCCGCGACCTCGCCGACCACCGTCAGCTCGGCTGGCGCATCGGCGACGTCGGCCGCCCGTACTGCGTATCCGTCGACGGCGGTGTTGACGAACGGCGGCACCTGTTCGCCGGCGACCACGTCGGCCGCGAGCACGAGTCCTCTGGCGCTCTCGAGCGGCATCTCGACGGGTTCGAGCGGGCGACAGGCTTCGAGCACCAGCGTCTGTGCGTCCTCGAGCGGCGTCACGGGCAGCACCGTACCGTCGCGTGGTCCGGAGGGGCACACTGGTTGGGTGGCGATCCACACCGCGTTCCCGGCCGATGGCTACACGGCCAGGTGGCAGACATGGGACGACGCTGCCACCGAGGTGCTGACGCTGCGCTGGGAGAACGAGGGCTGGACGGCATCGGGCGAGGTCGGTCGCGAACGGGTCCACTACGTGATCCGCCTGTCGCCGACCTGGCAGGTGCGCCAGTTCCTGCTGTTCCGCGACCTCGACGATCCCGACCTCTGGCTGGCGACCGATGGGCACGCCCGATGGGGCGAGATGAACGGCGCCCACCGTCCCGAGCTCGACGGCTGCCACGACATCGACCTCGCCTGCACGCCGTTCACGAACACGTTGCCGATCCGCCGGCTCCCGCTCCATCCCGGTGACAGCGCCGAGCTGGCGGTCATCAGCGTCGATGTCGAGACGCTCGCCGTCGCCCCGACCGTCAAGCGCTACCACCACGTCGACGACCGGCGGTGGCGGGTGTTCGATCGCGCCCACGGCACCGAGGTCGACTTCGGCGTCGACGAGTACGGCCTCGTCCTCGACCTCCCCCACCACTTCCGCCGCCGCTGAAATCGATCTCGTGAAGTTCCTCGGCGTCGTAGGAACGCCGAAACTTCACGAGATCAGTTCCTCGGCGAGGAAGCGTTTGAGGGCGGGGCCGATGTCGGGGTCGGCGAGGGTGATCTCGATCGCCGCCTTCAGGAACCCCAACGGCGTGCCGGTGTCGTAGCGGGCGATGTGCGACAGGACGCCGTGGAACGGTGACCGTGCCGCCTGGGCGCGCAGCGCGTCGGTGAGTTGGAACTCGCCGCCGCTGCCCGGCTTCAGTGCCGCGATCTCGTCGAACACGTCGGGCGTGAGCACGTAGCGGCCGATCAGGATCAGGTCGCTCGGTGCGTCGTCGGCCGCGGGCTTCTCGACCAGGTCGCGCACGGCGATCACGCCGTCGGGCGACATCTCACCGGCCGGGTCGATGACGCCGTAGGAGCTGACCTCGTGGCGCGGTGCCCGCTTCAAGCCGACGACGCTGCCACCGGTGCTGACGCACACGCCGTTCATCTGGGCGAGCAACGACGAGTTGCCCATCAGCTCGTCGGGCAGCAGCACGGCGAACGGCGCATCACCGACCGCCTCGCGCGCACAACCGACGGCGTGGCCGAGGCCACGCGGGTTGTCCTGGTAGACGATCGTCGCCCGCCAGTCGGTCCCGATGCTGCGGATCCGGTTGGCGAGTTCGGTCTTGCCGGACTCCTCGAGCTTGGCGATCACATCGGGCGACGGCTCGAAGTACGCCTCGATCGCCGGTTTGCTCCGGCTGCTCACGATGACGATGTGGTCGATCCCGGCGCCGAGTGCCTCGTCGATGATGATCTGGAGCGCCGGAGTGTCGCCGATTGGCATCAGTTCCTTCGGCACGGCCTTGGTGGCGGGCAGAAAGCGCGTCCCCATGCCAGCGGCCGGAATGACCGCACTGCGTACCTGCATGTCGGCGACGATATCTTTTTCGCCGGATGCCAACCTACGTCTACAAATTCCTGGACACCGGCGAGACGCTCGAGATCCAGCAGTCGTTCACCGACGAGACCCTCACCGAAGCCGTCCATCCGCGCACCGGCGCCACGATGCCGGTCAAGAAGGTGTTCCAGCCGGTCGGCGTCACGTTCAAGGGCGACGGGTTCTACAAAACCGACAGCCGCGCCTCGTCGAAGACCAGCACCACGTCGAAGAGCGAATCTTCCAGCTCGGATGCCGGCGCTGGTTCCACCTCGACCTCGACGTCGACCTCGACCGACACGGCCGGCTCCGGCGGAGACACCAAGAAGACTGCCGACACACCTTCGACGTCGGGGGCTTCGGGCTCGCCGGCACCGAAGTCGACGAGCGGATCACCCTCGAAATCACCTGGGACGACACCCAGCAGCGGCTGAGCGATGCTCATCCCGATCAGCGACGCCGCAGCCGGGCTCGGGGTCGAGGTCGGGATCATCGGTGGCTCGGGGTTCTACGAGTACCTCGACGATCCCGTCGAGATCACGGTGACGACGCCGTACGGCGAGGCCGCGGCTCCGATCGCGGTCGGCTCCGTTGCCGGGTGTCGGGTGGCCTTCCTGCCGCGGCACGGTCGACGTCACGACTACGCCGCTCACCGGGTGCCGTTCCGGGCCAACGTGTGGGCGATGGCGTCACTCGGCGTGCGTTCGATGATCGGGCCGTGCTCGGTGGGTTCGCTGCAACCCGACATCCATCCCGGTGAGTTCGTCGTCGTCGACCAGCTCGTCGATCGCACCAGCGGTCGGCCCGACACGTTCCACGACGTCGGTGCCCCACCCGGCACACCTGGTTCGGAAGGCTCGGTCCACCATCAGAGCTTCGCCGATCCGTACGATCCCAACCTCCGTGCTGCGCTGCTGCAGGCGGCGTCGGTGACCGGCCTGACGGCCCACGACGGCGGCACGATGGTCGTGATCAACGGGCCCCGATTCTCGACCCGCGCCGAGAGCGCGTGGTTTCGATCGATGGGTTGGCACGTCGTGAACATGACGGGCTATCCGGAGGCCGTGCTCGCCGCCGAAGCCGGGATCCCGTACGCGGCCGTTGCGCTCGTCACCGACTACGACGCGGGCGTCGACGGACACGAACCGGTCACGATGGAGGCGGTGCTCGAGGTGATGCGCCAGAACGTCGTCGCCGTGCGCTCGTTGCTGGAGATCGCGCTGCCGTTGATCACCTAACGGTTCGCATCGAGGTTCACGTGTGGCGGGTAGGGTGACCGCCCCGACTCCCCCAGCGATCACGGCTCGACCGGGCTCGGTCGAGCGCAGCTGTCAGGGAGGAATTCCGATGCGTCAGCTGGCGAAGGTCCGTCGAGTGCTCGCCCGACGGCCGTGGATCTACTGGACGATCGTCGCCGCCGTCGCGGCCGGAGGCGCCATCGCGACCGCGTCGGTCGTGCGAGGCGTCGACGACGAACGAGCGCGATGGGGCGACACCACCACCGTGCTCGTCGTCACCCGCGACGTGGCGGCCGGTGAGGCCTTGACGGGTCTGATAACCGAGCGCCGCTACCCGACGGCGATGATCCCGCCCGGTGCGGTCACGTCGCTCGATCCGGGCACGGCCGCCCGCCACCGGCTCGCGACCGGCGAGGTCGTCGTCGATGTCGACGTCGCCGCGACCACGGCACCGCACTCGCTGATCCCGCCCGGTTGGCTCGGCGTGGCAGTCGTCGAGACCGTGGCGTCGGGGGTCGCGGTCGGCGACCGCGTCGTCGTCGCGTCCGACGGCGTCCGGTTCGCCGCCGACGCGCTGGTCGTCGGGCGCGGCGACGGTGTCACGATCGTTGCCGTCCCTGACGACGAGGCGCCGAACGTCGCCGCCGCGTCGAGCTCGACGGGCGGCGTAGCGCTCCTCCTCCGACCGTGACGGCGAGTGCCGGGGCGCTCAGCGCCAGCCGGCGGCGGCGATCACGAGGACGAGCAGTCCGAGGCCGAGCCGGTAGATCACGAACGGGTTGAAGCTCCGCGTCCGCACCAACCGCAACGTGCCCCACACGGCCACCCAACCGGAGATGCCCGACGTGATGATGCCGACGATCATCGGCACGAGCAGGCCGTCGGGGATGCCGTCACTCGCCAGCTTGGCCATCTTGAACGCGATCGCGCCGCCCGTGACGGGGATCATCATCAAGAAGCTGAGTCGGGCCGCGGCATCGCGATCGAAGCCGAGCCGGCGGGCGGCCGTCATCGTGATCCCCGATCGCGACGTACCGGGGTTGAGCGCCAGCGCCTGCGCGGCGCCGACGAGGACGGCGTCGCGGACGCCGTAGCCCTCGACCTTGCGCTGGCCCGTCGACCGATCGGCCCACGCCAACGCGAGCCCGAACACGATCAGCGAGATGGCGATGATCACCGGCTTGCCGAGCTTCTCGTCGATCCACGATTCGAGCAGGGCGCCAGCCGCCGCCGCCGGCACCGTCGACAAGACGAGCAGCCACGCGAGACGGCCCTCCGGCGTCGTCGGCCGCTCGCGCCGGATCACGAGACCGAGGCCCTCTCGCACGTAGACGACGAGGTCCTTGCGGAAGTAGAAGATCGCGGCGACGACCGTGCCGAGATGGAGGGCGACGTCGAACGCCTTCTCGACCTCCGCCGAGTCGAAGTCGTCCCAGCCGAACAGCCACGGGACGAGGAGCAGGTGTCCGCTCGACGAGATCGGCAGGAACTCGGACAAGCCCTGCACGAGACCGAGCACGATGGCGTGGAAGATGGGCATCAGCGTCGAGCGTTCAGTCGGCGCTGCGGGTCGAGCCGGTCGACGGGATGATCCGTGCCGACCACGGCCTCGCTTCGTCCCAATGGTGACCGACGACCCGACCACGACCGAGGTTGGCGAGGAACTCGGCCGGTCCGTCGAAATCGGGCATCTCGACATACGCCGCGCCGATCGCGTCGGGGACGTGCGCATCGCTCCCGGCTCCACGCAACAGCCGGTGCTCGTCGGCGAACTCGGCGGCGCGGCGGTTCAGGCTGTCGAGCGAGGTCTTCGCGTTCAGCACCTCGATGGCGTCGAGGAGCCCGTCGTCGGCGAGACGAATCAGTGCCGGCTCGGCCAGATTCCGGCGCATCGGGTCGAACGGGTGCGGCACGTACACGACGCCGCCCTGCTCCCTGATCGCCCGGGCGCTGTCGTCGGGCGACAACCCCATCGGCACCCGATCGGTGAGGAACAGGCCGATCAGCTCGCCCGACGACGTTCGCATCTCCTCGCCCACGACGACGCGACACGGGAGACGGTCGGCGAGCTCGACCGCCCCGGCGATGGCGTTGTGGTCGGTGATGCAGAGCACGTCGATGCCACTCTCGATCACCGCCTGCCCGACCTCGTCGGGCGTCGTGGTGCTGTCGCCGCTCCACATGGTGTGGCTGTGGAGGTCGACGCGGACCCAACCGGCAGGAACGGGCTCCGACAGATGAGGATGTCGGACCGACCCCATGGGCATTCGCACGACGGTACCGCCCTAGCATCCACGACATGGCCCTCCGATCGAAGTTGCGGTCGCCCCGGGCCAAGATCCTGTTCGTCACCGGCGCGTCCGGATTCCTCGGCCGGCACGTCGTCAACGGACCGGCGAGCGCCGACTGGGAGATCATCGCCCCGTCGTCGACGTCGCTCGACCTGCGCAACCGTGACGCGGTCCTCGACATGGTGCACGACTGGCGGCCGACGGCGATCGCCCACCTCGCCTACCGCAAGGGCGACCGGCTCTCGATCGTCGACGCCAGCCGCCACGTCGCCGAGGCGGCCGAGGCCAACAAGGCCCGCCTCGTGCACATGTCGTCGGACGTGGTGTTCCCCGGCCGGCCGCATGCGTACGTCGAGAGCGACGAGCCATTCGCACTGAGCGACTACGCCCGAGACAAGATCGATGCCGAGCGTGCGGTCACCGAGGAGTGCCCGGGCGCGGTCTTGGTGCGCACGTCGCTCCTGTACGGCATCACCGAGCTGTCGCAGTTGCAACGGGACATCGGCGACGCGATCAACGGGATCACCGACACCACCTACTTCACCGACGAGGTGCGCTGTCCCGCCCACGTCGACGATGTCGCCGAAGCGGTCACTCAGCTGGCGGCGATGCGCGACGTCTCGGGCCCGCTGCACGTCGCCGGACCCGATCCGCTCAGCCGGGCCGAGTTCGCCATACGCACCGCCGGCGTCCTCGGTCTCGACCCATCGCTCGTCCGGACGTCCACATTGGAGGAGTCCGGCCTCGTCCGCTCCGGACACGTGGTGCTCGACTGCGGCCGTGCCGCCGACCTCGACATCCACTGCCGCCCTGTCTATTGAGTCACGCACCGCTCATGGTGACGTCGCGGATCACGAGGCTCACGCCCGCGGCTCGCATTGGCAGCCAGTCGACGTCGGAGCCGACCTCGACGATGTCGAGCAGCATCCGCTGCAGGGTCGACGCGATGGTGAACTCGCGGACGGGCGCGCCGAGCTGGCCGTCGGCGATCATCAGACCGGCGGCGCCCGTGGAGAAGTCGCCGCTGATCGGGTTGACCCCGGAGTGGATGCCGCTGACGCTCTGGACGAGCACGCCGTCGGACACGCTGGCCACCAGCGCGGCCTGATCGCGTTCACCGGGCACGAGTTGCAGTGCGAGACATCCGACGCCAGGCGTTCCCTTGAATCCACCGCGCACCGCGTTGCCGGTCGACGCCACCCCCGCCCGTCGGGCCGAGTACGACGAGTGCACGAACTGCTGCAGCACGCCGTTCTCGATGAGCATGTTGCGCCGGGCCGCGAGACCCTCGCCGTCGATGTCGGTTGCCGTGTACGCGCGCGGATCGGTGGGGTCGTCGACGAGTGTCACGTGGGCGGGGGCGATGGCTTCGCCGAGACGGTCGCCGAAGATGCTGCGGCCCTTCACCACGGCCTCACCGTTGAGCGTCGATGAGATGATCCCGAGGAACTGCGCAGTCACGAACGGGTCGAGGATGACCGTGAGCCGTCGTGACGGTGGCTTCGTCGCGCCCAACAGACGGGTGGCCCGATCGGCCGCTTCCCGCGACGCGCGCTCGACGTCGAGCTTCGCCGGCTCGCGGCCGACGCTGAATCCGAACCCGGTCTGCGTCTCGTCGCCGTCGTCGGCGAGCGTCGACACACTCACGTAGCACCCGTTCTCGCGGCCGTACTGGCGGATCCCCGTCGTCGTCGCCACCGCCGCCTCGCCCGCGCCGTCGGCGTAGTTGGCCTCGTCGACACGAACCCGCGGGTCGACTCCCGTCGTGAGCTTCTCGAGCTCCTTGGCGAGGTCGATCTTGCTGTCGGTGTCGAACTCGGCGAGGGCTTCGTTCCAGAGCGATTGCTCCGTCATCGGCACCCCGTCGGGCGCGGCGAGGCCGGCCCACTCGTCGATCGTGCCGAACTCGACGTTGTCGCGTGCTTCGGCGAGTACCTCGGCGATCGCGTCGCTGTCGAGCGTGCCGGCATAGGCGAACCCGGTGCGGCCGTCGCGGATCACGCGGATCCCGATGCCCTCCGAGCGCGCCGCGACGAAATGCTCGACGTCGCCGCCGTACACGCGGATCTCCGTCTCGTCACCTCGAGCCACGTAGGCCTCGACCTCTTCACCCGATCGCGCTTGGGCGATCACCCGATCGGCGATCTCGAGCAGGTCGCTCACGACGCCGTGCCACCGATCGTCAGCGACTTGACTCGCAGCGTCGGCTGGCCGTCGCCGACCGGCACCCCTTGGCCGTCCTTGCCGCACGTTCCGGGGTTTCCCATCGCGAAGTCGCCGGCGAGCATGTCGATGTCGCGCAACACCTGCGGGCCATTGCCGATCAGGTTGCCCTCGCGCAGCGGCTCGGTGATCTCGCCGTTCTCGATGAGGTACGCCTCGCGCATCCCGAACACGAAGTCGCCGGTGGCGGTGTTGACGCTTCCACCACCGAGGTTGGCGATGTAGACGCCGTGATCGGTCGAGCGCACGATGTCGTCGGGATCGTCGGGACCGTCGAGCACGATCGTGTTCGTCATCCGCACCATCGGGAGGTGCATGTAGCTCTCGCGCCGACCGTTCCCGCTCATCGGCCGGCCATCGTTGCGCGAGCGCAGGTAGTCCCACATGTAGTCGGTGAGCACACCGTCTTCGATCAACACGTTGCGCTGGGTGCGGTGTCCCTCGTCGTCGTACCCGAGCGTGCCCCACTCGCCGGGCATCGTGCCGTCGTCGACGAGCGTGACGAGCGGCGACGCCACCAGTTCGCCGACCTTGCCGCGGTACACGCTCGCACCCTTGGCCACATGGTCGGCCTCGAGACCATGTCCGCACGCCTCGTGGAACAGCACGCCGCCGGTGCCTTGCCGGATCACGACGGGCATCGCGCCGGAGGGTGCAGGGCGAGCACCGAGCTTGGTGATGGCCTGCCTGGCTGCGTCGCGGGCGAGCTCCTCGACGTCGATCGAGTCGAACACCTCCCAGCCGATCGTGTGACCCATCGACTGGAACCCGGTCTGCATCCCCGTGTCGCCGTTGGCGATCGCGCTGATCCGCATCAGCACCCGGACCACCTCGTCGTCGGCGATCACGCCGTCGGTGTTGGCGATCAGGACGCGCTTGCGGCTGTCGCCGTAGCCGGCCGACACCTGGACGATCTCGGGTCCGACCGATCGGGCGGCGTCGTCGACGCGGCGGAGCAACTCGACCTTCGACGCCTTGGGCACGTCGTCGGGGAACTGGCCGATCGTGTTGACAGAGTGCCGCCCGGCCGGCGTGAGCGACACCGTGCGCGCCCCGCCCCCTCCCTGACTGGCGGCGGCCGCGGCGGCGGCTGCGGCGACCGCCAGGCCCGACTCGCTGAGGTCCGCGGTGTGGGCGAACCCGGTGGTGTCGCCCTTGACGACGCGGATGCCGGCACCACGGTCGCGGCCGCTGGTCACCTGCTCGACGCGGCCGTCGTCGAGTGATGCCGAGGTCGATCGTTTGTCCTCCGCATACACCTCGGCGAACTCGGCGCCGGTGCGCAGCGCTCCCGACAGGACCCGCTCCAAGACGTCACGATCGATCACCGGGCAGATGCTACGGGCACTGTCGCCGCGCGCCCGCACGCGACAGAGCGCCCCCAACGCATGGTGCACACGCTGTCGGCGCATGACTGGCGGGGCCGCCGTCGGCGCGCAAGCCGGTTCCCAATGTCACCCGTTAGCGTGAACCACCTTGAATCTGGCGACAGGACTGCGGGGCGAGGTGCGGCTGACCGTGACCGACGCCGACACCGCGCGGGCGCTCGGGTCCGGGTCGGTCGACGTGCTGGGAACCCCACGCGTGGTCGCGCTCGTCGAGGAAGCCGCCTGCCGGGCGCTCGAGAACCGCCTCGACGACGGCACCACGAGCGTAGGAATGCGAGTTCGCGTCGACCACTTGCTCCCGACTCCCGTCGGGGCCGAGGTCGTCGCCGAGGCCGTGCTCGAGCGAATCGAGGGCAGACGCCTCACCTTTACCGTCTCGGCGTCCGATGAACGAGGGCTGGTTGCCGCTGGCAAGGTGACCCGCGTCGTCGTCGACCTCGAGAGGTTCATGAGCAAGTGCAGGTGAAGTCGCTCTTCGCGGCGCTCGCGACGCTCGGCTGCGGCGTACTCGCCGGGTGCGGCTCGAACTCGCCGACCGAGGTGATCGTCGAGCCCGGGATCACCGCCATCCGCGAAGGCTCCGCGCTCGCCTGCAGCTCCGATCTCGGGAACCTCCAGCTGGCGATCGAGGCCTATACCACGCTCAACGTGAATCCCCCCGTCGCCGAGTCCGACCTCGTCCCCGAGTGGCTGCGTGCCGAGTCGGACCTCTACGACCTCGTCGGCGGCCAGATTGTCCCGGCCCCCGGCTCGGAATGTCCCGCCCCATCTTCGGATGCTGCGGAAGCTGCGCCCGCGACCACTCCTTCGGGAACCGGCGCGCCTTCGCAGGACCCCCTCGAGTGCGACCAACAGCGCACGCTGCTCCAGGTCGCGCTGGACGCCTACGTCGCCGCCAACGGTTCAGTCCCGGCCACCGAGGGCGACCTCGTTCCGAAGTGGCTGCGAAGAGAAGCCAGCGAGTACGACATCCTCGACGGCGCCATCGTCCCCGCCCCCGGCTCCACCTGTCCCCCGTTCTGACCGACGGATCGCGTTCACGCGGCCTGACGCAGACGGTAGATCTCGACCAGGTCAGCGACGGTCGATGCGAATCGCCGCTGGAGATCCTCGTCCGTCACTCGGGCGACCACCCAGTCGATGCGCATGAGCTGACGGTCGCGCCACTTGTCGCGTTGCGCCGCGAGCCGCCCGCCGTGCCACGTGACGTGGTCGACCTCCACGCCGAACCTTCGACCGCGGTCGGCGCCGTCGAGATGGAGCGATCGACCACCGCCGAGGTCGATCGAGACCTGCGGCTCGAGTACCACGCCGTGCTCCGCAAGGGCGCGAAACAGTCGGACCTCCAGGTCGGAGTCCTTCGGCTTGTTCCAGGCCGGCCGACCGTCGAGCACCCGTGCGAATCGACGCGAACCGTCGCGGCCCCGCCCGGCGAGCCGACGCCCGCACGCGTAGAGCGCGGGGACGGAGACGAGCCCGCGGTCGATCAGCTGCTCGATCACCGACTCGAGATCGTGGTCGTCGAGGAAGCGCGCGAGATCGGCGGCGAGGCGGACGGGGCGGAGCACACGGATGCCGTCGTCGCGACTCGTCCAGTCACTCTTCGTCAGCACCGTGGTGAGGTGGATCACCACGCCGGACAGTCGAACCCTGCCCGTGCTCGCCAGGAGATGGACGGATCCGGTGGGCATGTTGCGCAGCTTGTGAAGGGTCCCAGCTGACGGGCCGCTGACCACGAGGTCGGGACATGCGAGACAGGCGGCGAGGCATGTCTGTTCGAATCCCACGTCATGACTCCCGAGCCGATACACACCCTTGTGGATCGGTACGAGGAAGCGGCCCTCGAACAGGTACGTGCGGTGCCGGGCGCTGACCTTGGCGTCGTCGAGTTGTTTGCACGTGAGCAGCCCGTACTGACGTCGAGCGTGAGCGAGTGCTTCGGCCGGAAGTGGCGAGTGCATCGTGGACCTCCCAGGCAGTCGTGACCATCGAGGGAAGTCGGTCGGCGAAGCGTACCGGTCCACGCCGACGCACCACACCCGAAGTGCGCCGTGGTTCGCTTCCGATCCGATGTCGACCGTCGATCCCGGTCCGACGGCCCAGACGTTGGCCAAATCGAACAGTTCGCTCTCCCTCGACAGCGTCTGCGCAACAGATCGAACTGTTCGACTTGGGCAACGGCGACAGTCGGCCCCGCCCGCGACCGTTGGCCAAATCGAACAGTTCACCCTGCCTCGACACCGTCTGCGCAACAGATCGAACTGTTCGACTTGGGCAACGGCGACATGGACCCCGACCGTTGGCGAAATCGAACAGTTCACCCTGCCTCGACACCGTCTGCGCAACAGATCGAACTGTTCGATTTGGGCAACGGCGAGGAGGTGCGGGGATGTCGGTGGATGCGGGACCGGCGTGGGGGGTCAGGCGAGGTTGCTGGATCGGGGGTAGATGTCGGTGGGGTCGGTCACGATGTTGACGAGGTACGGGAGGTCGCTGGCGAAGGCGCGGTCGAGGGCGGGGCCGATCTCGCTCGGCGAGGTGACCAGCTCGCCGTCGCCGCCGAGCGACCGGACGACCTCGTCGTACCGGCAACCGGGCTGCAGGTCGCAGGCGACGTCCCAGCCGTAGATCATCTGCATCGGGTGCTTCTCGAGGCCCCACATCCCGTTGTTGCCGACGACCATCACGACCGGCAGCTTGTGGCGCACGAGCGAATCGACGTCCATCAGGCTGAAGCCGGCGGCACCGTCGCCGAGCAGGGCGACGACCTGCGACGACGGGCGGGTGACGCGCGCCGCGATCGCGTAGCCCATGCCGTTGCCGAGGCACCCGTACGGACCGGTGTCGAGCCAGCAGCCGGGCTCGAACACCTCGACGAACTTGCCGGCGTACGACGCGAAGTCGCCGCCGTCACAGATCACGACCGCGTCGCGTGCCAACCGGCGGCGGAGCTCGCCGTACACCCGCGATGGCTTGATCGGGTCGCTGTCGGCGTCGAGCAGATCGACCTCGGCGGCAGTCGCGGCACGCTCGGCATCGGTCAGCTCGGCGATCCACGCCTCGTGGTCGACGCGCCGGCCGGCGTGCTCGGCCACGCCCCGCAACGTCAAGCGGAAGTCACCGGCGACAGTCATCACGCCGACGTGTCCGGCCCGTTGGCCGGGCGAGTCGACGACGTGCGCCACGACCGCGTCACCAAAACGTCCGAACCCGAGGCGGAAGTCGAGCGGCGTGCCGAGCACGACGACGAGGTCGGCCCGCCGCTTCAACAGACCACGCGTGCGGAGGAACGCCAGCTCGTGATCGGCCGGCAGCGTGCCACGCCCGAGGCCGTTGAAGAAGCACGGCACCCGCAGCTGCTCGACGACGGCGAGCAGCTCCGGCCAGGCGCCGTCCCAGTACACGTCGGACCCGACGATGAAGGCCGGCCGCTCGGCTGCGGCGATCAGCTCGCCCAACGCGGCGCATGCGGCGTCGTCGGGTGCGGGGCCGCGGTCGTCGAGCGACTCCCGGCGCGGGACATCGCCCGATGACGGACCGAACACGTCGAGTGGGAAGTCGAGGAAGACCGGCCCGCGATGGGCCGACGCGGCAAGGCGAGCGGCCTCGAACACCATCGTGCCGGCCGCGGCCGGATCGGTGACGGTCGACGCCGACTTGGTGATCGACGCCAGGATCGGCACGTGGTCGAGCTCCTGCAACGAACCCGCCCCCCAACGACCCTGCGGTGCGCGGCCGCCGAGGACGACGAGCGGCGACCCGTTGAACCACGCCGACGTCACCGCCGAGATGCCGTTGGTGATCCCCGGACCGGCGGTGAGCGCCGCCAGCCCTGGTCGCCGGGTGAGCTTGGCGTAGGCCTCGGCGGCGAACGTCGCGGATTGCTCGTGGCGGGTGTCGACGACACGCATGCCCTGGTTGCGGGCGGCCTCGTAGAGCGGCCAGATGTGTCCGCCGTTCAGGGTGAACATGACGTCGGTCCCGAACTGGCGCATCGCCGCCACCGCCTGCTCGCCGGCGTGCCCCGTCACGACGTCGACAGCGTTGCCGGAGACGGCGGTGACGGAGGTGTCGGAAGCGGCGACAACGGCGGGTTCCACGGCGTCGAACCGTACTCCGGGCGTAGTCTGAACGGCCTATGCAGGTGGCCGAGCCCGACACTGAGGCGTCTCGGCCGCACCGCCTCTTCTGGTGGAAGGAGGCGCTCATCATGACCGCCTTCTACCTCGTGTACTCGTCCACGCGGAACCTCTTCGGTTCCAACCGCATCGCGGCCGACGGCATCCCAGACCACGCCTTCAACAACGCGATGCGGGTCATCGGATGGGAGCGTGCCATCGGCACGTACCACGAGGAATCGATCCAGGACTGGTTCCTGTCGCACCGCACGTTCTTGCAGTTCTGGAACACGTACTACGGGGTGGCCCACTTCGCCGTCACGCTCGGCGTGTTCATGGTGTTGTTCGTCCGCCGCCCACAGGTCTTCCCACAGCACCGCAACGCGCTCGCCGTGACGACCGCGCTGGCGATCGTCGGCTTCGCGTTCTTCCCGTTGATGCCGCCGCGCCTGCTCGACGAGCCGTGCCCCGTGCAGGCGGCGGAGGGAGAGGTCGCGTTCGGTGGCGCGTGCATCCCGTCCGACCTCCGTGGCGAGGACGGGTTCGGCTTCGTCGACACGCTCGTCGAGTACGGCGGCCCATGGTCGTTCGACTCCGAAGCGATGGCTTCGATCTCGAACCAGTACGCCGCGATGCCGAGCCTTCACATCGGTTGGTCGTCATGGTGTGTCGTCGCGGTCTGGCCGTTGCTGCGACGGCGATGGAGTCGGATCGCGTGGTTGATGTACCCGATCGCGACGCTGTTCTGCATCGTCGTCACCGGTAACCACTACTGGATCGACGGCCTCGGTGGACTGGCGGCGCTCGGCATCGGGATCGTGGCCGGCTTCGGGTTGCACCGCTGGAACACCGACCGACTCGATCGGCGGGCCGCGGTTCCTCGTCCATCGTGACGACGTCGCGATCGTGCGCCGGGTCGCGACATACGCGTTGCGCAGCGCATCCATCGGATCAGGGGTAGCGTCGGACTCCGCATGTTGCTGGAACGGATCAACGAGCCCGCGGATCTGCGCGTGCTCTCTTCGTCGGAGCTCGCCGAACTGGCCGGTGAGATTCGCGACTTCATCGTCGAGGCGGTCGCCAAGAGCAGTGGGCACCTCGGCTCCAACCTCGGCGCCGTCGAGCTGTCGCTCGCGCTGCACCGGGTGTTCGACTCGCCGACCGACGCGATTCTCTGGGACACGGGCCACCAGACCTACGTGCACAAGATCGTCACCGGTCGTCGTGACCGGTTCGACGAACTGCGCCAGGCCGGCGGGCTGTCGGGATATCCGAGTCGCGAGGAAAGCCCCCACGACCACATCGAGAACAGCCATGCGTCGACCGTGCTCTCCTACGCGTACGGGATGGCCGTGGCTCGCGCCGCCGGAACCGACAAGCACCGCCACATCGTCGCCGTGATCGGCGACGGGGCGATGACGGGTGGCATCGCCTACGAGGCCCTCAACAACCTCGGTCACAGCCGCCGCCCGGTGATCATCGTGCTCAACGACAACGGTCGGAGCTACGCCCCGACGGTCTCGAACCTCTCGGCCAACTCGCAGTCGCGCGACCCGCGCGAGGACCATCCGAGCCTCAACCGCCGGATCGGCGAGCGACTCGCGAGCGCCTTGACCGACATCCGTCTCAACCCCGTGTACGTGCGCCGTCAGCGCCGGCTGGAAGAGTTCCTGCACAACCTGCCGGTGGTCGGCACGCCGGCCGAGCGGGCGGTCGACGCCTTGAAGGCCGGGGTTCGCGAGTTCCTCCAGCCGCCGTCGTTCTTCGAGGCGCTCGGGGTGCGGTACGTCGGCCCCGTCGACGGCCACGACATCAGCGAGCTCGAGCAGGCCTTCAGCAACGCCATCGAGTTGTCGGTCGAGGGCCCGATCGTGGTGCACGTGCTCACCCAGAAAGGCCGCGGCTACTGGCCGGCCGAGGACGACGACGAGAAACACCTCCACGACGCGCCCGTGTTCGATCCGCTCACCGGCCCGCCGAAGGCCGTGCCGACCGGATACACGCAGGCTTTTGCCGCGGCGATCATCAAGGAGGCCGAGCTCGAACCGCGTCTCGTCGCGATCACAGCTGCGATGGCAGGCCCGACCGGTCTGTTGCCGTTCCAAGCCCACTGTCCCGATCGCTTCTTCGACGTCGGCATCGCCGAGCAGCACGCCGTGACGGGCGCCGCCGGGATGGCGATGGGTGGGCTCCGTCCGGTCGTCGCCGTGTACTCGACGTTCCTTTCGCGGGCCTGGGACCAGGTGGTGTACGACGTCGCGCTCCACCGCCTGCCTGTGGTGTTCTGCCTCGATCGCGCCGGCATCACGGGCGACGATGGGCCGAGCCACCACGGCGTGTACGACATGGCGTTGCTCTCGAAGGTGCCGGGGATGCGAGTCCTCGCCCCGTCGAGCGCCGAGGAGCTGCACCAGATGCTGCATGACGCCGTGCATCTCGCCGACGCCGGGCCCGTCGCGATCCGCTACCCGAAGGGCACGGCGCGGCACGTCGGCGAGCTCGATGTCGGATCGGGGATCAACGCCCGCCGGGCGCGCGAGGGCGATGGCTCGGTGTGTGTCCTGGCGATCGGCAAGCTGGTGGGCAACACGCTCAAGGCGGCCGAATCGCTCGCCGCGACGGGGATCGAGACGACGGTGTGGGACGTCCGGTGCTGCGCTCCGCTCGATCCGGAGATGATCGCCGACGCCGGCCGTCACCGTGCCGTGATCACCGTCGAGGACGGGATCCGCGACGGCGGGATCGGGATGACGATCGCCGATCAGATCGGTTCGCAGGCGCCGAACGTGCCGGTGCTGGTGCTCGGCATTCCCACCCGGTTCGTGCCGCAGGGCAAGTCGGACCACATCCTTGCTCAGCTCGGCCTCGA
>DATMDV010000081.1:0-7575 GCA_035557475.1 Ilumatobacteraceae bacterium
GAGCGGCGGCCTCTACCACGAGTTGCTCCCGACGATCATCGCCCAACGCATCACCGGCGGCGAAGCGCTCCGCCAGTGGCGCGCGTTGTGCCTCGAGCTCGGCGAACCGGCGCCGGGACCATTCGCACGGCTCCGGCTCCCACCCGCTCCCGAGACGCTCGCCCGGCGCCCGGCGTGGTGGTTCCATCCGCTCGGCATCGAGTCGAAGCGGGCGCGGGCCTTGACGGAGGTGGCGGCGCACGCCCGCCACCTGTGGGACTGGGCAGCCGCCGGCACTGTGATCGCCGCGGCACGCCTGGCGCTCCTGCGGGGAGTCGGCCCATGGACGATCGGTTCGGTGCTCGGACCCGCGCTCGCCGATCCGGACGCAGTCGCGGTCGGCGACTACCACCTCGCCAACATCGTTGCGTGGACATT
The DNA here is from genome assembly GCA_035557475.1 of Ilumatobacteraceae bacterium. Taxonomy (GTDB): domain Bacteria; phylum Actinomycetota; class Acidimicrobiia; order Acidimicrobiales; family Ilumatobacteraceae; genus JALOLG01. The sequence continues at coordinate 418 of DATMDV010000081.1, forward strand.
GGCCGGTGAAGCCCGCGCCACCGACGATCGAATGCTCGAACTGCTCGAACCGTTCCGCGGCCAACGCGGTCGGGTCATCCGGCTCATCGGCCTTTCCGGCGCACGAGCTCCGAAGTTCGGGCCACGCAAGCGCATCCTCCCGATGCACCGCTGGTGAGTGCAGCGACCGACCAACCGTGAGAACCGCCATCGTGACCAGCATGACGGAGACGTCGGCGTGACCGACGACGTAGGCGCGACGGCACCGATGACGTGGCGGCGCGCCGCCTGGTACGGCATCGGCGCCTTCGTGATCTCGCGGCTGTGCGTGCTCGCCGGGGCGGGCGTGCGGGCGGCGCAACTCGTGGTCGACGCCGAGGAGGCGGGCCTGCCACGGCCCAAGAACGCGGTCGGGTACATCACCGAGGTGCTGCTGTCGTGGGATGGCCGGTGGTACCTCGAGATCGTGCGCACCGGCTATCCGCACTCGATCCCGCCCAACATCACGTACGAGCAGTCGGAGGCCCGGGCGGCGTTCTTCCCGGTGTACCCGATGGCGGTCCGCTTCGTCGACGCGATCGCGCCCGGCGGCGACACCCTTGCCGCGTTGTTCGTCAACTGTGTCGTCGCCGTCGCGGCGGTGCTGTTGATCGGCCGCTTGGCGCTGCGTCTGACCGACGACGCCGAGATCGCGGCGCGGGCGATGATGCTCTTCGCCGTCTTCCCGGGCTCGTTCGTTCTGTCGTTCGCGTATGCCGAGGCGGCGTTGATCGCGCTGTGCGCGGCATGTCTGATCTTGCTGCTCGACGAGCGCTGGGTGCTGGCCGGCCTCGTCGGGGCGCTCGCAACCGCGACGCGGCCCAACGGTGTCGCCATCGTCGCCGCCTGCGCCGTCGCATCGTTCATCGCCATCCGTCACCGACGCGACTGGGCGTCGCTCGCGGCACCGTTGCTCAGTCCGATCGGCTTCGTCGCGTTCCAGGCGTTCCTCCGCCACCACACCGACGAGTCGTGGCCCTGGTTCCGCGTGCAGCGCGAGGCATGGCGCGAGGGCACCAGCTTCGGGGCGACCGCGGTCCGCAACACGATCAGCTTCCTCGGCAGTCCGCTCGCCAGCCCGACAGACGTGCTCACCGTGGCGACGATGCTCGCCATGATCGGCGCATTGTGGTGCGCGTGGCGGCGGCCGCTGCCGCTCCCCATGCTGGCGTTCGTCATCGTCGTCATCGCCCTGATGCTGCTGCCGGCCACCGTCACGGCCCGTCCGCGGTTCCTGTTCACGGCGTTTCCGTTGGTGATCCCGGTCGCCGCCTGGTGGTCGCACCGCGATCGAATGGGCTGGGAGCTGACACTCGTCGCGTGCGGGGCGGGGCTCGCCACGCTCACCGGTCTGTACGGGGTGTTCGGGGCGATCCCGTGAGACTCCCCCGGGTTCGGCGACCTCCACTCGGGGTCGTCGTGCTCGGCCTCCTGGCCTATCTGCCGTCGCTCACCGCCGGCCGCGGGCGGATGCCCGCCGACACCAAGCTGTACCTCTACCTCGACCCCGGTCGACTCGTGTCCGACGCGCCGTACACGTTCGACGGCCGGCAGTTCGCCGGTTGGGTCCCCCATCAGACGATCAGCTACCTGTGGCCATCAGGGCCGTGGTACTGGCTGTTCGAGACGATCGGCGTTCCCGACTGGATCGCCCACCGCCTGTGGATCGGCACCATCTTGTTCGCGGCCGGGCTCGGCGTCCGCTGGCTCGCGCACCTGCTCGGCATCGGCGGCGCCGCGGCGGTCGCCGCGGCTGCGCTGTACCAGCTGTCGCCGTTCGTGCTGCCGTACCTGTCGCGGACGTCGCTGATGCTGCTGCCGTACGCCGGCCTCGGGTGGATCATCGGCCTGACGATGCTCGCCGCCCGGAGATCGACGTGGCGGCACGCCGGGCTCCTCGCCCTCGTCGTGGCGACGGTCGGCGCGCCGAACGCGACCGCGACGGCGATGATCGTGCCGGCCCCGGTGTTGTGGTTGGTGCACGCCGCGTGGGGCGGCGAGATCACGTGGCGACGGGCGGCGGCAACGGCCGGCCGCATCGGTGGGCTCTGCGTCGCGGTGTCGTTGTGGTGGCTGGCGATGCTGTCCGTGCAGGGCAGGTACGGCGCCGACGTGCTCGCCTACTCGGAGACCCTGGAGGCCGTCTCGTTGACGTCGACGAGCACCGAGACGTTGCGCGGGATGGGCTACTGGCTGTTCTACGTCCGCGACCCGGTCGGCTTCACGACGTCGGCCGCCGAGGCCTACATGGCGTCCGGGCGTTATGTCGTCACCAGCTTCGTGCTCACCGGGCTCGGCATCGCCGGCCTTGCGTTCACACGCTTCCGTGCCCGCCGGTTCGCCGTCCTGCTCGTGATCGCGGGCATCGTGCTCGCCGTCGGCGTGCACCCGATCGACGATCCGTCGCTGCTCATGTCGCCCTTCGCCGACTCGTCGCGCTCGTCGCTCGTGCTCGCGCTGCGCAGCAGCACGCGGGCGCTCCCGATGGCGGTGCTCGGCCTGGCGCTCGGCACGGGTGCGCTCGTCGCCGCCACCGCCCGCCGGCTCCCCCGTCACAGCTGGGCACCCGCCGCCGTCGCCACCGCACTGGCGGCCGCCAACCTGCCGGCCGCGTGGAACGGCGGGTTCGTCGATCCGGTGCTGTCGCGCGACCAGGACCCGCCCGACGCCTGGCTGGCGGCCGCCAGCGATCTCGACCGACTGCCGGCGGGCTATCGGGTGATGCAGCTCCCAGGCGCCGAGTTCGGCGCGTTCCGCTGGGGATACACCGTCGATCCGCCACTCCCCGGGCTGACCGAGCGGCCTTTCGTCAGCCGTGACCTGTTGCCGCTCGGCAGCACGCCGGCGATGGACCTGCTCTACGCGCTCGACGACCGCCTCCAGAGCGGGATCGCCGAGTCGGCGGCACTGGCACCGGTCGCCCGGCTGTTCGGCGTCGACACCATTTGGGCGCCCAACGACATCCGCACCGACCGGTTCCGCAGCCCTCGGCCGGAGGTCACGGCGGCGCTTCTCATCGGTGACCCGGACAACCTCGGCGACCCGATCACGTACGGCGACCCGGTCGTCCCGTCGTCGGTGCTGCCGATGGTCGACGAGCGGTCCGTCGGCGATCACCGCGTCGGTGCCGCGCTGGCGCCGGTGTGGTTGGTACCGGTCGAGGATCCGGTCGGTGTCATCCGCGCCAAGTCCGGGGTCGTCGCGATCGTGGGGAGCGGCGACGGTGTCGTCGACGCCGCCGCGGCCGGGCTGATCGACGGCACCGAGCTGATCGTCTACACAGCCAGCGGGACGTCGGATCTGCCGTTGCACGGCCTGATCGTCACCGACTCGAACCGCGACCAGGCTCGCCAGTGGCGCGGCAGCCAGGACACCCGCGGGTTCACAGAGTCCGGCGGCGAGGAGCCGGGGGTGGCCACGTTCGACAGCGCCGATCAACGGCTGGAGGTGTTCGAAGACGCCGACGCCGCGTCGCAGACCGTCGCGATCCAGACCGGACTCGTGACGGCTCATGCCAGTGCCTACGGCGAGGTGTTCGCGTACCGCCCCGAGGACCGTGCCGCGATGGCGATCGACGGCGACGCGACGACCGCGTGGCGGGTTGCCGACCGCTTCGACGCCACGGGTCAGTTCATCGAGCTGACCGCCGAGGAACCCGTCGACTCGATCGACGTCGTGCAGCCGATCGACGGATCGACGGGTGCCGCGCCGAACCGGTGGATCACAGCCATCGACGTGAGCGTCGACGATGGGACGTCGGTGCGATTCGACCTCGACGAGACGTCGCGATCGGCCGGCCAGACGTTGCGGCTTCCTACCGCCGGCACGACAGTACGGCTGACGATCGCGGCGACGGACGCCGCGCCCGGATCCGGCAACGGTCTCGTCGCGACCGGTCTCGATGCGGTCGGCTTCGCCGAGATCCGCACCGGCCTCGGGCCAACGCTCGAAGTCATCCGGCCGCCCACCGACTGGGTGGCGAAGATCGGCGCCGGCGAGCTGATCGAAACCCCGATCGACCAAGTGTTCACTCGCCTGCGTGTCGACCCCGCCAATCGCTGGCGGCGTGACCCGGAACCCCGGCTCGTGCGCGACGTCACGGTGCCGCCGGGGTACGCCGCGAACATCGACTTGACGCTGCGGCTCTCGGCTCGCGCCGACGACTCGGTGATCGCCGGGCTGCTCGGGCTCTCCGGCGCGACGGCGTCGGAACGGCTCACCGGGATGCCGACCGCCGGCGGGTGGGCAGCGACCGACGGCGACCTCGAGACGGCATGGATCACTCCGTTCGGACGACCGATCGGCCCGACGCTGACCGTGCCGGTCGCGACGACCACCGTGTCGACGATCGAGCTCCGCCAACCCGCCGGCGACTTCTCACCGATCACCCAGATCACGGTGAGCGGCAGCGGTGCCGACCTTCCGGTTGCGGTCCCGCCCGCCGATGCCGACGGATGGAGCCGCGTCGACGTCGGCGCCCTCCCCGTTGCGGGTGAGGCAAGGGTCACGATCACCGGTGCCGAGGTGCTGACGACTCGCGACCGGCGGTCGAACGAGATCGTCGCCCTCCCGGCCGCGGTCGCCGAGATCCGTCTCGATGGTGCGGACGCCGTGCCGATCCCGGCCGAGGTCGACCTGGGATGCCGCGAGGTGCTGAGCATCGATGGTCTCCCGGCGACGTTCGACCTCGGCACCGTCCGGATCGGCGCCGTGCTCGCCGGCGAACCGATCGTGGCCTTTCCTTGCCGAGGCCGTGCCGGTGGGATCCCCGCCGCGGCGCAGCTCGCCACGATCCGGATCGCGAGCCGCCCCGGCGTCGAGACCGGCCTCGACGTCGACCGCTTCGTGCTCCACGATCAGGCGCCGAGTGGACCGGTTGCCGGTGGTCCCGTCGACGTCGAGGTGCTCGACCAGGAGCGGACCTCGCGCACCGTACGGGTCGGCCCGTGCCCGGCGGGCTGCTGGGTCGTGCTCGGTGAGGGGCTCAACGACGGATGGGTCGCCGACATCGACGGTGACGACGACGAGGATCTCGGTCCCGGACGGCTGGTCGACGGCGGGTTCAATGGCTGGCGCCTGCCCCCGTCGGATACCCCCCGAACGGTGACGTTCACGTGGACGCCACAGCGCACAGTCACCGTCGGCCTGTGGCTGAGCGGGCTGGCGGTCATCGCCTGCGTCGTGCTTGCGGTCGCCGATCGGCGCCGCCGCCCGTTCGCCGTCGCCCGTTCGCCGCGGCTGATCGGCCTCGGGCGCGACCCTGTTGCGACCCGGCGCCAGGTCTGGGCCGGTCCGATCGTCGCCACGGCCGCGGGTCTCCTGCTGGCCGGGCCGGGTTGGGCACTCGTGGCGTTCGCGCTCGCCGCGGTCGCGGTCGCGCTCGGCCGAGCCCGCCTGCTCGCCGCCGCTGCACTGGCGATCTGGCTCTGGTGCGGGGCGGTCGTGCTGTGGCGGGTCATGCGCTACCGGCCGTTCCCGAACGCCGGCTGGCCGGGCACGTTCGAAGACCTCCACCGCCCAGGAATGCTGGTCCTCGCGCTGCTCGCCGGTTCGCTCGCGGCCGAGCCGCCCAGACGGCGGACGCAGGGTTCCGGGCAGTAGCCTTTCGCGTCCGTGACGGGTTCACCGCGTAGCTGCCTCTCCGTCGTCGTGCCCTGTTACAACGAGCACGCGACGATCGTGTCGCTGATCAAACGCGTCCTCGAGTCGGCGTGGGTCGCCGAGGTCCTCATCGTCGACGACGGCTCGACCGACGGCACCCGCGACCTGCTCGTCGGTGTCACCGACGAACGGGTACGCGTCGTGTTCCACGAACACAACCAGGGCAAGGGCGCCGCGCTGCGCACCGGCTTCGCCCTCGCGACCGCCGAGTTCGTGCTCGTCCAGGATGCCGACCTCGAGTACGACCCGTCCGAGTACGACCATCTCATCGAGCCACTGGCCTCCGACATCGCCGATGTCGTCTACGGATCACGGTTCTTGTCCGGCCGGCCGCACCGGGTGCTCTATTTCTGGCACTCGGTCGGCAACAAGTGCCTGACGCTGCTCTCGAACATGTTCACCGACTTGAACCTGACCGACATGGAGACGTGTTACAAGGGCTTCCGCCGCGACGTGATCCAGTCGATCGAGATCGAGGAGGATCGGTTCGGCTTCGAGCCCGAGATCACCGCCAAGCTGGCCCGCCGCGGGCTGCGCATCTACGAGGTCGGCATCTCGTACGCCGGTCGGACCTACGCCGAGGGCAAGAAGATCGGATGGCGCGATGGCGTGCGCGCCCTGGTCTGCATCGTGAAGTACTCGCCCATCGGCGAACGCCTCCGCGCGCAGAGACCGCGGAGACCTTGAGGGTGGATTCCTTGGCGGGAAACACACGGCCCAGACGTGCACCAACTGGACGCGGATCAGCTCGACGCGCGCGGTCGAGTCTCGCCCCAGCCCACTTCATATGGGAACACGTCCCGGCCCTCGACGGGCTACGGGCGGCGGCCGTCGTCGCCGTGCTGCTGTTCCATGCCGGTCACCTCCGGGGCGGGTTCTTGGGCGTCGATCTGTTCTTCGCCCTGTCGGGCTTTCTGATCACATCGCTGCTGCTGCGCGACGCCGAGCAGGGCGGCGTGCAACTGCTCGCGTTCTGGGGACGGCGGTTCCGGCGTCTGCTCCCGGCGGTGTTCGTCCTCATCGCCGTCGTCGCCCTCGGCGCGTGGATGCTGGGATCACCCGCCGAGCTCGACGGAGTGCGCCGCACCGGTGGTTGGGCGCTCGCCTACATGGCCAACTGGCACTTCATCGGTGAGGCGGACGGGTACTGGGCGTCGTTCGACCAGCCTTCGATGTTCGATCACCTCTGGAGCCTCGCCATCGAGGAGCAGTTCTACGTGGTGTGGCCGCTCGTCGTGCTCGCCGTGTGGAAGGTGAGCAAGCGCAGATACCGGCAGCGCAACCTGCTCGCCGTCTGCCTCGGCGGCGTCATCGCCTCGTTCGTGGTGATGCTCCTGTCGTACGAACCAGGCGCCGACCCGACCCGGATCTACATGGGCACCGACACCCGTGCGGCGTCGATCCTCGTCGGGGCGGCGATGGCGACGGCACCGGCCCGACGCGTGGCGACAGCGGCCGTCGCTGCCATCGGCCGCCGGA
>DATMDV010000082.1:0-5277 GCA_035557475.1 Ilumatobacteraceae bacterium
TGCGGCACGCACGGCACACTCGAGTCGCACGACCTTGAACTCGTCGTTCGACGCCCCCGATGTCGCGCTCACCGACGTCCCCGCCACGGTGGATGCCGTGAGTGCTACAGCAATGACCCATCGATTCATCGCGTCCTCCTCATGGATGCACGAGCAACAACGCCACCGACCCCGATCGCATTACGGCCAGATCACCGATCTCGTGAAGTCTCGGCGCCCTGACCACGCCGAAACTTCACGAGATCGCAGGTTGGGGCGAGGGTTGGGGGGCCGCGACAATGTCGGCAGGGAGCTGCTGTGCGCTACGACGAACGACCCACCGACCACACACCGGTCCACACCGGTCAGCTGCCCGACACACCCGTGCGCGATCGCAACATCCCCGCCAGCGCCTGGCTCGAAGCCCCGAACGAACTGCGCGTGCTCGGATCCGACCTCCACGACGCACCGATCGCCGAGTACAAGCGCCGGATCGGCCGGTGGCTGCTCTGGCGCGCTGGTCCGGCGACGGGCGGTGATGCCCGGTACTGGGCGTGCGACGAGGGCGACCTGAACCGCCAGTTCGTGTTCCGGCTCCATCCCGACGGCACCGGCGAGGGCGTCGGCCCGAGCGGTTCCCGACACGAGCGGTTCCGCGCCTGGAAGGAAGATCTGCGCGACGCCGAGATAACGTCGCCGGAGTGGTGAGGCCGGGGTGCGGGGCGGATCGGTGACGGCGTCGTGATCGACGATGGCGTCGTGGAATCGCGCCGGTTGGGCGGCATGGTGTTGCCCCGCGAACTGCTGGCACCGGGCCGCGACACCGCGCTCGTCCGACCTGACGGTCGCCCGCAATCGGACTTCCGTGGCGAGCTGCGCCGCATCCCCTCGTTCCGCAATGCGCTGAGCGTCGTCGGGCTGTACGCGCAGACCGCGTTCGTGCTGTGGGCGACGATCCGCTTCGGCCCGTGGGCATGGCCGATCGGCTTCGTGCTGATGGGTCGCACGCACGCCCAGTTCGCGTCCTTGATGCACGAAGCTGCTCATCGCCTGCTGTTCGCCAACCGCAAGCTGAACGACGTCGTCGGGCGGTGGATGCTCGGCTATCCGAGCTTCACGTCGACCGACGCGTATCGGCGCGTGCACATGGCGCACCACCGCCAGGAGTTCGGACCCGACGAGCCCGACATCCCCCTCTACATCGGGTATCCGATCGGTGCCGCCAGTCTGCGTCGCAAGCTCGTGCGCGACCTGACCGGTCGCACTGGGTTGCGGTTGTTCCGCGAGCAGTCGGCGGGCTTCCGATCGTCCGATCGGCGCGTGCGCCGCACGCTGTGGAAGATCGTCGCCGTTCAGGCCGTGCTGTTCGCGGCGTCGATCGCGGCGGGGTACCCGCTCGTCTATCCGCTGCTGTGGTTGCTGCCGTACCTCACCGTCTGGCGCGTGATCAACCGGCTGCGTTCGATCGCCGAGCACGGCGGCCTCGAGGCGTCGAGCGATCGGCGTGTCACCACCCACTCGGTCACCCAACACCCGATCGCCCGGTTCCTGCTCGTGCCGTACAACATCGGATGGCACCTCGCTCACCACGTCGACGCCGGCGTGCCGTTCCGCAACCTGCCGCGCTACCACCGGGCGATGCACGAGTCCGGCTACGTCGGCACCGGCGTCGAGTACGCCAGCTACCGCACGATCTGGCGGGCGCTCGCCGCCGATCGCCGCGCCTGATCCGACGCCGCTCTCAGGTCAGCTCGCGCCGCATCGCTTCGGCGATCGCAACTGAACGTGGCGCCCCAGCTGCTTCGAGTCCCGCGACGGCGCCGCGCTGGTCCTCCTCCGAGCGGTTCTGGCTCAGCTTGCGCTTGCCCTCGATGCGCTCGACCGCGACCTCGACGCCGACGATGCCGCGCAGCATCGCGGCGACGTAGTCAGCCGGTGCGTCGTCGACCCCCCAAGGCTCGGCGTTGGCACGCTCGTGGCACTCGGCGAGGTCGCGCACCAGCCGCTCCAGCCACTCGACATCGTCGTGGGCGATGAGCTTGCCGTGAGCGTGGACCACTTCGTAGTTCCACGTCGGGACGACCTTGCCGTTCACCGCCTTCGACGGGTACCACGACGGCGAGATGTACGCGTCGCTCAGGGCGACGATCACGAGCGCGTCGCACGGCGCCGACCGCCACAGCGGGTTCGGTCGCGCGAGGTGGCCACGAAGGTGGACGGTCCCGTCACGGACGTCGGCAAGGATCGGCAGCGGCGACGACTCGAACCCGTCGGACGTGTGCACGACGAGGTGCGCCAGCGACGTCTGATCGATCATGGCGAGGACGGCGTCGAGGTCGTCCTCGGCGAACGCGTTCGGTCGGTACATGGGGCGGAGCGTACGTGCCATCCCGCCGCCGGCACCGCCTGAGGTCGAGACCGCGAAAAGTGCCAGAACCGGTCGGCTCGCCGCTCTTGCCCGCAGCCGGTTCAGAGGTGGACCGACACCGGAAGGAGTCGTGATCATGAACGTTCGCTCGCTCGCCGCAACAGCCGCCGCAGTCCTTGCGCTGATGCCGTGCCTCAGTGGGGTCGCCGCGGCGAAGGAGCCCGGCGGACCGGGCCGGGTCCCTCCCAGTGCCTGCCCCAAAGTCGACTACGAGGAGCTTCGAGCGCCGTACGCGTTCCGGACCGCCCTCACCGAGAAGCAGCTGGAGACTGACTTCGTCGACGACGTGACCGGGCTTGCCGCCTCGGGCTTCCGGCCGTTGCGGCTCGCCGGCTATCAGGACCACGGTGAGGTGCGGTTCGCCACACGGTGGGTGCAGATGGCTGGACCGCCGTGGCACGTGAGCTCGGGGCTCACCCTCGACGAGCTCACCGACGACTACGCGACGTTCAAGGACGGGTTCCGAATCACCGACATCAGTGGTTTCAACACGCCTGCGGGCGTCCGCTACAACGCGATCTGGGAGAACAACGCGGCCGGGGTGGGCTGGCGGGTCGTGTTCGCCGCGACCGCTGCCGAGCTGGAAGACCTGTCTGACACGTACGCGGCGCAGGGATTCGCGCCCGAACGGGTCGAGGGGTACCGCGGCGCTGACGGGATGCTGCGCTTCGTCGCCACCTGGATCAGCGCCAAAAAGTGCGCCGCCCGTATCCATGCATCGATGGACGAGGAGGAGTACCAGGAGCTGTTCGACGACTACGTCGGGATGGGCTACCGCCAGGTGCACCTCGACGCCACCACGGTTGGTCGGGACATGTATTACCACGGGATCTGGTGGAAGCAGGACGGCCCGAACTGGGGCGTCCGGATCGACAGTGACTGGTACCTGTTCCAGCGCCTCGACAACAACTACTGGTGCGCCGGCATGCCGGCCACAAACTTCTACGCGACGGACAACGGCAACAGCGCCCGCCTCGGTGCGATCTGGACGCTCAGCGCCCCCAACGCCATCAACGATGCTTCGCCGCTCGGCCAGCAGGTCCTCGAAGAGGTCAACTGCAGCCCCGGGCGGGCCGGCGCCGCGGTGGTCAACCTGACCACCGGCGAGTCGGTGATGGCCCACGCCGACCAGATCTTCAGCATGTCGAGCACGGTCAAGCCGGCAATCCTCCTCGCGCTGTTGCGACAGAAGGTCGACGGCGAGGGTGTCAGCCTGCAGACATTGCTCGAACTGCCGGCCCAGATCGGCGGCAACCAAGGTCCCGACCTCGGTGGACCAGACGGTGGTCCGCTGCAGGTCGGCAACGACGAGACGCTCGAGTATCTCGCTCGCAAGATGATCGACGACAGCAACAACTGGGCGACCAACATGCTGATCCAATACGTCGGAATGGACGCGATCAACGACGAGCTCGACGATCTCGGACTCGACCACACGCGGCTCAACCGCTACATGGTGGGGACAGGTTCCCCGAGCGCACACGGCACCAGCGGCGCCGCGGCCGACTACGAGGCCGGCTGGGACAACGTCACGACCCCGCGGGAGTGGACCACGTTCCTGGCCGCCGTGCACGAGAACGACGGCCTGCTCGAGGAGGATTCCTACGACAAGTTCTGGGAGCTCCTCGGTCTGAACGGGAGCGACGACGACGCAGTGCTCGACGCGGGCGTCGGCGACGGCATCGTGACCGTCGCCATGAAGCCCGGCAGCAACGCGTGGGGCTGGGACAAGTCCGTGACACCGTGGCTGCCCACGAAGGCGATCGGAGACTTCGACCACCGACCGCAGATCGGCCCCCACATCCAGCGATCAGAGGGAGGGCGGATGACGTTCGACAACGGCCAGGTGGCGGTGTACGCGGTGTTCATCAACGAGGCCGACAACCCGACCGACGACTACTCACCGTTCAACAACACCATCGACTGCATCATGGTCGAGGCCGCCCGGGAGTACTCCGGTCAGACGACCGGCGCCGTCCTGCCGCAGTGCCTGTAGGCACGAGATGCGGGCGGCCCGGGCCGCCCGCATTTCCCCTACCGGCGTAGTGATAATTGCCGGGAGACCCACGTAGACTCGTTGCCGTGAGCGAGCTGTTCCTTGTCGAGGGGTTGCACGCCAAGCCCGCCGTCGTGCCCACCGGAGGGTCGGATCACGAGATCCTGCGCGGTCTCGACCTCACCGTCAACGCCGGCGAGATCCACGCGATCATGGGCCCGAACGGGTCCGGGAAGAGCACGCTCGGGACGACGCTGATGGGTTCGCCCGAGTACGAGGTCACCGCCGGGTCGATCACGTTCAAGGGCGACGACATCACGGCCTGGCCGACCGACGAGCGGGCCAAGGCCGGCATGTTCCTCGCCTTCCAGTACCCGCAGGAGATCCCCGGTGTGTCGGTGATCCAGTTCCTGCGCCAGGCCCTCTCGGCCCGCAAGGGCATCGACCTCTCGATCCTCGAGCTGCGGCTGGCGATCATGGAGTGGATGGAACGCCTCGACATGGATCCCTCCTTCGCCGACCGCTACCTGAACGAGGGCTTCTCCGGCGGCGAGAAGAAGCGCAACGAGATCCTCCAGATGGCCATCCTGGAGCCCGAACTGGCCGTGCTCGACGAGACCGACTCCGGTCTGGACATCGACGCGCTGAAGGTCGTGGCCCGGGGGGTCCAGGAGGTGCGGGCCGAGCGGCCCGAGCTCGGGGTCCTGGCCATCACCCACTACCAGCGGCTGCTCGACCACCTCGAGCCCGACGTCGTCCACATCCTGATCGACGGCCGCATCGTCGACTCCGGCGGTCCCGAGCTGGCCGAGCGCCTCGAGCGCGAGGGCTACGAGGCCTGGAAGTAGCCATGACCGACCACCTCGACGTCGCC
>DATMDV010000083.1:0-3513 GCA_035557475.1 Ilumatobacteraceae bacterium
CACCGGCTTGAGGCCGTCGCGCACGTCGGGAAGCGCGCGCGACATGATGACCGACATCGCGTACTCGAGGAACGAGTTCTCCATCTCGTCCTGGAGCTGGATCGGCTGGATCGGATCGTCGGCAGTGCCGATGAGATCGTCGTCGGTGGGGGGGATCGGTGTGTCAGACATGATCTGGAGTCCGTGATCTAGAAGTCGAGGTGGCGTACGTCGCGGGCGTTGGTGGTGATGAAGTTGCGGCGGCTCTCGACGTCATCACCCATCAGCGTGCTCACGATGTGGTCGGCCTCTGCGGCCTCTTCGACGTTGACCTGAAGGAGCGTGCGCGTGGAGGGGTCCATCGTCGTCCCCTTCAGCTCCTGCCAGTCCATCTCGCCGAGACCCTTGAGGCGCTGGAAGTCCTTCTTGTGGTTCGGACGCTCCACGAGGAAGCGGGCCTTGGCGACGTCGTCTTTCAGGTAGACCTTCTCCTTGCCGACGACGGTGGAGTACAGCGGCGGCTGGGCGATGTAGACGTAACCCGACTCGACCATGTCGCGCATCTGGCGGAAGAAGAACGTCAGCAGCAGGGTGCGGATGTGGCTGCCGTCGACGTCGGCGTCGCACAACGCGATGACCTTGTGGTAGCGGGCCTTGGTGACGTCGTACTCCTCGCCGACGCCGGCACCGATGGCCGTGATCAGGGCCTGGATCTCGTTGTTCTTGAGCATCTTGTCGACGCGGGCCCGCTCGACGTTGAGGATCTTGCCGCGGATCGGCAGGATCGCCTGGTTGAACGGGTTGCGGGCGTCGAGCGCCGTCCCACCTGCCGAGTCGCCTTCGACGATGAACAGCTCGCTCTCGTCGGCGTTCTTGCTGGCGCAGTCCTTGAGCTTGTCGGGCATGCCCGCACCCGACAGCGCCGTCTTGCGGCGGATCGCGTTTCGTGCGTTCTTCGCCGCGAGGCGTGCGAGCGACGCCGCGATCCCCTTCTTGACGACCTTGTTGGCCTCGGTGGGATTCTCCTCGAGCCACTCCGCGAGCCGCTCGTTGGTGGCCTTCTGGACGAACGATCGCATCGGGACGTTGCCGAGCTTCGCTTTGGTCTGGCCCTCGAACTGCGGATCGCGGAGCTTGCAGGAGATGATCGCGGTGAGGCCCTCGCGAATGTCCTCGCCGAGGAGGTTGTCTTCCTTCTCCTTCAGCAGGTTCTTCGCCCGGGCGTACTTGTTGATGACCGACGTGAGGGCCGTCTTGAAGCCCTCGACGTGCATCCCGCCCTCGGTCGTGGAGATGCCGTTGGCGTAACCGTGGATGCCCTCGTAGTAGCCGGTGTTCCACTGGATCGCGATGTCGAGCGTCTGACCACCCTCGCCGTCGTCGTCCTCGAACGAGCAGACCTTCGAGAACAGCGGCTCCTTCGAGCCGTTGAGGTGCTTCACGAAGTCGATCAGGCCGCCCTTGTACTGGAATGTGACCTTCTGTTCCTTGCCCTCGCGCTCGTCGGTGAAGACGATCTCGAGGCCCTTGTTGAGGAACGCCATCGTCTGCAGCCGCTCGAGCACGGTGCGGGAGACGAACTCGGTGCCCTCGGCGGCGAAGATGGTCGGATCGGGCCAGAACGTGACGGTGGTGCCCGACGTGCGGCGGAAGCGGCCTGCCTTCGGTGTGTCGCCGACGGCCTGCAACCGCCCCTGCGGCTTGCCGCCCTTGGCGTACTCCTGGTGGTAGCGGGTGCCGTCGCGGTCGATCTCGACGATGAACCGCTCCGACAGGGCGTTGACGACGCTGACGCCGACGCCGTGCAGGCCGCCCGACACCTTGTAGCCGGTGCCGCCGAACTTGCCGCCGGCGTGGAGGACGGTGAGCACCACCTCGACGGCGCTCTTGCCCTTGTGCGGCCCGCTCGGGTAGGCGTCGACGGGGATTCCCCGGCCGTTGTCGTCGACCCGGCAACCACCATCGGCCTGCAACGTGACGTCGATGCGGGTGCAGTGCCCGGCCATCGCCTCGTCGACCGCGTTGTCGACCACTTCCCAGATCAGGTGGTGGAGGCCGGCGAGACCGGTCGACCCGACGTACATGCCCGGCCGCTTGCGAACGGGATCGAGCCCTTCGAGGACCTGGATGTCTTTCGCGTCGTAGTCGGTAGCTACTTTGCGGCCGCTTTTCGGGGACTCAGGGGCGGTTGACACGCGTACCTCGGTGACTGCTGGAGCTCGCGAACAGGACTGCTCGCCTCGGACGATCAGACCGTCGATACGCTGGCGGAATTCGGGCCTGTGGGGGGCCGAGGGGGTCGAACGAATGACGTGATCGCAACGCCTCTCATCCTACCAGCGGGGTGTCACGTCGATCGCGGTTCCAAGGTCGTTCTGGACCCGTTTTCGTCACGCCAGCAACGCCTTGACGGAAGCCGCGATCCGAGCCCCGTCGGCACCCGTTCCGACCCGTTCGCGCACCGCCTTGATCACGACACCGGTGCCCTTCGGACCGGTCACCCCGTCTGCAGCCGCCCGGGCGATCTCCTCGGCCACGATCGTGGCGAGCTCGTCGTCGCCCATCGCGGCGGGCAGGTAACGCTCGATCACGGCGCGTTCGGCGAGCTCCTTGGCGGCCGACTCCGTGCGCCCAGCCGCGGCGTAGACCTCGGCGGCTTCGGACCGCTTCTTGGCCTCCGACCGGAGCACGTCGATCACCTGGTCGTCGCCGAGCTCGATCGCCTCGGCGCCGGCGACGGCGACATTCATCAGGGCCGCCCTGACCATCCGCAGCGTCGATGTCGCGAGCTCGTCGCGCGCCTTCATCGCCGCCGTCAGATCGTGCTGCAACTGGTCCTCGAGCTTGCTCATCGATCCAGCATGCCGTGCGATCGACGAATCCCAGACGAGCGGCTCAAGACCCGACCCGCCAGCCCCGATACAACGACCATGGATCCGACGGACACGCTCACCCACGACAGCGACGACGGTGCCGGTGCGGTGCCGACCCTGCCGCCGGCGCCCGTGCTCCCCACGACGCCGCCCGCCGACGTCGCGGTGGGCACCCCGATGTCGTTGCCGCCCCTGCGCCTGAACCCGGCCGCCAACGCGTCGTACGGCGTCATGCCCACCAAGCCACGCGCCGGCGAGCCCTCCCCCGCTGCGCTCCGCGCCGCCGAGCAACGTCGCCAGGCGAAGAAGCGGCGCCGGATCCGGCGCATCGCGATGCTCGTCGTCACGATCGCGGTCGGCGTCGTGGCCGGTCCGCCGCTGGCGACCTGGATCGGGGACCAAGTCGACTCCGCCGGCTCGACCACCGAGACCCCCGCCGACACCGACTGAAACCACGGACGCAACGCGCGGGCCGAACCCGTCGTTCAGAATCGAACACCCGGTTCGGGAAGCGGCGCCGAAGGCGCTTCGCTTCCCGAGATCAGCGAGGCCGGAAGACGCGGACATCGACGCGGTCGACTTCGACGCCGGTCACGGTCAGCAGACGCTCGCGGATCGTGTTCGACAGCAGTGTGATCTGCGTTGCCCATGCCGGCTCGTC
>DATMDV010000084.1:0-15900 GCA_035557475.1 Ilumatobacteraceae bacterium
GACCAACTGAGCCCGATCCTCGACGCCGTCGGCCGCGCCAACCCGATGCGCCGATCACTCTCGATCGTCGACGGTGCCGCCTGATGGACGCCCGACGACATCTCCTGGTCCAGCGGCGTGGATGGGATCGCGCGTCCACCCACTACGCCCGGTACTGGCAACGCCAGCTGCTGCCGGCCCAGCGGCTGCTGATCGACAAGGCCGAGCTCGCGCCCGGCGACCGCGTGCTCGACGTTGCCTGCGGCAGCGGCGAGATGACGATCGCCGTCGCCGCTGCGGTCTCCCCCGGCGGGCGGGTGGTGGCCACGGACCTCTCGCCGCGCATGGGGTCGGCGACCGAGGTCCGTGCCACCACCGCCGGGGCCGACAACGTCGAGGTCGCCTGCTGCGACGCCGAACAACTGACCGTCGACGGCCCGTTCGACGTGGCCCTGTGCTCGCTCGGCCTGATGTACGTCCCCCACCCGGCGGTCGCAGTCGCCGAGTTGCGCCGGGTGCTGCGGCCCGGCGGTCGCGTCGTGGTCTCCGTCTGGGGCGATCGGCGTCATTGTGGTTGGGCCTCGGTGTTCGGCATCGTCGATGCACGCGTCACGAGTGACGTGTGCCCGCACTTCTTCGCCCTGGGCGCACGCGGGATCCTGACCGGACTGCTCCGTGGCGCTGGGTTCGTCGACGAGGGTGAGTCGCGGCTGAGCGTCTCGCTCGACTATCGCGACGGCGACGAGGCACTCGGCGCGGCATTCCTCGGCGGTCCGGTGGCGCTCGCCTACGGCCGCTTCGACGCCGAGACCCGCGACCAGGTGGCGGACGAGTACCTCGCCTCGATCGAGGACTTCAGGACCGACCGCGGCGGCTACGCCGTGCCTGGCGAGTTCGTCGTCGCTTCCGCCCGCAACCCGGACTGACATCACTGCTCGAAACCCAGAGACCCACCAAGGAGAAGCACCATGACCATCACCGACAAGCCCGTCGACAACGGCGTCAACACCGAAGCCCTGATCGGCGCCCGCAACGCCCTCACCGAGCAGCCCGCCGCGGCCGACTTCACCTGGCGGGCAACATGCTCGTGGGTGCACGGAACGCACAGCACGTCGACGGTCGACGGTTTCGCCGGCCTCGGCCAGGAGATGAACCATCGCACGACGTACCGGTTCGAGGTCGACCACCCGGAGTGCTTCGCATCGCAGGATCTCGGCGCGACCCCGGTCGAGTACGTGCTCGTCGGGCTGGCCGGCTGTTTGACCGCAGGCGTGGCGGCCGTCGCTCAGCATCGCAATGTTCAACTGCGATCGGTCACGGCGACGATCGAGGGACACATGAACGTTCTGGGCATCCTCGGCGCCGACCCCGACGTGCGCAACGGCTTCGACGGCGTTCGCGTCCGCTTCGACATCGACGCCGACGCGCCGCGAGCGGACATCGAGGCGATCGTGGCGCAATCGCAGAAGCGCTCGGCGGTGTACGACATCGTCACCAATCCCACCCACGTCGTCGTCGAGGTCGCCTGACGACGACACAGAGCGTTCAGGACGGCGCCTCGGGGACCTTGCTGGCGTGACCGCGAATCAGTATCCTCTTATTTGGGAGGAGCGACGGTTGTGCGAGTTGGTCCCTACGCAATCGGTTCATTCGACGTCGTTGTCGACCGGATCGGCCGCGCCGACGCCGACGGCTTCCCAATCGTCTGGACGCACCAGGCGTCGGGTCTGAATCCGTTCATCGCGATGGCAGCAGCGGCTCGCCAAGCGCCGAGGATCGAGATCGGGACGGCTTTGATCCCGGCGGTCCTGCGTCATCCCCAGGCGTTGGCAGCCGAGGCGTTGACCGCTCAGGCTGCCATCGACGGTCGGCTCACCCTCGGCATCGGGGTGTCGCACCGCCACGTCGTCGAGGGACGGCTTGGCATGTCATACGAGCGTCCGGCCCAGTTCATGCGCGAGTACCTGGACGCACTGCTCCCGCTGCTCCGTGGGGAACCGGCCGACGTGCGCGGTGAGCGGTTGACGATGGTGGGCGCGCTCGACATCGACGGCGTCAAGCCGCCCCCTGTCCTGATGGGCGCCCTTGGCCCACGCATGCTGAGACTCGCCGGTCGGCTCGCCGACGGCGTCATCACGGCGGCGGCGGGTCCGCGCGTGCTTGCCGAGCACATCGTTCCGTCGATGACGACAGCGGCCGACGACGCCGGCCGACCGCCGCCGAGAATCGTCGCCGCCGTCGTTGCCTGCATCACCGATGACACCGAGTCCGCCCGAAACAGGATCGCGGCGACGTCGAAGCCCTACTCCACGTTTCCCGTGTTCAAGGCAATGCTCGAGCGCGAGGGTGTGCGGAGTCAGGTCGACATCGGAATCATCGGTGACGAGGCAACCGCACGTGCCCAGGCCCAGCGCTTCATCGACGCCGGCGCGACCGAGCTCGCCATTCGTGAGTCGACTGGCACGCCCGAAGAAGCGGAGCGAACCCGTTCGTTCCTGGTCAGTCTGCTGGACTGACTCGGTTCGAACGTCGTCTCGCCAGGACGACCGTTGCGCACCGTGGACTACGGATACGTTCGCGTTGCATGAGGACGTACCCGAGCGGAGTTCCGTGTTGGATCGACACCGAGCAGCCTGACAAGGACGCCGCGTGTCACTTCTACGGCTCGTTGTTCGGTTGGACGTTCGAGGACGCAATGCCGCCGGCGGCGCCCGGCTACTACTTGATCGCCCAGCTCGACGGCGATGACGTGGCGGCGATCGGGATGCCCGGACCGGCATCGACCGCAGTATGGAACACCTACATCGCGGTCGACGACGCCGACACCATCGCCGCAGCAGTCACCAAGACCGGCGGCCAGGTCAGCAGTCCGCCACAAGATGCCGGGGACGGCGGTCGGGCGGCCAACTTCGTCGATCCGGGAGGTGCGCCGTTTCGAATCTGGCAGCCGCGGCGGCGGCTCGGCGCCCAGGTCGTCAACGCGCCGGGGTCCTGGAACTTCAGCGATCTGCACACCGCCGACCTCGACAGCGCGAAGGCGTTCTACGCCGCGGTGTTCGGATGGGAGGCAGACGAGCTCGACTTCGGAGGCGGCCAGCGAGCGACGATGTGGCGCCGGCCCGGCTACGGCGACCACCTCGAGGCGACCGTCGATCCCGACATTCGCAGCCGTCAGGAGGGCATCTCGGCGCCACCGGGCTTCGCCGACGCGATCGCGTGGCTGGCGCCCCTCATCGAGGGCGAAGTACCGCACTGGCACGTGACGTTTGCCGTCGCCGATCGCGACGAGATGGTGGCATCGGCGCTGCGGCTCGGGGCGACCGATGTATCAGGCCCTGTCGACGACGCCTGGACGAAGTCGGCGGTCGTGCGCGACCCGCAAGGCGCCACGTTCACGGTGAGCCAGTTCGCCCCGCAGACGTCGTAGGCGGGAGCGCTCCTCAACACGTATCACGCATGCCGCGGGCGATCGCCGGGTAGACCTGTGCGGGGCAGTGAGGAGTCCAAATGAGCGGTGTCGCGATCATCACCGAAGCGTGCATCGGCACCAAGGATCGTGCGTGCGTCGACGTCTGTCCGGTGCAGTGCATCTACGAATTCGATCCAGCGAACAACACGTTGTTCTCCGAGATCGAGGCCGGCAGCGGCGTCATCGAGAACTCGCACGTCCCGAACCCCGACGCGGTTGCCATCTTCGGCGACAGCCTGCTCTACGTGAATGTCGACGAGTGCACGTCGTGCACCGCGTGCTATCAGCCCGACGTCTGCCCGGTGGGCGCGATCTACTCCGAGGAGCGGGTTCCCGACGGAACGCCGCGTGCGTCGTACAACGCCGAGGACACGAGCAAGGGCAACGACCACACGTTCTTCATCCAACTCAGCCGCGACGTGTTCGCCGACTGACGACCCCGGCGCGTTGACCGGAGAGCGATCGCCACGATCGTTCGACTTCGTCAGCCTCGAACATTGGGATCGCATCCTCAGCGACGAGGCGACGGTTCACGCGATCGACCCAGGTGTTCGCTTGCCCGACCACGACCCGCAAGTCGGCGATCGTGGCCGCTCGCCAGAACTGCACGCGCCACGAAGTGATCCGCTCGAGCGCCTCCTCGCGGGCGAGCCGGCTCCGTTCGCGCCGGACGAACTGCTCGGCCCACCAGCCCTGCTGGCGAGGCCGATCGAGATCCTCGATCGGCTTACCCTTCAACGGACCGGGATCCAAGTCGCCACGCTCGATCGCTTCCGCGATCCGGCTCTCGACCATGCGATCGATGAAATCCACGTCACCACGGTAACCGCAGGCCACCGGTCGGCAACTTCGCGGCGCGCCGACACGACGCCATGGTCGCCGGCGCGATGAACTGGGCGACGTGAGCACCGCTGACGATGTCGACGGGGTCCTGATCACCGGCGTGTACGGCACTGGCAAGTCATCAGTCGCCGCCGAGATCGCAGAGACGCTCGAACGTGGCGGTGTGTCCTACGGCGCGCTCGACCTCGACTGGCTGACGTGGTTCGAGGTACCTGGAATGGACGACGCAACGGGGAGACGCGTGTACCTCGCGAACGTCGCCGACGTCGTTCGCAACTACCTCACGGTCGGCGTTCGTCACGTCGTGTTCGCCGGAGCAATTCGCGACCGGGAGGAGCGAGACGCGCTGCAGGTGGCCACGGCGATGCCGCTTCGGGTCGTGCGGCTCGAGGTGCCGTTGACCGAGATCGCACGACGGTTGCAGACCGACCCGACGACCGGACGACGTGACGACCTGCAGGTGGCGACGCGATGGCTCAGCGATTCGGTCGGGGTCGGTGTCGAGGACCTCGCGATCCCCAACGAGGGTCCGATCCAGAACGTCGCGACACAGATCATCGAGTGGCTCGGCTGGATGCGCTGAACCGCAGCCCGTTCGAGACGTCACGCGTCCTTGATCGGGGTGGTTTGGGCAGAGGCGATCCGCCACCCGTCTCGCTCCCGGACGACGACGTACGCGAGACGGCCCGTCGAGGGAAGAGCCGCTCCGGCGTTCTCTTCGGATGTGGACTCGCGTTGATCCGACACGTGTTTGGTGCAACTCACGATCGCCACGTCGCGGTGTAGGAATCGGATGTCGTCGATTGCGGTCGTCGTGAGGACCTTCGCCAACGGGCTGTCGAGGGCCTGTTGCATCGCCCGGCGGAGGTTCTCGCGACCGAGCACGCGGCGTCCTGCGATGTTGACGATCATCGTGTCCACGGTGTGGAGGGCGATGAACCGGTCGACGTCGCTCTGAAATCGCTCGGCCGCGGCGACCAATTCTCGGATGGCCGCCGTGTCGTCCGCGGACGAAGTCGTTCGCTCGACCACGGGTGTCTGCTCGTCATCCATATCGTGCTTCGCCTTTCGGACGTCCTACTCCGGAGTCTGATTGCTCAAGTCGGCTTGAGGTCAAGGGACTTTTCGAGGGCGTCCGAGCTCTCTTACCTGAGGATGGTCGACATGTGGCATGGCGTCTGTCTCGAGGTGCGATAGTTCAGACCTCCCGGTGAGTTCCTCGAGGACGGTGCATGACGACGGAGCAGGAAGGTGGCGCTGCGATCCGGACACCGGATCAGCGGTTGCGTGTCTTCGTGAGTTCCACACTGCAGGAGCTCGCCGACGAACGCGCCGCGGTGGCACGCGCGATCTCGGCGCTGCGGCTGACGCCGGTGATGTTCGAGCTCGGCGCCCGACCACACCCACCACGCGAGCTGTATCGGGCCTACCTGGCGCAGTCCGACATCTTCATCGGCCTCTACTGGGAGCGCTACGGCTGGATCGGGCCGGGCATGGACATCTCGGGTCTCGAAGATGAGCTTCGACTCTCCCACTCGCTGCCTCGGCTGCTGTACGTCAAGATGCCGGCACCGGATCGTGAACCTCTGCTGACCGCGATGATCACCGACCTGCAGGCCGAGGGGAGCGACTCCTACCGGACGTTCACGAGTCCGCGCGAGCTCGGCCGGTTGGTCCGCGACGACCTGGCCACGCTCCTGAGTGAGCGGTTCGCGACGGCGGCGCGAAACGCCGATCGTTCGGAGTCCTCGACGTCGAGCAGGGCCCGGCGCGAAACGCGATCCCTCCCCGTGTCGTCGACGTCGTTGATCGGCCGCAAGCGCGACATCGACGCGGTGACGAAACTGCTCGAGTCTCCGGAGGCGCGATTGGTCACCCTCACCGGCCCGGGCGGCGTCGGCAAGACGCGGCTGGCGATCGCCGTCGGTGAGCACCTCGACGATGGCGACCGACGCCGGACTGTGTTCGTGCCGCTCGCGTCGGTTGCACAGCCCGAGCAGGTGCTCCCACGCGTCGCCACGGCTGTCGGCGCGACCATCGAGGGAACGCGTCCGCCCGTCGACGCTCTGATCGAGCACTTCGAAGAGAGCCCGACGCTGCTCGTGTTGGACAACCTCGAGCAAGTGGTGGTCGGTGTGGCGCCACTGCTCGACCAGCTCCTTGCCGGCTGCCCCTTGCTCCAGGTCCTGGCGACGAGCCGCACCGTGTTGCGGATCCGCGCCGAACGGGAGTATCCGGTCGGTGCGTTGACCGTCCCGGCGTTCACGGCGCGGCCGCCGATCGGGGAGCTCGCGTCATTGCCCGCCGTGCAGTTGTTCGTCGATCGAGCCCAGGCCGTCCGCTACGACTTCGCCCTGACGGAGGACAACGCGCTGGCGATTGCCGAGATCTGCCGGCGCCTCGACGGCCTGCCGCTCGCCATCGAGCTGGCGGCAGCGCGCACCCGGCTGCTCGACCCGGTCGCGTTGCTCGCCCGACTCGAAACCGTGATCGATGCGTTGGGTGTGGGCCCGGTCGATCTCCCCGAACGGCAACGCACCCTTCGCGCGACAGTCGAGTGGAGCGTCGACCTCCTCGGCGACGCCGAGCAGGAACTTCTGGCCAGTCTTTCGGTCTTCGTCGACGGATGGACGGTCGCCGCCGCAACGCACGTTTCCGGGCACACCGACGACGAGGCGCTCGAGTCGCTGGATGTCCTTGCCGGGCACAGTCTCGTGAACATCGTCGCGACCGACGGCGGGCCACGGTTCCGCATGCTCACATCGGTACGAGAGCTGGCCGCCGAACGGCTCGCCGCCAGTGCGAACCGAGACGCCGTTGAGCAACGACACGCCGAGTTCTTCGGCTCACTCATCGAGAACGCCGACTGGCCCGCTGAACGACACTCGGCCTGGGCCGAGCGGTTGCGAACCGAGGAGGAGAACGTACGAGTCGCCATCCGGTGGTTCGTCAGCCATGACCCCACGCCCCTCCCCCACATCTTCCGCGTGCTCTGGCTCTTCTGGCAGATGCACGACCGGATGCCAGAGGGCCGCGCCTGGATCGACGAGCTGCGGCTCGAGGCGGACACGATGGACGACCACGCCCGTGCCGAGGTCTTGTTCACCTGGACCGTCACGGCCGTCGAGGTCGGTGACGACGACAGCGCCCTCGCCGCACTCGAGGACATCAAGCGATTCGAGGGTCGCGTCGATGATCCGTACCTGAAATGCGCCCTGCAGCTGGCCATCGCGTGGACGTTGCCGATCGTCGACGACTTCGACGGCGCCCTCCAGGCCGCCTCGATCGCGCTGGAGGGCTTCCGTCAGCAGAACGAACCATTCGTGGCGTTCGCGGCGCTGACGGTCGGCATGCTGCAGATGACACTCGGGCGAGATGACACCGCGCGTGAATACTTGCTCGAGGTCAACGAGCTCGGAGGCCGGTATGGAAACACCTGGCTCGAGTCGAGTTCACGAACGCAGCTCGCATCGCTCGCGGTGCGGGCCGGCCACCTCGACGACGCACGAGCGCTGCTCGTCGAGGCAGTGCACGCGATCCAGGACACCCATCGCAGCGCGCTCACCCTGAGCTTCGCGCTCATCGCCCACGCCGAGCTCACGCTCGCGGAAGGAGACAACCGGGCAGCGGTGATGGCCCTCGGCGCCGCCGATGGGCTGCGCAAGCGGGCGGGCCTGCGGGCGTGGCCGTTGATACGACAGAGCGAATCCGAGCTGATCGCCCGCCTGGTGCAACAGACGGATCCTGAGGTCTACCGGGACGCGTTCGCGGCCGGCTCCGAGCTGCACGCACGCGATGCCCTCGCCCTTCTCGATGGCGTCGGCGGACGCGCTGTCGGTGACTGACGCCCGCGCGTATTTCAGCTGAGTCCGAGCCGCTTCGCGCCACGTTCGAGGATGAGGTAGACGACGTATCCCAATCCGCCGAGGGCCGCCGCCGGCAGGATCCAGAGCGCAGCGATGGCGGCGACGAGTCCGCCGCCGTACTGCCTGCCCCACAGCGGGGCTGCGGCGAACGGGAGGAAGATCGCGATGACCACGAGCAGCCAGATGTCGACGGGATGACTCCAGTCGAAGACCGTCGAGCCGAAGGCCCACACGGCCGAGACGATGCCGGTGGCAGCGAGGAGAATCCAGACGAGGACCGAGAGCCGCCTCCGTCCACGCGCCGCCCAGCGCGAGCGGAGTGCCACGGCGGCCCACATGATCCATCGCTTGAGCCACGGCACACCGGCTGACTTCATCATCTCGCGAAAGAAGCGGTCAGAGAGGGTGTCGCTGTCGAGTGGTCCGGCGTTCGGCTTCTTCACGATGAGGTCATCGTGGATGATCGCCGCGAGCGTGTGCGCGCCGTACGAGCTCTCGAACCACCGCATGTATCGAGGGATCGATGCCAGGTCGGTCGGGTTCTCCTCACTGGGCGTGAACGTTCGGGCGTCGTCGACTCTGTCCCGCGCCTCTTCGGTTCCTTTCCCATCCCGAATCAGGCGGTCCGTCAGCATCTTCACGACCGATTCATCATTGAAGCGGAACGCATTCGTCACCCAGAACTGCTTCTTGTCGATCTGGATGAGCCCCACGACACCCCTGGGATCGTCCACTTCGAATCCGGACTTCTCGGCGACGCGCCACGGACGCCACGCCGCGGTTGTGTCTGATGAATCGGCCATCGCGATGCTCCGTTCTGCAGGGTGCGCGTCGCAAATTAGACCAACGGCTCGCCATCCCGGCCGATTTGCGTGCGGTCCGCTCCCCCCACGGTTCGAGTCGCGTGTGACCACGAAACCAACGCCCCTCGAACGAGCGCTGTTGCGACGAACGAATTGGGCGTTGGCCTCGTTCAGCGCGGCGTAGTCTGCCCGCGCACCCAGCGTCAGCGGGGCGTGTTCGCTCGTGCATAGGAGGACCACCATGGCCCAACGTCTCAAGGTCTGCATCGACCGGCTCCTGCCATCCGACCTCATGCGCTTTCGACCCACGACGCGACGTGGCGGCGGTACACGCGCAATCATTCCGATCGGAAAGCTCTGGATGAATGGCACCACGCTGCGGGTGCGCTTCATGGGTGGGACGGCGGCGGAGCAGGCCACGGCGAGAGAGCAAGCACTGTGGTGGACGCAGCACGCCAACCTCAAGTTCGACTTCAACAACGCGCCGGATGCCGAGATCCGCATCACGTTCGATCAGAACGACGGGGCGTGGTCGTACGTCGGTACCGACAACCGCGGGATCCCGGTCGACCAGCCGACGATGAACCTCGGATTCCTCGACGGTGGAACTGCGGGCCACGAGTTCGGCCATGCCATCGGCTTGGCCCATGAGCACCAGAACCCGGCGGGCGGCATCGAGTGGAACGAAGCCAGGGTGATCCAGGATCTGTCCGGGCCGCCCAACAACTGGGACGAAGCGCAAATCCGACACAATGTGCTTCGGAAGTATCAGATCGATCAGATCAAAGGCACTGCCTTTGATCCCGACTCGATCATGCTCTACTTCTTTCCGGGAAACTGGGTCCAGAGCGGTGTCGGTACGCACGCCAATGAGGTGCTGTCGAGCGTCGACAAGAGCTATATCGCGAGCGCCGAGGCGTACCCCAAGACGGCGACCACGGTCGACGACGCGAAGGAGATCAAGGTCAATCCACCGCGGCGTACGTCGGCCTCCATCGGCAAAGCGGGCGAAGAGGATCTGTTCAAGTTCAAGGTTTCGACCGGCGGCAGTCATGTCGTCGACACGCGGGGACCGACCGATGTGGTGATGAAGCTGTACGGCCCCGACAGCCAGACCGCGTTGATCGCCGAGGACGACGACAGCGGCGTCGACACCAACGCGCACATCGCCGCCGACCTGATCCCAGGGCTGTACTACGTGCAAGTGCGCCACTACAACCGCGCCAGCGGCGTTGGCAAGTACACCATCAAGGTGCGCCGCATCTAGCGCCACGTGGCCTCGTACGGGCCGCCCTGCCCTCGATCGCGTTGGATCGCGCCCACGGCCGTGCCGTCCGGCCGCCAGTAGATTTCCGCGGAAGTCCGCCCGAGGTGTCCATCGGCGGTGCGCTCGTTCGTCCTTCCCATGTGTCGGGAAGTCCGGCCGGAAGAGAGAGGAACGAACATGCCCACCTACGTTGCGCTGATCTACGGCGAGGACGCCGATTGGATGGACGAAGCCCACCAGGACCAGATGGCTGAGTACGGCGCCTTCGGTGAAGCGGCCGCGAAGGTTCTCAGGGGAGGTCATGCGTTGCAGCCCACGAGCACCGCGACCACGGTCCGCGTGCAGGGCGGCAAGGGCGGCGACGTCGTCACCAGCGATGGGCCGTTTGCGGAGACGAAAGAAGTGCTCGGCGGCTTCTACACGATCGAGTGCGCCGATCTCGACGAGGCAATCCAGTGGGCCGCCCAGATCCCGGGTGCGTGGCGTGGCTCGGTCGAGGTCCGCCCCGTACTCGAGATGGGGTAACGCTGAGCCGTCCGCCTGACCGGCTGGCCGAGACGATCCGGGTCGAGCGGGGGCGTGTGCTCGCCTCCCTCACCCGGACGCTCGGCAGCCTCGACCTCGCCGAGGATGCAGTGCAGGACGCCGCCGTCGTCGCCCTCGAGCGCTGGCCGCGAGACGGAGTCCCCGACGACCCCCGCGCCTGGTTGACCGTGGTCGCCCGCAACCGCGCCCTCGACCGCCTGCGGCGAGAAGCGAAGCGGTTGGGCAAGGAGGCCACGACCATGGATCTGTTCGGCAGTGAGCCGTCACCGCTCCCCGACACCGTCGTGCGCGACGATCAGCTGCGGCTGATCTTCACGTGCTGCCACCCGGCGCTCGCCCTCGAGGCACGTGTAGCCCTCAGCCTGCGCACGCTGTGCGGCCTGTCGACGGCTGAGATCGCGAGGGCCCTACTGGTGCCAGAGGCGACGATGGCCAAGCGCCTGGTACGGGCCAAGGGCAAGATCGCTGGTGCCCACATCCCGTATCGGGTGCCGGCCGACCACGAGCTGCCCGATCGCCTCCCGGCGGTGCTCGGCGTCGTGTACCTCGTGTTCACCGAGGGTCATACGGCGTCGAGCGGCGAGGACCTCGTGCGCGTCGACCTCTGCGACGAAGCCGTGCGTCTCGCCCGCTTGCTGCGCGATCTGTTGCCCGACGAGGGCGAGGTGGCCGGACTGCTCGGGCTCCTGTTGCTCACCGACGCCCGCCGGTCGACTCGGGTCGACAGCGACGGCGAGCTCGTCCTCCTCGCCGACCAGGATCGTGGCCGCTGGGATCGCACGGCGATCGGTGAAGGTACCGAGCTCGTCGTCGAGGCATTACGCCGTTCAGCGGGCACGCCGGGGCCCTACCAGCTGCAGGCCGCGATCGCGGCTTGCCACGCGACGAGCCCGACCTACGAGGCGACCGACTGGGTCGAGATCGCCGAGCTCTACCGATTGCTCGAGCACCGCTCGCCGTCGCCGGTCGTGTCGCTCAACCGCGCCGTCGCCGTGGCCGAGTGCGACGGCCCGGCCGCCGGGTTGCCGCTGGTCGACGCGATCAGCGGTCTCGAGCACTTCCATCTGTGGCACGCGGCCCGAGCCGACCTGCTTCGGCGACTCGGCCGTGACGTCGAGAGCGCGGCCGCGTACCGTGCCGCGCTCACCTGCGACACGTCCGCCGCCGAACGCCGCTTTCTCGATCGACGTCTCGCCGAGGTCTCGGCGCCGCAGGATTCCTGAGGGAGGCCTCGGAGACTTTGGTCACGTTCGTCAGCGTGGGAAGCGGACGACGGTGACCGAGGCGACCCAGCCGGCTCAGAGCGCGATGGGCCCGAGCGCCATCGCGCTGCGCGCTGCCTGAGCCGGCGCCGGCGGCGTCCAGCGCCGTCCGCCGAGCGCCAGGCCGGCAGATGCGTACGCCGCCTCGAGCCATTGCCCACGATCGGAGCCGAAGGCGAGGCACGCCAGATCGACGTGAGCGCGACGGAACCGCGCGCCGTGACCGGCGTCGACGCCGGCGAGCACGTGCGCCAGCTCGTGGATCAGGGTGGCCGGAGTCATCTGGGGAGCCGCGAGGTGGATCGCCGTGCGCGAGGTGTGACGGGTCGTCGACGAGCGGGCGTCGGACCTGGCCCGCCTGACCTGGACGTGGCCCCTCGACCACCACGCGTCGGACATCACGCGGTCGGAGAGCACGACCAGGGCGTCGAACTCGACCACGGTTTCGAGCTCGGTGCCCTCGTACGCAGCCAGCTCGGCCGCGTACACCTCGGCTCGACCGTGGTCGTCGCCGGTCACGAGCCGGCACCGATCGCCCGTAATGCACCGATCCCCCGCCGCCCGACGTCGGCTCGCGCCGCTGCCGTCTGCCCCGCCTGCCAACCGTGGACCGTTGCTGCGCTCGCCGGCCGGGCGGTGACGACGCGACCGAACGCCGAACGCGCGTAGTCGGCGACCTGGCGCTCACGCGCTCGCAACGCCGGCAATGCCGCGTCGTTCGGCTGTGGTCCCCGCGCTGCTGCCGCCCGCTCGTGGGTGCGCTGGAGCATCTTGCCGACCTGGTGCGCATAGCCGAGGAGGAACGACCGCCGCCAGCGTTGTGTGGCCGCTCCGGTGCTGCGCCGCTCGGCCGACATCCGGCTCGACGCCTGGGCGTGGAGCGACGTGTAGAGCATCTCGGTCGTGGTGAGATCGCTCGCGAAGCCGGCGACGAGGGCGACCGTGCCCACCGGCCCGGCCTGCCACACGAGCCGGCACGAATTGGCCTCGGCGATGGTCTGCAGCAGCGCCAGGCGAGCCCTGACGTACGCCCCCCGACCGATCGGGAACGATCGAACGGCCAGCTGATCGTCGGCCGACGCCACGAGCCGCGCCGGGTCGATGCGGTGCATGGCGATCAGCTCGGCCGCCTTGCGCGAGAACGCGTCGGCCTCGTTGACGTTCGATGCGCCCTCGGCCATCGCCAGCAGCTTGCGCACCTTGACGATCAGGCTCTTGCCCACCTCGTCGGCATCGGGATCCATGGAGTCCATCATGGCCGCGCATCATGGCGGGCGGGTGTGACACCTTGTCGTCGAGACACCGGCCGATAACCTTCGGACCGCTCACGCGGGTGTAGCTCAATGGTTAGAGTTCCAGCCTTCCAAGCTGGCTATGCGGGTTCGATTCCCGTCACCCGCTCCACGTGAAGTACCTGTTCATGTTCGGTGCGAGCCAGGCACTCCCACAGCCAGGGCCGAGATTGCGCCCCAGTTGCGCCCCAGTCGAAAACAAGCTCGTCCACGCTGGTGTGACGGTGCGGCGCGACGACTGTGAGTGCCAGCACTCCGAGGGACTCTTGTAAGCGTCCTCACAATCCTCGGTCTGACCGAGGGGTCCCCAACCGACGACGCATAGGTGTCAGGCGAGACCCGTAGGCCCCGCGCACCGCCTACGTCTGGTGTGAGCCGAGGGTCGTGCGGGTAGATGGGGCTCATGGCCGATGACACCACCTTCGACATCGCCGTGGTCGGCGGCGGCCCGGCGGGGCTCGCAGCCAGCATGTGGGCAGCCAGGTATCGACGAAGCGTGATGCTGCTCGACGCTGGTGAACAACGGAACCGCTGGGCCGATGCAACCCACGGCTACCTCGGCCTCGACGGTTTCTCGCCGCGTGAACTGATCGAGAGCGCTCGGCGAGAAGTCAGCAGCTATCCGGAAATCAACGTGCGCAATACGGCACGGGTGGCAACCGTTGGACGCGGTCGATCGGGCTTCGAGATCCGTCTTGACGACGGCAGCGAGGTCGGAGCATTGCGCCTGATACTCGCGACCGGCGTGCGTGACACCTTCCCGTCCATCGACCGCTTCGAGGAGTTCTTCGGCACGAACGTGTTCAGCTGCCCGAGTTGTGATGGCTACGAGGCGCAAGGCAAGTCTGTGGCCGTGATCGGCGATCGGGACGTCGCCCCCTTCGCGGTTGGGCTGCTCGATTGGGCGACGTCGATCACAGTGATCGTCGACACCCCCGACGAAGATCTCGGCGCGCTCGAGCAGCTCGGGATCCGTGCCGTGGTCGGCGAGCCCATCTGCTTGACCGGCGAGCCCGCGCAGCTTCGATCGATTCGGTTGAGATCGGGCGACGAGGTTTCCTGCGAGATGATGTTCTGCACCATGGGTCACGAACAACAGAGTGACCTGCCACGCCAGCTCGGGTGCGAGATGTCGTCCGAGGGATGCGTGCTCGTCGACGATCACTGTGCGACGTCCGTCGAGCACGTGTACGCGGCCGGCGACATGACACCCGGTCCGCACCTCGTGCAGGTTGCGGCATCGAAGGGCGCGACCGCCGGGATCGCTGCGGCCATCTCTCTTCGGGGTGATGATGGAGCGCCGATATCCCCACGCCCTGCCCCCGACGCCGATGACGTGCTGACAAGTAGATGACACGGGCGAACGAAAGTTGTTCGCCGAGGCCAGCCCATCGCCTCAGGAGGTCGTGGTGACGAACAGCAATGATTCCGAGGCGGGAGAGCCGACTGGAGAACCAACGGCCGACGAGTCACATTCGGACGTCCGCGACCGTGACGAGCTCGAAGGCGATCGACAGACCGAGGACGCGGCCGCGTCCGACGATCCGGACGCGCCCGGGTTGTCCGTCCTCGGTGAGCAGGCCGGCCCACCAGTGGAGCCAAACGAGCCGGCGTGATCGCCACGATGTGTTCTGCTCGTCGTCTTGCGCGAGTGACTACGCGACGTCGCTTCATCCGCCATTTCCACGTCGGATGAAGCAATGACGGCCGCGTGAGCTGGACCAGCTCACGCCGGTCAAGCAGCCTTGCTCTTCGTGCTCTTGGTGCGCTTGGTTGACTTGCGTCGGGGCGGTTGCGGGACGGGAAGCCCCGCGGCCTTCTTGGCTTCGACGAGGGCATCGCCGATCGCCAGCCACTCGTCGCGCTCGAGGCTTTCTTTGAGCTCGGGCAGCAGCTGGGTCTCTTCTTCCTCGACGTGGTGAGAGATCCCACCTTTGAGCATCTCCACGGCGGCGCCGAAGCCCGGCATCTCGACCATCTGCTGCACCTTCTCGAGTCCCTCGCGGGCGAGGCCATGCTCGATCTCGGCTTCTTCCTCGTCCTCCTCGCCGACCTCGGTCTTGACCGGCGGATACACGATCGCTTCCTCGGCCTCCATGTGGGCGCTCAGCTTGGTGACGAGTTCGTCGACCATTTGCTCGCGCTCGGGACCTTCCTCGGAGTCGGCCAGCTTGTCGAGCAGCTTCTCGACCTCGCGGTGATCGGCCTTCAGGATTCGCATCGGATCATTGACCATGGTTGGTGTCCTTTCCAATTGGTAGCCCGGGCGGGGAACGCCCCCACTTACCCATCAACTCGGCTGTGCAAACCGAAGGCCGTTCCACGCAAGACGGTAGGAACCCCTTTCCTTTCGTGTGGCCTCGTCGTCAGGTCCGTTTGGTTCGGTGAATCGACCAGATCTGCCAAGTCCCGTACACGCCATTTGCAGGTCGAAAGTGAACCGGCCCGGCCCGCGCTGCCTGACTAACCGTGGTCATTGACCCTCGCCCTTGTGGGTCCCGGCCCGGCGCTGTCCCGCTCGGCCGCTGGGGTTCTCCCGAATGGGTCGTTTGGCGCCTCGGGGCGCCGGGTAG